>NZ_JACVUU010000001.1:0-473892 GCF_016516145.1 Klebsiella sp. S69 | reverse complement strand
GCCCGGAAATCCCGGGTCGCGGCGTAAACGCCTTACCCGGGCTACCGCCCCGCAGACGGCTGGAAACCCGTAGCCCCGGTAAGCGCAGCGCGACCGGGGAGATTGGCCGCTGGAGATTACCGGCTGCTCTGCAGAAACTGCCTGACGCGCTCGGAGTCCGGGTTGCTGAAAAACTTCTCCGGCGGCGCTTTCTCAATCAACAATCCCTTCTCAAGAAACACTACCTCATCCGATACCTGGCGCGCAAAGTCCATCTCGTGGGTCACCACCACCATCGTGTAGCCCTCGGCGGCCAGCGCCTTCATCACCCCCAGCACCTCATTGACCAGCTCGGGGTCCAGCGCCGATGTCGGCTCATCAAACAGAATCACCTCCGGCGACATCGCCAGCGAACGGGCAATAGCCACCCTCTGCTTCTGTCCGCCGGAGAGCGTGATCGGGTAAACGTCGGCTTTATGCGCCATCCCCACTTTCTCCAGCTGCTGCATGGCGATAGCCTTCGCTTCATCACGCTTCATCCCCTTGACGTGCAGCAGCGCTTCGCTGACGTTCTGCTGCACCGTCAGGTGCGGCCACAGGTTAAAGCTCTGAAACACCATCCCTACCCGCTCGCGGATTTTCGACAGCTGACGATGGGACATCGCCCGGCCATTTTGCTCATCAATCCCCAGCCGCTGGCCGCTGATGCGGATCTCGCCGCGATCCGGCTGTTCCAGCCAGTTCATGCAGCGTAGCAGCGTTGATTTACCTGACCCCGACGAGCCGAGTATGCTCACCACGGTCCCTTTCTCTACCGTCAGATTGATATCACGAAGAACTTCAACATTATCAAACTGTTTTGAGACGTTTTTGACGCTTACAGCAGTCGTATCAGGCATGACTCATTCCTCTTCTCGCTCCCCAGGCGCTCAGACGCTTAATCAACAGCTCCAGCAGGATGCTGATCGCCCAGTAGAGCCCAATGGCGACAATAAAGGCGTTAAACGGGATAAAATAGGTGGCCTGCACGCTGTTAGCCGCGGCGGTTATCTCCTGGACGGTGATAATGCTGAGGAAAGCGGTATCTTTCAGGCAGATAATCAGCTGATTGCCCATCAGCGGTAGTGCCGATGACAAAATATTGGGCAGAATAATGCGGCGGAATATTTTGTAGCGCGAGAACCCCTGCGCTACCGCCGCCTCGATATAGCCTCCGGAAAAGACCCGACGCTGGCTGCGCAAAATCTCAAAGAAATAGGCGCCGTGGTAGATAATCAGGGCGATCAATCCGGCGGTCCAGGGCTCCAGACTAATACCCACTTGCGGCAGTCCGTAATAGAGCAAATAGGCGAGGATCAAAAAGGGAATCGCCCGCATTAAGCTGACAAAGCCAATAATAAGCCGGTTAAGAGTTTTCTTTTGATACTCGGTTAAATAGCACAGGGCCACGCCAATAATTAAGCCGGCTATTGCCGCAGTAATAAAAAGCTCAAGGGTGGCGAGTAAACCGGCAATAAAGCTGTCGCGCACCGACCAGATAACGGCCCACTGATTCATAGCACCTCCTCTCTTTATCGTGCCAGACGCTTCGCTTTACGCTCGGCCATCCCCTGCATTTTCAGCAGCAGGCCAATAATCACCACGTACAGCAGACCTGCCGCCAGAATCGGCGAAAGCGGCTCATAGGTGACCGAAGAAATTCGGTTGGTCACACGCGTCAAATCCACCACGCCAATCACCGCAATGGCGGGACTGCCCTTAATCAGGAACGACATCTCATTAACCAGCGCGGGCAGGCTTTCAATCCACATTTGCGGCAGCATGATGTAGCGGAAGTAAGCCCAGCGGCGCATCCCTACCGACTCCGCCGCTTCCCGCTGTTCGCGGGGGAAAGTGCGAAAGGCATTGCGCCAGATTTCGGCGTTGAAGGCCGAGGTGTTGAGCGTCAGCGCCACAATCGCCGCGACGTTTTTATCGAGATTAACTCCGACGGTCGGCAGAGAAAGAAACAGGAACAGCACCAGCGTAACCAGCGGCGTCGCGCGGGCAAGGCTGATATAGACCACCAGCAGCTGATCGATAACCGGGATACGCAGCATGCGCACCAGCGCGATCAGCAGACCAATCACCACCCCAAAGGCAATGGCGATGGCCGAAATCCAGAGGGTCGTCCATGCGCCTTCAATCAGTAACTGCCAGGAAATTGCATCCATGAAGCCCTCCTTCACCTGAACAGGCGGCGGTTTCCCGCCGCAGAACTCATTACAGCCCGGCTAATTTATGGAACTGTTCCGGGCTGGTAATCGCTTCGGTCGGCAGGTCGTCATAGGTTTCGCCAAACCACTTTTTCTGGAGTTCCGCAAGCTTGCCGGTCTCCTTCATGTGGTTCATAAATTTGGTCATATAGGCCAGCAGCTGCGGCGAGTTTTTCGGGATCGGCCACGCCATATAGCCCGGGCCGGATACCGCCAGACCTTTGGCAAACACCTTCGGCTTAGCCTTCGCCAGGTCGTTGACCGAGATAACCACGTTAATCACGTAGTCCAGGCGTTTGTTGGCGAGGTCGGCGTAGGCTTCAGGATAGGAGGGATACTCCACCACCGGCCCCAGCTTACCGCCGGTTTTCTCCAGCATTGCTTTCAGTTCTGGCAGCCTTGCCAGCAGCGCGCTGCCCGCCTGAACGCCCACTTTTTTTCCGCTCAGTTCGGCAATGGTATTCAGGGAATTATCGCCCGCGCGTTTGACAAAATAGTGCTGCGCTGACGCCCACGGCGGCGTGAAATCAAAGACCTTGAGACGGTCATCGGTAATCACCGCGCCGGTTAACGCCATGTCGTATTGCCCGGTGGAGACCGCAGCCAATAATCCGGTCCATGGCAGAATGCTCTGGTCGACGTTGAATTTCGCGTATTTACGTAATTCATCGAGCATATCTTTGTTGAAGCCATCCGCCTGGCCGTTATTCATAAAGTTAAAAGGCGCGTAATCATCTTCGGTCGCGACTTTCAGGGTGCCGGATTTTTCTATTTCCGGAAGATCTGCGGCGGCTGCGTGATAAGAAAAGGCCATCGCCATGATGGCGCCCAGACAAATTGAACCTAATGATTTGTTCATTAATTCACCCCTAATTAATTCGCCAGACGTGTTCATTCCAGAACATGAAAAGGTTTTGCAAAATATGTGCCGACGGAAGTTCCGGTCCGCGACTGATGAATACGTTTTTACTGTAGGGAGCGTTTTAAATTTCCGGATAGAGCCAGATTCATCGTGCGGATGTGTCAGTCATTCTCAGGGTGGTATGGAATTTGCTCCGGTTCCTGTACAGAGCGTTTGAGTAAGGAGCCAGCCATGATCCGACACCGGTTACACGTTGATTTCGACCCGCGCCGCGGTTTGCAGGAGCAGGTGCGCGAAACGCTGATTAACGCCATTCTGGGCGGCATTTTTTCCGCCGACACGCCGCTCCCCTCCTGCCGCCAGCTGGCCAGCCAGCTGCGGGTATCGCGCAACACCACGGCGCTGGTGTTTGAGGGGCTGGTTAACGAGGGATATCTGGTGAGCCGCCCGCGCAGCGGTTATTACCTGCATGCGGATTATCAGCACGCAGCTCCCTCCACGGTAACAGAAGCTGCACCGCAGGACGCGGGTTCTGCACCACGCTGGGGCACGCGGCTGCAAATTACCCCCAGTCAGCAGGAGTCGATTCTCAAACCGGCCGGCTGGATGAACTACCGCTATCCGTTTATCTACGGTCAGCCCGATACCCGCCAGTTCCCGCTGACGACCTGGCGCTCGGCGGCGAACTGGCTGCACGGCGGCGTAAGGGACCCGGAGTGGGTGGTGGATCATATCGATCGGGACGTGCCGATGCTGATTGAGCAGATCCGCACCCGGGTGCTGCCCAAACGCGGAATTGTCGCCTCGGCGGACGAGATTCTGATTACCCTCGGTTCGCAAAACGCGCTGTACCTGCTGACCCGCCTGCTGATGTCCCCAGGCACGCGCGTTGGCGTGGAGAATCCCTGTTTTCGCGAGGCTATTAACACTTTTCTGCTTGCCGATACCGATATCGTGCCGCATCCGGTGGATGAACAGGGGATCGTCCTTAATGACGCCCCCTGCGATTACTACTATGTGACTCCCGGGCATCAGGTGCCAACCGGGGTGGCGATGAGCAAAGCGCGCCGCAGCCAGCTGCTGGAGCATGCCGCCCGCCATGATGCGGTGATTATTGAGGACGATTACGACTCTGAAAGTAACTTTATGCTCAACCCGCTGCCGGCGCTGAAGGCCAGCGATCGCTGCGGACGAGTGATCTACGTGAGCAGCCTGTCAAAGGCGCTCTCGCCTGGCCTGCGGCTGGGCTTTATGGTCGCTGACCCGGATCTGATTGACGAAGCCCGGGCGCTGCGGCGGCTGGTGTATCGTCATCCGCCAACCAACATTCAGTATCAGATGGCCCATTTTCTCGCCCAGGGTCATTATGAAACCCACCTGCGGCGCTACCATTACGACTCTGCCCAGCGCTGGGAGCGCCTCAATAACGCGCTGCGGCAGCACCTGCCAGAATGCCAAATCATCCCCGGCAGCGAACACGCCAATGCCTTCTGGCTGGCCACCCCGGAGCAAATCAACACCCAGCAGTTGACCTGGCGCGCCGCCCATGCCGGGGTGCTGATCGAGCCCGGCGCCCGGCATTTTCTCAGCGACGCGCCGCCGGATAACTTTTTCCGAATGGGCTTTCACGCCATTAACCCTGACGCCATCGAACAAGGCGTGGAGGTGCTGCGCGGCCAGCTGGCGCAGATGGGCTAGCGGTATTGTTCAAATGCCACGGCCTGGCGAACCTCGACCAGCGCCGCGCGCAGGGTATCAAGCGGAACAGAACCGAGGGCGATGCGCAGCGCCTGCGGAACAGTTGCGGCAACGCAGAAGGGTTCGGCGGTCGACACGGAAATATGGCGCGCCATCAGCGTTTTCGCCAGCCGATCGGCCCGACTCTCTTCGCCCAGAGGTAGCCAGAGAAAGTACGAATCCTCATGGCTCACGAAGGGCAGCCCGTCGAGCGCCGCACGGGCAAGCCGCTGCCGCTGCCGCGCATCCTGGCGCTTCTCATTTTCAAAGCGTGCAACCGTGCCATCTTCAATCCAGGCGCAGATCAGCGAGCTCATCAATGACGGCGTATTCCACGTCGTCGCTCGTATGGCGCGCTCAATCTCAGTCCGATAGCGAGGTGGGCAGATGACCGTCCCTACGCGCAGACCGGTGGCGACGTTTTTCGAGAAGCCGGTGACATATACCGTTCTTTCCGGCGCATAGCTCACCAGCTGCGGCGGCGGATTGCGCACCAGGCTGGCATAGGCGGCATCTTCAACGATCAGCAGGTCGTGCTGGCGGGCGAGTTCCGCCAGCGTCTGCCGTTGGCGAGGGCTGAGCACCCAGCCCAGCGGATTGTGCAGCGTCGGCATGGTATACACCGCCCGGACGCGCCGCTGCTGGCATAGTCGGTGGAGCGCATGCAGATCCGGTCCGTCCGCGCGGCAGGGGATCGCCGCCAGTTCCAGATGATACAGCGCCGCCAGAACCTTAAAGCCCGAGTAGGTGAGCGCATCGACCGCCACCACGTCTCCCGGGCGCAGAAGCCCCATCACGGTCACCGCCAGCCCGTGCTGGGCGCCGTTGACGATCAGCACATTTTCCGCGTCAGGGGCAAAGCGGCTGCTGGTCAGATAGCGAGCGATAATTTCACGTTCCGGGAGCCGTCCGCCATGCGGCTGGTAGCGCAGATGAGCCTCGATATCCCCTACCCCCGCCAGCTGCCTGAGCGCCTCGCGCAGCGCATCCCCCTGCGTCGGCAGTGAAGGATAGTTGAAGTTGAGATCCACAACATCGGCTGCCACCGCCTGCTGATCGACACCGTGTCCCGGCGGTAGCGCGATGTCCCGCACGAAGGTGCCGCGACCGGTTTCGCCGCTGACCAGCCCCATCGCTTCCAGTTCATGATAAACGCGCGTGGCCGTGGCCAGCGAGATCCCTTCGTCGACGGCAAGCGTACGATGCGTCGGCAGGCGGGTTCCGGCCGGCAGCTGTCCGCTCTGAATCGCCTGCGCGTATCTGTCGACAACCGCTTTGTATCGGGCTTTCATCGGTGAATGTATCTATGACAATAATTTGATTGTATTGGATTGTCCACATTACCATCGGCGCAGTCATGGCTCAAGCGAGCTCAGCCCCCCACTAAGCGAGGTTAGCGTGGTAGTTTCAGCGGTTCATAAAACGGTTCCCGGGCCGTGGTCCGGATGGCTTAATGGTTTACTGGGCGTCATTATTTTTAGCGGTTCGCTGCCCGCAACGCGCCTGGCGGTGCTGGATATGAACCCGTTCCTGCTAACCTTTCTGCGCGCCTCCATCGCCGGGCTCCTCGCTATCGCGCTGGTAGTCGGATTGCGCCAGAAACGGCCGCGCGCATCGCAGCTTGTCCCCCTGGCCATCGTCTCGTCAGGGGTGGTGATCGGCTTTCCGCTCCTCACGGCGCTGGCTTTGCGCCACGTCACTTCAGCGCATTCGATCGTTTTCATCGGGCTATTGCCGTTGATGACGGCCATTTTTGGCGTACTGCGCGGCGGAGAACGTCCGCGCCGCGCTTTCTGGATCTTTTCCGTTATTGGCAGCCTGCTGGTGGTGGGTTTCGCCCTGACGCAACAAGCTGCGGCGTCGCTTAGCGGCGATCTGCTGATGCTGGCGGCGGTGGTCGCCTGCGGCCTCGGCTATGCGGAGGGTGCTAAGCTGACCCGGGAGCTTGGCGGCTGGCAGGTGATTAGCTGGGCGCTGATTATGGCGCTGCCTTTTATGCTGATCGCCTCGTTACTCACCCGGCCAGCGTCATGGAGCGCCATCTCGGTTTCCGCCTGGATTGCGCTCGGCTATGTGTCGCTCTTTAGCATGCTTATCGGTTTTATTTTCTGGTACAAAGGGCTGGCCGCTGGCGGTATCGCCGCCGTCGGCCAGCTTCAGCTATTACAGCCGTTCTTCGGGCTTGGCCTGTCAGCCGCGCTGCTGCACGAAACCGTCAGCCCACTGATGCTGACCGTAACCCTGGGCGTGATTCTGTGCGTTATCGGTTCGCGCAAATTTGGCTGCTAGCCTGTATTGCCCTTGTAGCCCGGAAATCCCGGGTCGCGGCGTAAACGCCTTACCCGGGCTACCGCCCCGCGGTATAGCGGTGAACGGAAACCCTTTACACCTTCCCGGAGGCGGCGCGTTGCGCCTGTCCGGGCTACTACCCGTAGCCCCGGTAAGCGCAGCGCGACCGGGGAGGACAACCGGTTACACTACCCGCGCGTACTGCAGCATCACCTGCAGCAGCACGTTCGCGCCGGCCTCAACGTGCTCCGGCGACGCATATTCAATTTCGTTGTGGCTGATCCCGTCCTTACAGGGGATAAAAATCATCCCGGTCGGCGCCAGATAGCTCATATACACCGCGTCGTGTCCGGCGCCGGAGACAATCTCCCGCGCGGGATACTCCAGCCGCTGCGCGGCGTCGGCGATCGCCGCCTGGCACTCCGGGTGGAACGGTGCCGCCGGATAGTGGCTCACCTCTTTCAACGCCACCTTCAGGCCGCTCTCCCGCTCGACCCCGGCGATAAACGCCCGCAGCTGGCGGTCCATCTCATCCACCAGCGCATCGCTGATATTGCGCATATCAATCGAAAAAGTGACCTCTCCCGGCACTACGTTACGGCTATTCGGATAGACCTGCACTCTTCCTACCGTACCGCGCCCTTCCTCGCTGCGCCCGGCAATCGCCACCACTTCCTGCATAATGCGGGTCGCTACCTGTAACGCATCCTGACGCAGGCGCATCGGCGTCGGCCCGGCGTGGGACTCCTGGCCGGTCACCACGCAGTCATACCAGCGGATCCCCAGCACGCCCTGCACAATGCCGATAATTTTCTCTTCATCTTCAAGAATCGGCCCCTGTTCAATATGCGCTTCAAAGTAGGCGCCAACCGGATGGTCGCCCGGCGTCTGGCTGCCGATATAGCCGATACGCGCCAGCTCCGCGCCCACGGTTTTACCGTCCGCATCCTGCGCGGCGTAGATGGTCTCCAGCGGGAATACCCCGGCAAACACGCCGGAGCCCATCATCACCGGTACAAAGCGCGACCCCTCTTCATTGGTCCAGAACACCACTTCAATCGGCGCTTCGGTTTCAATCTCCCGATCGTTCAGGGTACGTACCACCTCCAGCGCCGCCAGCACGCCGTAGTTACCGTCAAATTTGCCGCCGGTCGGCTGGGTGTCAATATGGCTGCCGGAGACAATCGGCGGCAGCGCCGGATTACGCCCTTCCCGGCGCATAAATACGTTGCCGATTTTATCGACGGTGACGCTCATCCCGGCCGCCTGCGCCCAGCTAATCACCAAATCCCGTCCCTGGCGGTCAAGATCGGTCAGCGTCAGACGGCAGCAGCCGCCCTTCGGCGTAGCGCCAATTTCCGCCAGCGTCATCAGCGAATCCCACAGGCGCGCGCCATTGACCCGGCAGGCGGTGGTTTCGGTTATCGGGGTAAAAAGGACATCACTGCTCATTTCGGTCTCCTTGCATAAACGCGGCGGCCAGCTCGACCAGCAGACGATCGCTGCCGCGCGGGCCCAAAAATGAAATTCCCAGCGGCAGGCCGCCCGTCCGGGCAACCGGCAGCGTCACCTGCGGACGTTGGGTCATGACGGAAATTAACAGCAGATCGTGAGACAGGCGGCGGACCGCCTCTATCTCTTCGGCCTGCGCCGTCAGCAGCGGCGCGCCGTCGGGAACGGTCGGCATCACCAGGACCGCATCGCCCAACTGCGCGTCCCACCAGGCGGTAAAACGCTCGCGCTGCTGGCAGGCGGCGTCAAACTGCGCGCGGGTGACCGCTTTGCCCCAGAAAAAACGCTCGCGGACGTCCGGCCCCAGCTGCAGGCCGTAGCGCTCAATGGTTTCCCCCTGCGCCTGCCAGGCTTCGTAGCCCTGAATCTGGCGGAAGGCGAGATAGATATCATCCACGTCCGGCAGCGGCGCGCCGAGCGGCGTTACCGGGCCGAATAAGCGCGCCAGCTCCTGGCGGACCGGCAGCAGCGCCTGCTGGCTGCGCAGCGGCAGGCGGGAAAACAGCCCTTCATGGCTGGCCAGCCGCACGCCGGTGATATCCGCTCGCCCATCGTCGAACAGACAGGCGGCGACGGTGGAAAAGACCTCCGGCGAGCGGGCAAAGAAGCCACAGGTATCCATGGTGGCGCATAGCGGCTGGCAGCCGTCGAGGGAGAGTCGGCCATGGGTCGGGCGCAGGCCAAACAGTCCGCAGTAGCTTGCCGGCGTGCGTACCGAGCCGCCGGTATCGCTGCCGAGGGCAAAGTCGCACGCCTCGTTCGATACCGCCGACGCCGAGCCGGACGACGATCCGCCGGGGATATGATTCGGCGCGGCGCCGTTGCGCGGAGTGCCGTAATGCACGTTGTGCCCGCTCATCGAATACGCCAGCTCGCTGGTATGGGTTTTACCGATAAAGCGCGCGCCGTTATCTAATAATTTTTGCACCACCGGCGCGGTGCGGGTTTTCACCCCGGACAGCGCCAGCAGATGCGGATTGCCGCCGCCGGTGGGGTAGCCCGCTACGTCAAACAGATCTTTGACCGCAAAAGTTAACCCGCTCAGCGGCCCGCTTAGCGCATGCGCCACCGGATGCGGCGGATAGGGCATAAAAGCGCGAATATCATCCTGCATACTGCTTTCCTCATGGCTTCAGGCGTACAGCGCCTGGTTTTCAACGGACGCACTCAGCTCACGCCAGCGATGGCAGCTCACCACGTGACGCGGCCCGGCCGGTTCGGTAGCCGGCTGGCTCTGCGCACAGGCGGGGCGCGCGTGCGGACAGCGATCGGCGAACGCGCAGCCGGGCGGCAGACGCGAGAGATCCGGCGGCGAGCCGGGGATACAGTGCAGCGCGTCGCCCTTTTTCAGCCCCTCTTTCGGCCGGCTGCCCAGCAGCACCTGGGTATAGGGATGGCGCGGACGATACAGAATCTCCTCAATCGACGCCTCTTCCACGATGCGTCCGGCGTACATTACCGCTACCCGGTCGGCGATCTCCACCGCCGCGCCGATATCGTGGGTCACAAAAATGATCGACAGATCGCGCTGCTTTTGCTGCTCGCGCAGCAGGATCAGGATCTGGATTTGCACCGTGGCATCGAGCGCGGTGGTTGGCTCATCCGCCAGCAGCAGCTGCGGGTTGCAGGAGAGCGCGAGGGCAATCATCGCCCGCTGGCGCATTCCGCCGGACATCTCGTGCGGGTAAGCATCCAGCCGCCGCTCGGGGCTCGGAATGCGTACCTGGCGCAGCGCCTCCAGCGCCCTTTCCCGCGCCGCCTGTCGCGACAGGCCTTCGTGGCGACGCAGCCCTTCGACAATCTGCTGGCCCACGGTATAGACCGGGTCGAAGGCCAGCAGCGGCTCCTGGAAAATCATCGCGCAGCGCGCGCCGCGGTAGCGCCGCAGCTGCCCGGCGCTCATCTTCAACACCTCCTCTTCCCCGACCCTCAGCGTGCCGGAAAGCACGCTGCTTTTCGGCGGATGCAGGCGCATCAGGGCGCGCAGGGTGACGCTTTTACCGGAGCCAGATTCGCCGATCAGCGCCATCACCTCGCCTTTTTGTACATCAAAGGAGACGCCGTTGACCGCGTTGACCGTCTGACCGTCGCGGCGAAACTCAACCCGCAGGTCGCGGATATGGACGTAAGCTTCATGCGACATGGCTCACCTCCTGAATGGCGATTTTTTGCTGCCAGGGCGACGCGGGCTGCGCCATCAGGCAGGCGCTCAGGTGCCCCTCGCCGACGCTTTCGAGCGTCGGTTTCACCTCCGCGCACACCGCTCTGGCATGCGGGCAACGGGTATGAAAGCGGCAGCCGGAGGGCGGAGAAATCGGGCTGGGCGGATCGCCGCTCAGCGGCGAGGTTAAGGTGCGATTATGCGGGTCCATCGACGGCATCGAACTTAACAGCGCCCGGGTATAGGGGTGGGCCGAGGCGGTAAACAGCTGCTCCGCCGGGCCAATCTCCACCACCTCGCCGAGATACATGACCAGGATGCGGTCCGACAGCCAGCGCACCACGTGCAGATCGTGGCTGATAAACACATAGGTCAGCGCCAGCGTCCGCTTCAGCTCCTGCAACAGCTGCAGAACCTGAGCTTCTACCGATTTATCCAGCGCTGAGACCGCCTCGTCGAGGATCACCAGCCTGGGCTTCATCGCCAGCGCGCGGGCGATATTCACGCGCTGGCGCTGGCCGCCGGAGAGCGCGTGCGGATAGCGGTGCGCAAAACGTCCCGGCTCAAGGCCAACGTGCGCCAGCAGATAGCGGGCGTACTCGCTGGCCTCTTTGGCGCTGACGCCGTGTACCCGCTGACCGAAGGCAATGCTCTCTTCCATGGTCATGCGCGGGTTGAGCGAGGCGTAGCTATCCTGGAAAACCATCTGTACCTGGCGGCGATACGCTTTCATCGGCAGGCGCGATGAGCCCACTTCCAGGCCGTCAAAGATCAGCTCCCCGCTGTCCTGCTTAAGCAACTGCATCAGCAGCCGGGCGGTGGTCGATTTACCGCAGCCCGACTCCCCCACGACGCCGAGGGTTTCGCCTTTGATCACCGAAAAACTGACGTCATCCACCGCCTGTACCACTTCGCGCGCTTTGCCGCCGCCGGCGGGAAAATGCTTCAGCAGATTGTTAACCTTGAGCAGCGGCTGCGCCGGCCCGCCGAGGTCGATATTCGTAAAGGGTTGCATCGCTTACTCCTTAATCGCCATTGCCGCACGCAGGCGGTCCGCGAGGATATTGAACGAAATGGAGGTGATAAAAATCATCAGACCGGGCAGCGCCGCCACCCACGGCTGGGTATAAATCGCCGTGCGCAGGGTGTTCAGCATCAACCCCCACTCCGGCTCCGGTGGACGAACCCCGAGGCCGAGAAATGAGAGCCCGGAGGCGAGGATCATGCACACCGAAATCAGGCCGGTGGAGAAGACGAAAATCGGCCCCAGCACGTTGCCCAGCACCTGGACGCGAATAATAGTGAACGCGCTGGCCCCGGTGGCCCGGGCGGCGTCGATGTAGTCCATATGCCGCACCTGCGCGGTGACGCTTTCGGCAATACGCGCCACCTGCGGCACGAACACCAGGGTCAGCGATAGCAGCGCGTTACCGATACCCGCGCCCAGCGCGCCGGAAAGCGCGATCGCCAGCAGCACCGAGGGGAAAGCATAAAATACGTCCACGGTGCGCATGATCAGGGTGTTGGTTTTGCCGCCCGCATAGCCGGCGATAATGCCGATGGCCCCGCCGATAAAAAAGGCCAACACCACCGGGACAATCCCCATAAACAGCGATAGCCTTGTGCCGAGAATCAGCCTTGATAGCATATCGCGCCCGAGCTCATCGGAGCCCAGCGGAAAGCCGTCGGTGCCGATCGGCTTGAGGCGTAAAAACATCGACGTTTGATACGGATCTTTAACGATCAGCCAGGGGCCGAACAGCGCCAGCGCCAGCAGAACGAGAATGATCGCGCCGACGAATACCCCGCCCGGGTCGCGCAGCAGGCGGCCAAACACGCCGCGCCAGTAGCCTTGCCTGGCGACCGTCCTGGCAGGGACGGCAATGCCTTTGGTCGTCACGGTATCCACCATCGTCAGCTCCTCTTAATTCGCGGGTCGAGACTGGTTTGCAGCATATCCACCAGCAGATTGAGCAGGACAAAGAACAGCGCCAGTACCCAGATGGTGCCCTGCAATAGCGGCAGGTCGCGCTGGAAAATGGCGGTGTTCAGCAGCAGGCCGGTGCCGGGCCAGGAGAAAACCGTCTCCACCAGAATCGAGCCGCCCATCAGATAGCCGACCTGCAGCCCCATCACCGCCAGCGCGGTCGGAGCGGCATTCTTCACCACATGCAGAAAGATCCGCGATTCGTTGAGCCCCCGGGCGCGCAGGCCGACGATAAACTCCTGGCTGAGAATGTCCGCCACCTGTGAACGAACGGTGCGGGCGATGATGCCGGTCGGGATCACCGACAGCGTGAAGGCCGGCAGCAGCATGAACTGCAGGTGTTCCCAGTCCCACTGCCAGCCCACCTCGCCGATTGGCCCGCCGCCGGTTGCCGGTAGCAGCGCGAATTTGACGCTAAAAACGATAACCAGCAGCATCCCCAGCCAGTAGTGCGGCACGCTGACGCCGAATACCGACAGCACCGAGGCCAGGCGGTCAATAATGCTGTTACGAAAATAGCCGGCGACAAAACCAAACAGGCTACCCAGCACAAATCCGATCGCCGTCGCCAGCAGCGCCAGACGCAGAGAGTAGGTCACCGCCGTCATGACCTCGTCGATGACCGGACGGCCGGTGGCGACCGACATGCCCAAATCGCCGTGCAGCGCCCGCCATAGCCAGTGCACAAACTGCAGCGGCAGCGGTTTATCAAAGCCGTAGGCCTGCATTAAGGTCTGACGCAGCGATTCCGAGGCGTCCGGCGGCATCACCGACACCAGCGGGTCGCCCGGTGCTATCTGCACCAGCATAAAACAGATCACCGCGACCCCGAGCATGGTGGGGACGGCCAGCAGGATGCGATATAGCAGGGTATTGATCATCTCTTGCTCCCGAATCAATTACTCTTTTTTGCTCACCAGGCTAAGGTCGATAAACCAGCTTTGCGGCTGCACCACTCCGGTGACGGCAGGCGAAATCGCCCTTGGCCCGACATCGTGAGCGACGAACAGGAACGGCACCTGATCGACCAGCGCGGCGTGCAGTTCGCCCGCGGCTTTATCCATTTCAGCCGTGGTAAACGCGTGCTTTACCGCCGCCGCCAGCTTTTCGGTTTCCGGCGTCGAGAAATAGCCCCAGTTGGTCGCTACCGGCGGGAAGGCTTTCGCGGTGGAGAAGCGGATCATGCCGAAATAGGGATCGTTAACTGCGGCGCTAACGTTGATCGCGTCGATCCCTTTCGCCGATGGATCTTTCGCCCCGAGACGCCAGTTGGTAAACAGGGTGTTCCATTCATTAACTTTAATGTCGACGTTAAAGAAGCAGCTTTTCAGGCTCTGCTGGATGTACTCGTTCATCGGCAGCGGCTGCATCTGCCCGGAGCCGGAGGCCGAGGTGGCAACCGTGACGTGCAGCGGTTTACCGGCGCTATAGCCGGCTTCGGTCATCAGCTTGCGGGCGGTTTCAGGGTCATATTTGATCTGGAAAGTGGGCTTGCCGTGCCACGGGCTGTCGGCCTCGTAGACGCCGGTCGCTTCGGTCATATAGCCGCCGAGATAGCTTTTAAGCTCGGCGCGGTTCAGGCACAGGTTGGCGGCTTTACGCACGCGAATATCTTTCCACGGCGATCCCTCTTCAAAGGAGAACTGCCACGGCCACAGGTGCGGCTGGGTGTTGGCATAGATTTTAAAACCCTGCGCTTTTATCTGATCGACCGCGTCCGGAGCCGGAGCTTCAATCCAGTCCACCTGCTTCGAGAGCAGCGCCGCGGTGCGGGCGTTAGCTTCCGGCAGCGGGATCAGCACCACTTTATCCACCCGTGGAATACGTTCTTTGTTCCAGTAGTCGGGGTTCTTATCGAGGATCAGCTGCTGGCGGGGAACCAGTTTTTCCATTTTGAACGGGCCGCTGCCCACCGCATGGGCGGCGAACTCGGTCCATGCCTGTTTGCTGCGCGCCGCGGTATCGCCAGCGCTTGCCGGCACCGCGTCATACAGCTTTTGCCACGCGGTGGGCGAAACGATAAACAGATTGGTGATGTTGTAGGGCAGCAGCGCGTCAGGTTCGGCGGTGGTCAGCGCCACGGTATGGTCATCAATTTTCTCCGCGCCGGTCAGGGTCGGCATGCGTGAGAGAGTGTTGCCAATCTGGCCTGGCGCATACTGCGGCGCGGCTTTATTCAGTACCTTCTCCACGTTCCAGACGATGGCGTCGGCATTGACCTCCGAGCCATCGTGAAATTTAACCCCCGGGCGCAGGGTGAAAATCCAGCGGCTTTGATTTTGCGGGTCAACGTGCCACTCGGTTGCCAGTCCCGGCACCAGACCGCTGGGCTTTTCGCCTTGCGACAGATCCCATTCAACAAGGGCGTCGTAAAGCGGAATGCCGGTGAAACGGTTCCCTTCAAAACCCTGATCGGGCTGCCCGAGGGTCAAAGGAATATCGGCGGCAGTCATGGCGATCCGCAGAGTTGAGGCATGGGCCGACACGCTGGCAAACAACGCCAATGCCCCGCTAACAGCAACGGCGAGATGGCATCCAGGCGAAAATATTTTTTTCTTCAGCATCACATTGTCCCTGTTAAATAAAAGTCGCTAACTAACAGGCAAGATGCATACCAGTTCTGCAAGGGCGGGAAATAAGGGCGAAACGGCGTATAAAATAAGGATGACTTATATTATCTCGATGATTTTCATTGAAAAATAGAATCAGCTTATCTTTTTGCACCACTGACGGGAAATGTGTTGCAGGATTGCACCAGCCTTACTTTCTTTTGAAAGGGATAATCACGTGGCGTTATTTTCTATAAATTAAATTCATAATATTCGGCAAATCATCAGTTTGAGGCATTGTCTTCTATACTTTCTGATAAAGAGAAAGAGGGAGTCGCCATGCCGTTACCTGATTTTCACCGCTCCGAGCCGTTTACCCTTGGCATCGAGCTGGAGCTCCAGGTCGTCAACCCACCGGGCTTCGATCTGAGCCAGGACTCTTCCGCGCTTATTGATGAGGTCCAGGGCACGCTGAAAGCGGGCGAGGCCAAACATGACATCACCGAAAGCATGCTGGAAATCGCCACCGGCGTCTGTCGCGATATCCATCAGGCCACGGCGCAACTGAGCGCGATCCAACAGGCGGTGCTGCGTGCCGCCGCCCGCCATCATGTACAAATCTGCGGCGGCGGAACGCATCCGTTTCAAAGCTGGCAGCGCCAGCAGATCAGCGATAACCAGCGCTACCTGAAAACCGTTGAGCACTTTGGTTACCTGGCGAAGCAGGCGACTATTTTCGGCCAGCACGTGCACGTGGGCTGTCAAAATGGCGATGATGCGATTTATCTTCTGCACGGCCTGTCGCGCTTCGTGCCGCATTTTATCGCGCTGAATGCGGCCTCTCCCTGGCTCGACGGCACCGATAGCGGCTTTGCCTGCTCGCGGCTTAATCTTTTTGCCGCTTATCCCGATAACGGCCCGATGCCGTGGGTCAATAACTGGCAGGCGTTTATCGGCCTGTTTCGTCGTCTTAGCTATACCAGCATGATTGATAGCATGAAGGATCTGCACTGGGATATTCGCCCCAGCCCGCGCTTTGGCACCGTTGAGGTACGAGTGATGGATACCCCGCTGACGATTACCCAGGCGGTAAATATCGCCGGGTTTATCCAGATTATTGCCTGCTGGCTGCTGACGGAACGGCCGTTTAAACATCAGCCCGAAGATTACCTGTTGTACCCCTTCAACCGCTATCAGGCCTGTCGCTATGGCCTGGACGGGATCAACACCGATGTGAACGGCGGCGAACAGCGAACCTTTCGCGAAGAAATTCTACAGCTGGCGGATAAACTGGCGCCCAGCGCCCATAAGCTGAATGCCGGCAGCGCGCTGGAGGCGATTGTGCGCCAGGCGAAGCAGGCTCGCAGCGAGCCGCAGCAGATGCGCGAGTTCGTCGCCAACGGCGGTTCCTTAATCGGACTGGTGCAAAAGCACTGCGAGATCTGGACGGCGTAGCGGCGGTAACAGGGTATACTGCACGCTTTCGTCGTCTTTCTGGAACTTGTCGTGCGCTTTTTCTCTCTTCTGCCGCTGCTACTGGTATCTTTGCCCGCCTTCGCCAGCGGGAAATGCTCGCTGACCGATCCATCGCTCACGCTGCAAAGCTATCGCGTCGATCCGCAGCGCGAGCGCATTGTGATGTACTGGCAAAAAGAGGACGGCAAAGCCTGGGGGTCGCTGCGCTCGCTGCTGGCGGATATCGACCGCAACGGGCAGGTGCAGATGGCGATGAACGGCGGAATTTATGATAAAGCCTACGCGCCGCTGGGGCTGTATATCGAGAAAGGCCGGCAGTTGATCCCGCTTAACCGCGCCTCCGGCGGCGGCAACTTTTTTATTCGTCCCGGCGGGGTGTTTTATCTGCGAGGGCAAAACGCGGGAATTGTCAGCATTGATAAATTCAAGCCGTCGCCAGCCATTCAATACGCCGTGCAGTCGGGGCCAATGCTAATTGAAAACGGCAAGATCAACTGGCGGCTGAAGCCGTCCGCCAGCTCGCGCAAGTTGCGTAACGGTGTGGGCATCACCGGCGATGGCAAAGTGGTATTTATGCTCAGCGAGCGCGAAACCAATTTCTACGATTTCGCCTGCTACGCGCAATCCAGGCTCAACGTGCGCCAGATGCTCTATCTCGACGGCACCATTTCGAAGATGTACCGGAAAGGCGGCAGCGTGCCGTGGCAGTACCATCCGTTCGTCACCATGATCGCGGTGGAGAGCAGATAGTCTTAATAACATCGTCTGCGGGGAGTAGCCCCCGGGAGATTTTTATGCCGCTGTGGATATGCCTCTGAAACGACGTGATATGCAGCGATGCCCTGGCCCCCGCTGAAATCGGCGAACCGGAGGGCCGAAGACAAGGGCTGGCCGCCAGGGATGGCGGACAGAGGCGAATCGAGACACGACAAAATTGCCTGGAGCAATTTTGAACAGCGCTTGCGCTGGCCCCGTAGGGGCGAGTCCCAGGGATGGGACGAGTAAGGTCGAGTTGAGCCGACCGCAGGCTGAGGTCCGGGAGGTGAGCGCTGTGCGTAGCACCGATTTCTTTGCGGGACCGCGGGGATTGTAAAGGGGGAGACGGTTTTCTCCCCCTTTACCCGTTCACCTACCGCGGTGAGACATTTTCTGCGGAATAATAGTGAACGGAACCCCTCAACACCGTCCCGGAGGCGGCTCTTGACGCGCCTGTCCGGGCTACCAGGTCCGGGCCACCTACATCCGGCGGTGCACCCACTCGCGCAGGCGCTGGAACAGCACGTACAGCGACGGAATAAACAGAATGCCGATCGCCGTCGCCACCAGCATGCCGCTGAACACCGTGGTACCGATAATCCGCCGGCTCTGCGCCCCGGCGCCGGTGGCGAGCATCATCGGCACAATCCCGATGATAAAGGAGACCGCCGTCATCATCACCGCGCGGAAGCGACGGGTAGCCCCTTCGCGGGCGGCGTCGACGATCGACATCCCCTCTTCACGCTTCGCCCGGGCAAACTCGACGATCAAAATCGCGTTTTTCGCCGCCAGCGCGATCAGTAGCACCAGCCCTATCTGCACGTACACATCGTTGGCATAACCGGCCCACCATAGCCACAGCAGGGACCCGCCGATAGCGAACAGCACCGACAGCATCACGCTCGCCGGCAGCGTCCAGCTCTCATACTGGGCGACGAGAAACAGCCACGCCATCGCCACCGCCGCCAGCACGATCCATACCGCCTGGTTACCGGTCTGCTGCTCCTGCCACGAGATGCCGCTCCAGGCATAGTCATAACCGTGCGGCAGATTCGATTGTAAAATCTGCTCCATCACCGCCATCGCCGCCCGACTGCTGACGCCTTCAGCCGCCGAACCGCTTATCGATACCGACGGGAACTGGTTATATTGCTGAATAAACGGCGCGCCAACCGTTGGCGTAATCGTCACCAGATTACTCAGATGCACCCGCTCGCCGCTGTCGCTACGCACGTAAAGCTCGCTAATCTGCTCGGCCCGCTCGCGCCACTGCATCTCATTTTGCATCACCACGTGGTAGACACGATTATTGATGCTGAAATCGCCGGCGCGGGTGCCGCCAAACGCGGTCTGCAGGCTGCTGAAAATTCTTGCCACCGGTACGTTCAACCGGGCCGCCTGGTCGCGATCGACGGTGAGCGTCAGCTGCGGCACATTGCTGCTCCAGGTGGTAAAGACCCGGCTAAGCTGCGGATGCTGGTTGGCCATTCGCAGGACCTGATGGGTGACCTGCTCCAGCTCCGCCGGCGATTGTCCAGCCTGCGCCAGAATGCGTAAATCAAATCCAGAGGCGTTGCCCAGCCCCGGCAGCGTCGGCGGCGCAAAAGCCATAATCGTCGCTTCCGGCAGCCCCAGCAGCTGGCCCTGTAGTTTTTCCATCACCGCGTCCAGCGGCGGCCGCTGATGCCACTCTTTCAGCATCACGGAGATAAACCCGCCGTTCGAGGCGCTGGTGCCGTTGAGAATATTAAAACCGGACACCTGAATCACATCCTCAACCGCCGGGTTCCTCAACAGCAGCTCCCGCGCCTGGGCCATTACCGCCTCGGTACGCTCCAGCGAGGCGGCTTCTGGCAGCTGCACGCTGGCAAAGAAATAACCCTGATCTTCCTGCGGCAGAAAGCCTTTCGGCATTGTGGTAAAGCTCAATACCACCAGCCCTGCCGCGGCTACCGTCGCCGCCAGCGCCAGCCAGGGACGGCGATTCATGCCCCCGACCAGACGCCCGTAGCCGTCCCGCACCGTATCCAGACCGCGGTTAAAGCCGCGCCAGATGGCGGCAGGCCGCTCCGGACGCGGACGCAGCAGCAGCGCACACAGCGCAGGCGTCAGGGTCAGCGCCACCACGCTCGACAGCGTCACCGCCGTCGATAAGGTGACCGCAAACTGGCGATACAGCTCGCCAACGATCCCCGGCAGCATTGCCACCGGCACGAACACCGCCAGCAGCACCAGGGTCGTGGCGATCACCGGCCCGGCGATTTGCCGCAGCGCTTCGGCGGTTGCGGCGCCGCGATCCAGCCCCTCCGCCATTTTTGTTTCCACATTCTCCACCACCACGATAGCGTCATCTACCACCATCGTCAGGGCGAGGATAATCGCAAACAGACTCAGGGTATTGGCGCTGTAGCCCAGCGCGTAGAGCACCGCGAAGGTACCGATAAGCGACACCGGGATGGCCAGCGCGACTATCAGCGTCGCCCGCCAGCTCTGCAGGAACAGGGAGACCACCACCACCACCGCCAGCAGGGTCAGCGCCAGCGACACGCCGATCTCTTTGATCGTCGCCGCAACAAAGCGGGTAGTATCAAACTTCACCTCCCAGGTGAGATCCGCCGGGAAGCGCGCATGCAGCCGGGTCAGCTCGGCGCGTACCGCAGTAGCGACCTGCAGCGAGTTAGCGGTGGGCGTCGGGTAGATGCCGAGATAGGCGGAGTCTTTGCCGTTGAGCTGCGCGCCGGAGCTGTAGCTGCGAGCGCCCAGTTCAATAGTCGCCACGTCGGACAGGCGTACCAGCTGGCCGCGTTCGCCGCTGCGAACCACAATTTGTCCGAAACCGGCGGCATCGCTTAATCGCCCAATACCGTTGATGGTCAGCGTTTGCTGCTGGCCGTTAAACACCGGCGGCGTGCCTACCTGCCCCGCCGCGCCCTGCACGTTCTGCTCGCGCAGCGCAAGGGCAATATCGTCGGTCGTGATATTCAGCGCGTTCATGCGGTCGGGGCGCAGCCAGATGCGCATGCTGTAGTCGCGCGCGCCGAACATCTGCACTTCCCCGACGCCGGGAAGACGCGCCAGCGCCTCGCGCACCTGGGTGCTGGCGTAGTTGCTGACAAACAGCGGCGACAGGGTGCCGAGCGGAGAGTAGAGACTCACCCCCATCAGCAGGTTTGTCGCCCGCTTTCGCACCTGTACGCCGTTCTGCTGCACGTCGGCAGGCAGCTGCGCCACCGCCTGCGACACGCGGTTCTGCACGTCGATTGCGGCTAAATCGGCGTCGGTTCCGGCAGCAAAGGTCAGGCTCAGGCTGTAGGTCCCCTCATCGGAACTGGTGGACTCCATGTACAGCATATGATCGACGCCGTTGAGCTGGGTCTCCAGCGGCGCGGCAATAGCTTCCGCTACGTCCGCCGCGCTGGCGCCAGGCCAGCTGGCGCTAACGTTGATGACCGGCGGCGTAATCTGCGGATACTGCTCGACCGGGATCAGCTTTAGCGAGACCGCGCCGACAAAGGTCATCAGCAGGGCAATCACCATCGCAAAGCGCGGGCGTCGGATAAAAAATGTCAGCATCCCCTCTCCCTTATTCACTCAGCAACTGAATGGCCGCGCCGTCACGCAGGCGCTGGGCACCTTCCGTCACTACGCGCTCTCCCGCTTTCAGGCCATCCGCCACCACGAAGCTCTGGCCATGCTGACCGGCGGGCGCTAAACGGCGCATCGTCACGGTGTTGTTCGCCGTTACGACCCAGCAGTAAAAGCCCAGTGCATCCTGCTGTAGCGCAGAGGCCGGGATCATCGGGCTCTCCTTAAGTTGCTGCGGACGGAAGAAAACCGTGACGTTGCCGCCCGGCAGTAAACGGTGCTGCGGGTTAGCAAATTCAGCGCGCAGCGCCACGCTGGCGGTGCGGCTATCAATACGGTTATCAACGGAGGTCAGGACGCCGTCTTCACGCCGTCCATCCAACTCCACCTGCGCCAGCCACGCCTGCTTCATCGCGGCGATATCCGTGTGCTGCCCTGCTTTCGCGAAAAAGGCGGATTCATCGAGCGAGAACGCCACGCGAATCGGATCGAGCTGGACCACTTCAACCAGCACGCCGCTGGCGGGATTGACCAGGCTGCCGACGTGAAAAGGACTATGGCCGACGCGCCCGCTCACCGGCGAGGTAATGCGGGTATAGCCGAGCGTTATCTGCTGGGCGGTAATGCGCGCCTGCGCCTGCTCTACGGCGGCGGCGGCGACATCGCGCTGCATCTGCGCGGTATCCACGTCATGACGGCTGATAGAATGGTTATTTTTCAGCTGCTGATAGCGGCTCAACAGCTGCTGGGCCTGGCGCAGGGAAGCCTGCGCGCTTTTCAGTTCGGCCTGTGCGAGCGCCAGCGCGGCTTTCGGCTGGGCGTCATCCAGCGTAAATAGCGGCTCGCCTTTTTTGACGTACTGCCCATCCTGGAAATGGCGCTGCACGATCGTCCCTTCGGTACGGGCGCGAACGTCGACGGCGTGAATGGCCTCAACGCGGCCGGAGATTTGCCGTTCATCGGCATGCGGCGCTTGTTCAACGGTGGCAACGCGCACCGGAATGGCCGGCGCGGCGGCGGCGATAAGCGCGTAGCCTGCCAGGCCGCAGGCCAGCAGGGCGGAGCGGATGATCTTGTTCATGGGGAATTCCTTACGACGATGCGGCGTCCCTTCCCCGCAGGAGAAGGGACGCCGGACGGGTCAGACACGCTACGCGGCTTTGCGGAAACGACGAGTCAGGCGCTTCTCAACTTCCACCACCAGGAACATCGCGATACCGATGACCAGGGTGATGAACCAGTAGCGCAGCGGCAGCCCTTCGGTGCCAAACATCGTCTGCATCACCGGTACGTAGATGATGACCAGCTGCATCAGCAGCAGCACGCCGCTCACCAGCCAGATGCCTTTGTTACGCAGAAGCCCCATATTCAGCGAGAAGCTGTCGCTGCTGCGGCAGTTAATCATGTAGACCCACTGCGCGGTGACCAGCATCTGCAGCAGGACGGTGCGGATAAACTCCGGGCTGTGGCCGCGCGGCGCCAGCCAGGCTTCAAGAATAAAGGCGGCGACGGCGATCATCGTGCCGACGAAGGCGACGCGCCAGACGGCGAAGGCATCCATGACGTGCTGGCCGGTTTTACGCGGCGGTCGGTTCATGGCGTTGCGCTCGGCGGCTTCAAACGCGAGGCCAAAGGAGAGCGTGGCGGAGGTGGCCATGTTCATCCACAAAATCAGTACCGGCGTCAGCGGGATAATGTTCCCCGCCAGCAGGGCGATGATAATCAACAGCCCCTGCGCCAGGTTGGTCGGCATGATGAACAGAATGGTCTTTTTCAGGTTATCGTAGACCCGGCGCCCCTCTTTGACCGAGCTGGCAATAGTGGCAAAGTTGTCATCGGTCAGGACCATATCGGCGGCCTCTTTGGTCACCTCAGTGCCCTTAATGCCCATGGCGATCCCGACGTCGGCCTGACGCAGCGCCGGAGCGTCATTGACGCCATCGCCGGTCATGCCAACCACTTCACCGTTATCCTGCAGCGCTTTCACCAGGCGCAGCTTGTGCTCCGGGCTGGTGCGGGCAAAGATATCGAACTCCACGGCGGCTTTCGCCAGCTCGGCGTCATCCATGTGCTCCAGCTGGTAGCCGGTCATCGCCTGGCTGCTGTTGGTGATCCCTAACATCTGGCCAATACTCATCGCCGTCTGCGGGTGATCGCCGGTAATCATCTTCACGCGGATCCCCGCGTTCTGGCAGGCGTGGATAGCGTCGATCGCTTCCGGACGCGGCGGGTCCATCATTCCGGCAATGCCGAGGAACACCAGCCCTTCGCGCAGATCGTCGTGGGACAGCGTGGTGCTGCCGACGTCAGCCGGTTTGTAGGCAGCGGCGACCATACGCAGGCCCTGGCGGGCAAAGCGCGCCATCTCCTCTTCCCAGTACTGCGGCTCAAACGGCACCGCCCCCTGCTTGCTCATCTGCTGGCGGCACAGGGCAAAAATCACGTCCGGCGCGCCGGTAATCAGCACCTGCTCGACGTCGCCCATTTTCTGGTGGGTCGCCATGTACTTGTACTGCGAGTCGAACGGGATTTTCGCGACCAGGCGGGCATCGACGGGCTCCAGCCGCGCTTTCGCCGCCAGCACCTTCAGCGCGCCTTCGGTTGGCCCGCCGGTAATGCCCCACAGGCCGCGCTCGTCCTGAATCATCTGGCTGTCGTTACACAGATCGATGGTGCGCAAATAGGTTTCCAGCACGCTGCCCGGTTTAATTTGCACCGGCTCGTTGCTGCCTTCCAGGCAGATGTTACCCTGAGGCTCGTAGCTGTCGCCTTCGACGCGGTAGCAGCAGTCGGCGGTGATGATCGCTTTAACGGTCATCTCGTTCATCGTCAGGGTGCCGGTTTTATCCGAGCACACCACGGTCATGGCGCCCAGGGTTTCCACCGTCGGCAGTTTGCGGATAATCGCCCGCTGACGCGCCATTGCCTGTACGCCCAGAGAGAGAATAATCGAGATAATCGCCGGTAAGCCTTCCGGCACGGCGGCCACCGCCAGGCTAATCAGGGAGAGCAGCAGCTCGCCGAGAGGAATATCGCGCAGCGCCAGGCTGAAGACGAACAGCGCAGCCATCATCGCCAGGATGATAACGAAGATCGCTTTACCGAGCTTATCCATCTGCACCAGCAGCGGCGTACGGTGCTTTTCAATGCCCGCCATCATCTGGTTGATGTGGCCGAGTTCGGTATCCTGGCCGGTTGCGGTCACCACGCCAACGCCGCCGCCGGCGCTGATGGTCGTGCCGGAGAAGAGCATATTGGTACGGTCGCCCAGCGGCAGTTCGCCTTCCAGCGCGTCGGTGGTTTTATCCACCACCGTCGACTCGCCGGTCAGAATGGCTTCTTCAACCCGCAGATTATGGCTCTCAATCAGGCGCATATCGGCCGGCACGCGGTCGCCCGCGCGCAGAATCACAATATCGCCCGGCACCAGGTCGCGGGTCGGGATGGTTTCGTGTTTACCGCTGCGCTGCACGCGCGCGTCGCTGGAGAGCATATTGCGGATGCCCTGTAGCGATTTTTCGGCATTGCTCTCCTGGATATGGCCGATCAGGGCGTTGATCACCGTGACGCCAAGAATGACAAGGGTATCGACCCAGTGCCCCATAACCGCGGTGAGCGCGGCGGCGGCCAGCAGGACGAAAATCAGGACGTCGTTAAAGTGGGCAAGGAAGCGCAGCCAGGCTGGCTTGCCTTTTTTCTCCGGCAAGGCGTTCGGGCCGAAGGTCTGCAAACGCTCGGCGGCTTCAGCGGCGCTGAGCCCGTCGACATGGCTTTTTTTCTGCGCCAGCACCGCATCAACCGTCTGCTGATATGCCCGGCGTGGCGCGACATCCCCTGAGGGGGTGGTATTATTAGTTTTGATCATTTTGGTCAAAATATATCTCCCTTAAAATTCCGTGAGGCGGAAAGCCTGGAATCATTCCGGGCCAATGAGAAAAATTTTAAACAGGCGGGAGATAATTTGAGCTTGCGCAATATTTAATCTCTCGCAAATACAAAATTTATGGTAAGTTAATTCTATAGAACAACTATTGCAGAATATTAATAAACCTAAACTAAACGAGGTCTACTATGTTTGGAATCTATCGCGGACGCCGCCTGGTGCTGTACATTCTGCTGGCCATTATTATCGCTACTCTGGTGGGATATAGCACCTATACTTTTGTAAAAGCGCTGGCTTAATAATGACGTTAATTTACATTAAAGCGTAATTAACTTAATCACAAATAAGCCCAAAATAATTAACAAAGAAATGAGTGAGAACGTTTAAATATAATACTTAAAGCGTATTTTAATTGCGTACGAAACGATATTGCATTGATTCCCTTTTTACCGGACAATATGTTTTTAACTGATGATTAACAAATAATGAAACATCCGCTAGAAACGCTCATGAGTGCCGCCGGCATTCTCCTGCTGGCTTTACTCTCCTGTCTGCTGCTGCCGGCGCCCTCGCTGGGTCTGACGCTGGCGCAGAAGCTGGTGGCGACGTTCCATCTGATGGATCTCAACCAGCTTTATACGCTGATCTTTTGCCTGTGGTTTTTAGCGCTGGGCGCCATCGAGTATCTGGCGCTGCGCTGGGTCTGGCGTCGCTGGTTCTCTCTTGAGCGCTAATCCGCTCAGGTCGCGCATACCGTTGATCAGGCCTTCGCACCAGGCGACATAATCGTGGCCGCTCGAGGAGGGATGAAAGCTCACCTTATATCCCTTCTCGCTCAGTACCCGCCCGAACTCAAGCGTATTGGCATAAATACCGCCGTCCGGCCCGCGGGTCTCAAATCTTCCCGCCTGTAGCCAGAAACGGACCGGATAGCGCGGCGAGTGCTGATACTGTCGGGTCAGCCAGCTGGCTTCTTCCCCTTTCGGCGCCCACCAGTACGACCCGGACAGGCTCAGTACGTTGCCAAACTGCCGGGGATAGCGCAGCGCCACCCAGGACGCGGCCAGCCCGCCGTAGCTGGATCCTGCAACCACGGTTTTTTGCCGGGTCAGGCTGAGCCCCTGGCGGTTCAGCCAGGGCAGCAGCTCATGGGCCATAAAATCGGCAAAGTGCGGATTTGGCGGCAGCTCCTTTGCCCGCCGCGGATGATCGAGGCTATCGATAAACACCACGTTAATCGGCGGTAGCCTGTGGCTGGCGATCAGGGCGTCCAGCACGTTGGCGAAGCGGTATTCGTCCTGGTAAGTTTTACCGTCAAAGAGCAGCAGGGTCCAGCGCGCGGGCTGCGGCAAACGTGGGCGATAAATCATGACTTCACGCGCGTTTTGCAAAAAGTCGCTGCGCAGCTGATGGCGGGTCAGCGTCCCGTAGCGTAGCGGCTGCGCCATCCGCGGCGCCGAGCAAAAACGCGCGGGGTTAAGAGCCAGCAGGGAGTAGCGACTCCAGCGGTCGTGGGCGGCATTGACGCTATTCGGGTTTAGCGGGTCGGCCTGGGCGCTGACCAGAATAGCCCGCCGCTGCTCGCGCGCGCCGCCGGCTACCTGCGGCACATCCGGGGCCAGCTTATACTGCATTAAGGTATCGGCAGGTACGACGTAGCTACGAAACCAGACGTCAGAATCACCGAGACGAAACAGCGGATCGTGATCCCCCGCCGGCGAACCCAGAATAAACACGTTGCGGCTCGCTCCGCGCCACAAGAAGGTCACCCGCTTATGGCTGGCGTCCACCGATTCCACCATGGGCGTTCCCTCCAGTTCACGCTCCCGCCAGAAAGTCGCCGTTGAGCCTCCCGCCGCCAGTTCCTTCTTCAGCAGCTGCAGGCGCGGGCTGACCGGGTCCAGCGTCTGGATTTTGGCCAGCGCGGTGGTTTCCCGCATCTGCCACTGAAAACGCCAGCGGGCTCCTTCTTCACCGTGGAGCACCAGCGAGGAGGCGCGGTTTACCGGCAGAGAAAATAGCAGGGTTTGCTCGCCGTCCGCCGGGCCGCCCGCCAGCAGCGTGCGCAGACGGCGGTTATGTTCATCCAGCAGTCGGGCATCGGTAACGCCGGAGAGCGTCGCCGCGACGTAGTTCTCTCCTAGCCTGGGCAAGTCAAAACAGACCTCACCGCTGGCGTCGAACTTCCCCTCCAGCTCTCCCTGTAACGAAGGGGATTCACAGTTCATCGCCGCCGCCGGTAAAGCACTTAACCCCAGCAGCAGACCGCTCCATGCCGTTTTCATTGCCCGATAGTTCCTTGTAAGAATTTGTTAATAACGCTAATGCAAATAATAACTATTTGCAATAACATTAAGGCCGTTAATGATGACCGCTGAAGGATTCACTTCGATGAGGGCGGTTTTTGATGGCGATTTAACCAAGGAAAAATCATAAATATGTTTAAATATAATAAGATAACAGCATTATGGACTGCGACTCTGGCGGTATCTTCGATCGGGAATCAGGCGCTGGCGGCGGAGGAAACGCTTGTCGTCACCGCGGGCAGTAGCGAAGATCCTACAGCGCCGCTTAAGGGAATAGTGGCCACCAGGACGCTATCCGCGACAAAAACCGCCGCAGAGATCGTCAAAACGCCGCAGTCAGTATCGGTGGTTACCCGCGATCAAATGCGCGCGCTGGACGTCACCTCGGTATCCCAGGCGCTGCGCTATAGCGCGGGCGTTTTTACCGAATATCGCGGTTCATCTAACCGCAACGACGAGGTTTTCGTTCGCGGCTTTAGCTATGTGCCCAAGTTTCTCGATGGCCTGAGCTACGGCGCGACGGCCTCCTCGCAAACCGGTACTTTCGACCCGTGGCTGCTGGAACGCGTCGAGCTGGTACGCGGCCCGGCCTCGGTGCTGTTTGGCCAGGTAAACCCCGGCGGGCTGATCGCCATGACCAGCAAACGCCCTGTCAGCCAGCCGATTCATGAACTGCAGTTCCGCACCGGCAATCATCATCTTGCCGAAGGCGCTTTCGATTTTGGCGGCCCGCTGAGCGATGATGGCCGCCTGCTCTATCGTCTGAACGGGATCGCCCGTACCCAGAATAGCCAGGTTGAAGATTATAAAGAGACGCGGATGGCCATCGCCCCCGCCCTCACCTGGTATCCTGATGACGCCACGCGCATGACGTTATTAACCAGCTATCAGAAAGACCCGGATGCCGGTTACCGTAACTTCCTGCCGCGCTACGGTACGGTGGAAAGCGTCGACGGCAGCTATATTCCGCGTGATTTTAACGTCAGCGATCCCAGCTACAATCAGTCGTGGCGGGAACAAACGATGATTGGCTATGAATTTGAGCACCAGCCAGACGATACCTTTACTCTGCGCCAGAACGCCCGCTACGCCATCATCAAACAGAAGTATCGCTACCTGGTTTATTCCAGTAGCCCCGCCAACAGCTCGGTACTCTCCCGCCGCGCCCAGCATGAAACGCGCCAGACCGATGAATTTGGCATTGATAACCAGCTCGAAGCAAAGTTTGCCAGCGGCCAGGTGGCCCATACGGTGATTGGCGGTCTGGATTACAAAACCAGTAAAGATAAGCAGTATCTTGGCCGGGCCGGAGGCTCGCAGTACGATCTCGACTGGCGCAGCCCGACCTACGGCGTTAGCGTCGATGAAAGCGCCTTCAGCCCCGCCACTAATGAACAGCAAAATCTCGATCAGGCTGGGGTCTATGTTCAGGATCAGCTGAGCTGGCAGAACTGGGAACTGTTAGTTTCCGGGCGCTATGACTGGGCGGAAGTACGCACCACCGATTTTACCGATGCCAGCAGCACCCAGCAGAATGATAATAAGTTCACCTGGCGCACCGGCCTGCTGTACGCCTTTGATTTCGGTCTTTCCCCCTATATCAGCTACAGCACCTCCTTTGAACCTAACCTGCAAACCAACC
The DNA here is from genome assembly GCF_016516145.1 of Klebsiella sp. S69. Taxonomy (NCBI): domain Bacteria; kingdom Pseudomonadati; phylum Pseudomonadota; class Gammaproteobacteria; order Enterobacterales; family Enterobacteriaceae; genus Klebsiella; species Klebsiella sp. S69. The sequence goes on along the minus strand of NZ_JACVUU010000001.1, from coordinate 444,913 downwards.
GCGCGCCTGGCGTTGGACCGTTCGATCCCAGCGAAGGCAAGCAGGTGGAAGTCGGCGTGAAATACCAGCCTGACCCAAACGCGCTAATCACCCTTGCGCTGTATGATTTAACGCAAAGTAACGTCGCCACCTACAACAGCGCCGCCGGATGGTTTGAGAATAGCGGTAAAGTGCGTTCCAAAGGGGTTGAGGCCGAAGCGCACGCGACGCTCTTTGAGAATCTCAATCTGATCGCTTCATACACTTATACCGATGCAGAAACCGTCAACACTACCGTTGTCGGTACCGAAGGGAAAACGCCAGCGCGTATTCCGACCCATATGGCTTCAGCCTTCACCAGCTATACCCTGCCGGACGGCGCGCTGAAAAGCCTGACTGCGGGAGTGGGCGTACGCTATATCGGTACCAGCTATGGCGATGCGAAAAACACCTTTAAGGTTCCGGCGGTAGATCTGTATGACGCCATGGTCAGCTATGAATTGGGCGAGCTAAACTCGAGCCTGAAAGGCGCGCAGGTACAGTTCAACGTAAACAACATCGCGGATACCAGGTATGTGGCCTCCTGCGCCAGCGATAGCGCCTGCTTCTACGGCATTGGTCGGACGGTGACGGCAACGGTCAGCTACGCCTGGTAAGAACAGCCTCCGCCGGTTTCCCCGGCGGACGCTTTTTCAGTGCGCGCGGCTGTGATTTTCTTTACGGTAGGCGCCCGGCGGCTGGTTAAACGTACGGGTGAAGATGCGGGTAAAAGTTTGCTGCGAGTCAAAGCCGTATTTCAGGCAAATATCGTAAACCCGCTGATCGGTATCGCGCAGATCGCGCGCCGCCAGCAGCAGCTTACGCTCGCGGATATAGCGCCCCAGACTCTCCCCTTTGTACTGTAAAAACAGTCGTTGTAAATGCCACTTCGAATAACCGGCATGGCGCGCAATATCGTCAATACGTAGCGGTTGATGCAAATTTTCATCAATCCACTCGACGATAGTATCAATGACCTGAGCGGAAATAGTCATATGTCCTCTCTCCTCCTGAACCACTCTCATCGTTAGCGCCACCAGGCGTTAAATGATTGCGTTTTATCAGCGACCCAAACCGGCTCACCCAGCATAGGCGTCAGCAGTCGCCACGGTCGCCCTGTGCTGGCCTCCGCCAGTCGTTTATACGGATCGTCCCACGTGTGTTTTGCCAGCACGAAGCGCCCGGCATGGCCCGGCAGCACCGCGCGTGCATGAATATCGTCAGCGGCCTGCGCCGTCTCTTCCGGCATCATGTGGATGTACTTCCAGTCCTGGTCATACTGACCGTTTTCCATGATCGCTAAATCCACTTCGCCAAACTGTTCGCCAATGGCTTTAAAGTGCGGGCCGTAGCCGCTGTCGCCGCTGTAGTAAATTTTCTGCTGCGGGGTAACGAACATAAAGCTGGCCCATAGGGTCTGGTTGCGCTTGAGGCCGCGGCCGGAGAAGTGGCGCGCGGGCAGGACATGTACCGTCAGCTCATCGCTCACCTGCAGCGCCTGATTCCAGTCCGCCTCGCTGATTATCGCGCTCTCCATTCCCCAGTAGCGCAGGTGCGACCCCACGCCCAGCGGCGTTATCACGCGCTTGACCTTCGGCATCAGGGCTTTGATGGTGGCGTAATCGAGATGATCATAATGATCGTGCGAGATGATCAGCAGGTCGATCTCCGGCATTCCCTCAGCGTGCCATGGGTAATCCCCGGTAAAGGCCTTATTAATAAAAGAGAAGGGTGCGGCATAGTTGCTAAATACGGGATCAATCAGGATGCGTTTGCCCGCCAGCTGCAGATACCAGGAGGAGTGACCGAGCCAGACCATCGCGTCCTGCCCTGACGGCAGGCCCGCCAGATCGGTGTTCACCAGCGGCAGCGGCTGGGCCGGTCTGGCGTTCTCGCGCCTGGCGACGAGAAACTCCCACCACGCGGCCAGCATATTTTTTTGCCCGGTAAAACCCGGCGTCGGGAGCTGATTGTGAAACTGGCCGTCATGATAGTGCGGCGACTGTTCCACCAGGCTGAGCTGCGCGCCCTGCGGCGCCTGGCCAAATCCGGCATTTAACACAAACGGCAAAGTTGTTGCTGACGCTAATAACATGATGGCGACCACGCTGAAAATGACACGGTTCATATCCTGACCTGGCGAAATCCTCCTTCCTGGAGGTTTTTGTTATAAGGGTTGATTATGAGTGAGTAAGCACTCATTATTAGGAAGAAGCTGAAAGTCGTCAAGACGATTTTCAAATTTTGACAGACAACGTTGCAGTGCCCGTACCGGGCATGCTTAGATCGTGGTTTTATAACCTGTGAGGTAAAGTGTAGTGGCTCGTCCTAAGAGTGAAGATAAAAAGCAAGCGTTACTGGAGGCCGCAACCGCCGCCTTTGCCCAGTCGGGAATCGCCGCCTCAACCTCCGCTATCGCCCGCAGCGCCGGGGTAGCCGAGGGGACGCTGTTTCGCTACTTTGCCACCAAGGACGATCTGCTTAACGAGCTTTATCTCTCTATCAAATCGGGGTTAGTACAGGTCATGGTGGCCAGTCTTAAACCGAACGAATCCCGTCCGAAAGAGAATGCCCGCAATATCTGGAACAGCTATATCGACTGGGGTATGCGCAAACCGATGGAGCATAAAGCCATACGCCGCATGTCCCTGAGCGAACGGATTACCGATGAAACGCGTACCCGGGTTAAAGAGATGTTTCCCGAGCTCAACGAGATATGCCAGCTTTCGGTTAAGCCAATTTTTCTTAGCGATGCCTATCGCACCTTTGGCGATGCGCTGTTTCTGTCGCTGGCGGAAACCACGATTGAGTACGCCAGCAACGATCCGCAGCGTGCCCCGGAGCTCATTGCGCTAGGCTTTGAGGCAATGTGGCAGGCGTTACATGAGGATACGCACTGATGGACCACCGCTCGCTGCATGACCACGCGCACCGTATTGCGCTGGAGCTTCCCTTTACCGAGCACTGCTGGCCGTTCGGCCCGGAGTACGATGTGTTTAAAGTCGGCGGGCGGATTTTTATGCTCACCGCAACGGTACGCGGCCGCGCGCTGGTCAACCTGAAGTGCGATCCGCAAAAATCGCTGCTTCATCAGGCCATTTACCGCAGCATCGAGCCCGGCTATCACATGAACAAAAAGCACTGGATCACCGTGGTTCCCGGCGAGGATATCAGCGTGGACCTGCTGGCGGAGCTGATTGATGATTCGTGGAATCTGATCGTCGATAAACTGAGCAAAAAAGAGCAGCAGCGGCTGCGCCCGGGGTGATTTTCAGCGCTGCGCGATAAGTGTTATCGCATTTTTGCCCCTTATCATTTGCCCGCCATCGCTGTACTCTTCCTTCACGAAACGCACCCGCAAGGGGTTGTAAACAGTGAGGAAGAGTATGGATATCGTATCGGTTGCCTTAAAGCGCTACTCCACCAAGGCATTTGACGCCACCAAAAAGCTAACTGCCGAGCAGGCGGAAAACCTGAAAACGCTGCTGCAGTACAGCCCGTCAAGCACCAACTCCCAGCCGTGGCATTTTATCGTTGCCAGCAGCGATGAAGGCAAAGCGCGCGTCGCCAAAGCGGCGAGCGGCACCTACGTGTTTAACGAACGTAAAATTCTCGACGCATCGCACGTGGTGGTGTTCTGCGCCAAAACCGCAATGGACGACGCCTGGCTTGAGCGCGTGGTCGATCAGGAAGAGGCCGATGGCCGCTTCGCTAACGCCGAAGCCAAAGCGGCAAACCATAAAGGCCGCACCTTCTTTGCCGATATGCACCGCAAAGATCTGCATGACGACGACCAGTGGATGGCGAAGCAGGTGTATCTGAACGTCGGCAACTTCCTGCTGGGCGTGGCGGCAATGGGCCTGGACGCCGTACCGATTGAAGGCGTCGATTTCGCAATTCTCGATGCCGAATTTGACCTGAAGGCCAAGGGCTACACCAGCCTGGTCGTGGTGCCGGTCGGCCATCATAGCGTTGAAGATTTTAACGCCTCCCTGCCGAAATCACGCCTGCCGCAGGCGACGACGATTACCGAGATTTAATTCCCCTCTGCCGGGAACGCCCGGGCCATGGCGCAGCAGCGTCTCGCCCGGGACTTTCTCCCCCCACTCTTTCCCCCTCTTTTTCTGCCTTTTGTGCCAGGTTTCCGGCGTTAATAAGCCCGCTTGTGCCAGGAATAACGCCTTTAGTGTGAACCAGCCGCTTTAATTAATTGATAAATAATATTTTTTATTTCTGGCACGCCCTTTGCTCTTAACAGATACCACTATCTGGATGAAGGAGAAACCGGGTGAAACATATCTATGTGGCCAGCCACGGCCATTTTGCTCGCGGACTGGTGAACAGTTTATCGCTGCTGATTGGCGACGAACACGGCGTTATCCCGGTCTGCGCCTATGACGAAGATATCGTGACCACCGAACAGCTGGAGCAAACCCTGGAGCATCTCATCGTCCAGGCGAATGGTGATGAAGTGGTGATCTTTACCGACCTGCTTGGCGGCAGTATCAACAATAGCGCCGTAAGCGTCTTGATGCGCCATCGTAACGTTTTCGTGGTCGCCGGCATCAATCTGACTCTGCTGCTGGAGTTTCTGCTGTGCGAAGAAGCCACTACCGAGGCCGCGATTGTCTACGCCACCAGCGCGGCGCGTGAATCCATTGTTTTCATCAACCCTCTACTAACACAACCATCCTCTGACCCACAGGGAGAATCTCATGATTAAACTCGTGCGCATTGATTATCGGCTGCTGCACGGCCAGGTGGTTTTTGCCTGGACCCGAGCGCTGGATATCGATCATATCATCGTCGCTAACGCCAAAGCCGCGGCGGATGCCTTCATTACGATGTCGCTTAACCTGGCCAAGCCGGCGGGCGTCACGCTGGACATCGCCACCGTTGAACAGGCGGCGGAAAAGCTTAACGGCGGCAAGTTGGATCATAAAAAAGTCATGGTGGTCCTTGGTAATACTGCTGAAACCCTCGCGCTGGTAGAAAAAGTCCCGGGAATTAACGCCATTAACTACGGCGGTCTGCCGCAGAAGGAGGGCGCAAGACAATTCGGCAAGGCCATCTATCTGACCGAAGAGGAAATCGCCGATAGCAGAGCGCTGAAAGAGAAAGGCATTCGGCTGGAGATGCGTCAGGTACCCGCCCACTCGGCCGAGCTCCTCAACGAACAACTTTAACTTCGGAGGTCACTATGTTGCTCACCGCAACGTTACTCGGACTGATTGCCGCCCTGGGGATCCTCGATGGCCGCCTGCTTGGGGTATCGATGATCGACCGGCCGCTGGTGATGTGCGCCCTCACCGGTCTGGTCTGCGGCAATCTGCATGAGGGGATTCTGATTGGCGCTACGCTGGAGCTTATTTTTCTCGGCAACGTCGCCATCGGCGCCGCGCACCCACCCGATATCGTGACCGGCTCCGTACTGGCGACCGCGTTTTCGATCATGTCCGGCCGCGGTCCGGAGGCTGCGCTCACCATCGCCATCCCCGTCTCAATGCTGGCGCAAACGCTGGGCATTCTGGTACGCGTGGTGAACGCCCGCTTCGGTCATCTGGCGGACCGCTATGCGGCGCAAGGTAATACCCGGATGGTCGGCCTGATGCACCTCGGCGGTCCGACGCTGCTCTATTTTTTAAACGGATTTCTGCCGGTTTTTTTCGCCATCCTGCTCGGCTCTTCGGCGGTTAGCTGGTTCCTTGAGGCGATTCCGCCGGTGATCACCAACGGATTGATCGTCGCCAGTAAGATCCTGCCGGCGCTCGGCTTCGCCCTGCTGATCAGCATGATGCTCAGCAGCAAACTTATGCCGTACCTCGGTCTGGGATTTTTGATAGCGGCATATACCAAACTGGATATCATCGCCATCGCGCTATTCGCCGTGGTGTTGGCTTTTATCATCAGCCAGTTTCTTAATCTTAAGCAGCAGGAGAGCTAATCATGAGTGAAATGACGCAGACCCTGTCAGGCGCCGCCCAGCCGCAAAGCGATGACGCAAGCCGGGTCACCGCTCGGGATTTACGCAGCGTGTTCTGGCGCTCCTTTACGCTGCAGGGCTCGTGGAACTACGAGCGCCAGCAGCATATGGGCTACGCCTTCGCAATGTCGCCGGCCCTGAAGCGTATCTATCAGGACCCGACGGAATTGGGGCGCGCCCTGCAGCGCCATCTGGTGCTGTTTAACACCACGCCGCACCTCTCCACCTTTATCTTCGGCTTGTCGATCGCTATGGAAGAGGAGAATCAGCGCAATCCCGAATTTAATGAAGAATCGATAAACGCGATTAAAACCAGCCTGATGGGGCCGCTGGCGGGTATCGGTGACTCCATATTCTGGGGGTCATTGAAGGTGATTGCCGCCGGGATGGGGATTTATTTCGCCCAGCAGGGCAGCCTCCTGGGACCGATAATGGCGTTGTTAGTTTATAACCTACCGCATCTGTTGTGCCGCTGGTATGGGCTGAAGCTCGGCTATCGGGCTGGCACCACCTGGCTGATGCGGATTTACCAAAGCGGACTCATGGATCGGGTCACCTATATCGCCTCAATCGTTGGCCTGATGGTCGTCGGCGCGATGACCGCCAGTATGATAGATATCACCACCCCGCTCAGCTTCACTGCCGGGCAGACGACCATGAAGGCACAGGAGTTTATCGACAAAATACTTCCTTCGCTGCTGCCTCTGCTTTTCACCCTTGGGATGTACAAGCTGATCCGTAAGGGAGTCAACATCAACTGGATCCTGTTAGGCACCATCGCGTTTGGCATGGCGGCCAGCGCGTTAGGCCTGCTTTAAGAAGAGGAATATTACCCATGCACGTAGAAGACTATATGAATGAAACCCCCGCTCGCCTGCTCGCTATGCTAACGCAGACGCGGGAAGATCTCTGGCAAGCGGCGAAAGCGCTGGCGGATCGCGGGATCTCTCGAATCATCCTGACCGGTTCCGGTACGTCTTACCACGGCGCGCTGACCGCGCGGTCGTTTATGCAGCAGTGGTGCGGCATCCCGGTCGATGTATACTGGCCCTTCCTGCTGGACGAGATGGCACTTTCCCTCAGCGGCAAAGCGCTGGTCATCGGCATTTCTCAGGGAGGCGGCAGCCTCTCCACTCTCGCCGCAATGGAGCGCGCCCGGGCAGCCGGGCACCTTACCGCTTCCATGGCCGGGGAAGCGCCAGCTGCCATCGACCAGGCGGCAGATTTGATCCTGACGGTCCCCTGTGGAGAAGAGCGCGCCGGCGCCAAAACCAAAGGTTATCACTGCACCATACTCAACCTGATACTGCTTGCGCTTGCCGTCGCCAGCCGCCAGCAGCGCCTGAGCGATGAGGAGCGCAAGGCGCTACTCGTCCGCATGGAGAGGACGTTCAATCATATGCCGACGCTCATTGAGGCCTCGCAGGCGTGGGTTCTCAATCACGCCCGGCCGCTTATCGACAGCGCAGATATTCGCCTGACCGGCCCGGCAGAACTGTTTGGCACCGTTCAGGAAGGCGCGCTAAAGATGCTTGAAACGCTGCGCTGCCCGGTGGCCGGCTATGAATTTGAGGAATTCATCCACGGGATCTATAACGCCTTCGATGAGCGTTCAACCCTGATTATGCTCGATCCGCATCCCGATGAGCGCCAGGATCGTCTGGCGGAAATACTGTCTGGTTGGACGCCGCATATTTATCGCATTGGCCCGCATGTTGACAATAACGGTAAGAACATGCCCTTTACGTTTATTAACGATCCAGACTTTGCAATCTTTGAATATATTATTCCATTGCAAATGGTTTGCGCCAGGCTACCGCCAGTGAAGGGTGTCGATCCCGCAATACCTAAGGATCCGCAGTTCCACCAGAAAATGAAAAGTAAAAAACTTAATTAAATAATGCCCTGTAAAAGTTATCCGCCATGCAGCGGAGGACCCTTTACATCTCAAGGAGACCAATATGTCTATAGCTCAGAAAAACGCCCACCATATTATTCGCGATATTTTAACCAGGCAACGTATTGAACGCGTGTGGTTTGTTGGCTGCGGGGGTTCGTTGACCGGCTTCTGGCCGGGGAAATATTTTCTCGATTGTGAAGCGAAAAAGCTGGCCGTCGGCTATGTGACCAGTAATGAATTTGTCCACGCGACGCCGCAAGCATTAGGGGAAAATAGCGTGGTGATCCTTGCCTCTCAGCAGGGCAACACCGCTGAAACGGTCGAAGCCGCCCGCATCGCGCGTCAAAAAGGCGCGGCTACGATTGGACTGGTATATACCCCCGGCACGCCGCTGTGCGAACACAGCGATTACACTATCGAATACTGCTGGGCTCGCTATCCCGAAACTGTCGATCCGACACAGCAAAAAGCGGCGTACAGCCTGTGGCTGGCGCTGGAGATCCTGGCGCAAACAGAAGGATACGACCATTACGCTGAGATGGTCAGCGCCTTTGCCAGTTTTGAATCCGTGGTGCGCGGCGCTCAGCAGCAGGTGCAAGCGGATGCGCAGCATTTTGCCGAAGCCTGGAAAAGTGAAAAGGTCATTTATATGATGGGCAGCGGTCCTTCGTTCGGTGCCGCGCATCAGGAATCCATCTGTATTCTGTTGGAGATGCAGTGGATTAACTCCGCCAGCATCCATAGCGGCGAGTATTTCCACGGCCCCTTTGAGATTACCGAAACGGGAACGCCGTTCATTTTATTAAAAAGCAGCGGCCGCACCCGTCCGCTGGACGATCGCGCGATCCGCTTTATCGAACGCTATCAGGGAAAACTGCAGATTATTGACGTGGAAAAAGTGGGAATTGATGCGCTTCACGCCAGCGTGCGCGAATATTTCTGCGGCCTGCTGCACAACTGCGTTCTTGATGTGTACAACCTGGCGCTGGCCACCGCCCGCAACCATCCTCTGACCACCCGCCGCTATATGTGGAAAGTCGAATATTAATTCGCTAACCCTCTGCCAGCCCCGGCGACCTGCTCCGGGGCTGCGCTGAGGATTACCAGCGAAAATCGTCAACGCGTAATTCAAAAATATCGTGAATATAACCAATTTCCGCTACCGGCAGCGTCACGTTATAGAGTATTTTCAGGCGCTGAAACGAGTGGTTCACCATAGCAATAAATTCTCCGTGCTGGCGAGAAAATTGCTCAAGATTTTTATAATGGGTAATTTCATTACGCATTACCAGACGCTCAATCATGCAGCTGAGATGCACATACAGGCTAATAATTAAATTATTATTAAAATTAAAGCCAAGCGTGTTTTGCCACTCTGCAATAATAGTCTCAATATGGCTCATCGTTTTTCCGGCATTCAGTATCGTCAAGGAGTTGACGACGTTATGCAGCGAAAACTCACGAACCATATTTTTATTAATCAGCGCAATTTGCTTCTCATTGAGATAGCCGCTTAAGAGCTGACTGAGATGCCGATGCCCCTGCTCGCCCAGCAGCTCTTCAATACCTACCCATGGCACCCCCGCCAGCTGTGGGTCGTGCGTACCCACAACCGCAATCACTTCATACTGGTGGAGCAAGGATATCGCCGTGCGGCTATTTTTTAAGCGCGTATACTCGCAGGCGATAATGTTAATATCAAAGTCGCTGAGCAGGCTCTTCTCCATCAGATTTTTAAATTTAAACGCAGTACCGATTCCGGTAATGCAGGTCACCAGCAGAGCACGCTCTTTTTTTTCTGTCGGCCAGAAGACATCCCAGCGCGACTGATTGAGCGGCACGATCTCTTCGGCAATATGTTCGATATTTTTCCCCAGAGCGATCTCGCTGGCGACGTTCAGCGCCATGCGCGTCGTGACGTTATCCACCACCACCAGCGGGCCGTTAATCACCGACAAAAGCGCATCGGCAATCTCTTTGGTATAGCCCATATCGATAAGCACCATGACTCCGGCTCGGGTATCGGTATGCTGGAGATAATCAACCACGGCGCGGCTGACGTCGCTGAACGCCACCTCCATCGGCATGTCCATCGCCTGGTAGATCTTCTCGCCAATCAGGCGATTGGCGACCCCCGCAATGCTGCTGGCGGTCGAATAGCCGTGGGCGATAATCACCGCTTTCACTTTTCCGCCGCTGGTCGCATCAATCGCATTGCTGACGATAGCGGCAACCGCCAGGCGGTCAAGCGTATCGATGAGCAGATCGTATTTGTTATTGACGACATCCAGTAGTTTCCCCGCGATACGCTGCGCCAGCCCCGCTGAGGACTCCAGCCAGCGCTGCATCACCAGACGCGCGGGCTCGGCAACGCTGCGCGGAGCAAGAGGCAGGCTGGTCAGGTAGCGGCCAGTAAGATAGGCGAATTCGGCATTCAGCTGGAGATCGTAATTGGCGGCGATCGCCTTGCCCACATCCTCAATAAAGCGCAGCCGCTTGTCCTGAAGAGAGACCGCGCTCTCCTGATTCATCAACGCATCGAGATAGAGCGTCACGTTTTGATAAATGAGCTTTTCAAAGGTCCTTGCGCTGATATTGTCCTTCCCGAGTTCCTCGCAGAGGCTGCAAATATTTTCCGTTAGCCGTTGATACTCATGATGACGACCGGAAAACAAAGGCTGCGCGTCGCCATCGCGGTAAATCATGACCCGTTCGCTATTTTGCTGAAGAGAAAAAGGCGCATCCGCCAGCAACCGGTCGGGCAGTAAACCCGCTTTTATCTGTAAAAGATCGCTATCCCGCTCGCCAAATGTCCAGGCGCTGGCGCAAATATTGCGGATCAAATTCTCTAGTCCGCCGACGTTACCCTCGAGCGTTTCGCGCATCAGCTGGCTGATGATTTCGCCGTCCAGCGCCAGATCGTGATGTAATCGCTGCGCTTCACGGCGAAAAAAGTGATGGATAAACGCCAGTCTTTCATACTGTCCACGCTCGGCGATCGGCAGGATTTTGACGATCACCGGAATACGACGAATAAAAGTCGCCAGGAAGTGCTTTTCCAGATCCTCCGTTGAAGCAAAAATCAGCCGTACCGTGGCGCTGCGCTCCTCGCTGCTCTCCCCCAGCCGCCGCCAGCTACCGTTATCCATAAAATGGAACAGCTTCTCCTGTCCTTCGGGGGGCAGACGATGAACCTCATCAATAAACAGTACCCCGCCGTTGCTGGTCTCGATAAGACCGGGGACTGATTTATCCGCACCGGTAAAGGCGCCCTTCGCGTGCCCGAATAATTTCGAGGTCAGCAGCTCTGGATTATTCGCGTACTCAGCGCAGTTAAACACGGTAAAAGGCGCATCAGCAGGCAAAACGCCCTGTTCCATCGCATAACGCCAGAGCTGGCGCGCAAGGAAACTTTTCCCCGTGCCGGTGGGACCGCGCAGCAGAAGCGGTAGACCTGCGCCGGGGTAGCTGATGGCGGCCTTGCACTGCCGCAAAGCTTCCTGCAAGCTGCCCTGAGCGCCTATCAGCTGCGCCAGACTATCCTGGCGCTCAGCGCACAGGGCCTGAAGGGAAGCGTATTCGCCGTGTCGAACCGCGAGGCGGTGGTGGTCGCGCAGCGCGGCAATGGGTAAAAACAGCACCGGGCGACCATTTACTTTGACCACCCGCTGCTCGCGATGGAGATTATTCAGATGATGGCTGATGATACTGCGTTTTTGCTTCAGGCTATCGGCAATCGTCATCGCATTAAACTCGCCAAGCGCTTCCGCGGTCAGCGGTCGCCCGGCGATCCGTTGTTCTAGCTGGCGAAAAATCGACTCCTTATTCATCTTGCGCCCCTGTCAAAAGCGTAAAATTCGCTTATACGACAATTCGCGTAAGACGTCGCTGCCCCCTGCCACACTTCTTAAAAAAGCTTAATTATTCATGGGTTACCCTTCCCGCATGCCAGATGCGCTCCGCATAGCGGCCAATTACCGCCAGCGAGACTGCGAGGATCAGGAAAAATGCGACTTTGTGCATGCCATCCCAGAAGAACTCGAAGAAACGGGTATAGAGGTTGATCGCCAGGAACGTCAGACCGAAGCCGCGCAGCATGCCGTCGTCGGTTTTCAGGCTGATATAGATACAGATCCCCGCCGCCACGGCAAACAGCAGCCCCCACGGCAGCAGCTGCCTTTGCGCTATGCTGGACCAGCTATCCAGGTCATAGTTGCCAAAAATCGACAGGATCCACAGGGCGATAAACAGATAGATCAGCCCCATCGCTTTACTGACGGTAAACAGCTGGCGCTGGCGCAAAGCGTGTTGCGCGCCGTAGCAGAGCGCAAGCAGCGCGCCGCCGAACAGCACGAAGCGGATCGGGTAGTTCATGCCCAGCCAGTAGGCGCCCCAGCCCGAAACGTAGCCGGTTTCTGCACCGAACCAGTTGCCCAGCGACAGCAGAAAAAAGAGCCACACCAGCCCGGAGCGAGCAAAAAAGCCAATCGCGCCGTAAATCAGGCATCCGGCCAGGAACAGCGGCGCGATATGACCGCTGCCGGTATCCAGACGTTCGCCAAGCTGCCACAGCGCCACGGCGGTAAAAATAACCCCCAGAAAGAGGATCGCCTCAGTGCTGTAGTGCCACTGCGTTTCCCGCCGCTGGCGGCGAAAACCCCAGGCGTAGCAGGCTACCGCCAGCAGCGCGGGCAGGATGATTCGCGTCAGCGCCGAGCGGCTGAACAGGCTCAGCAGAAGCTCAATCAGGGCGCTGTCGGCAAACAGGCTGCCCAGCGCGACCAGCACGCAGGCCAGCGCGGTCCAGAACGCATAGCGGCTCAGCCGCTGCCAGTCGAAGGGAGAGACGCGCAGCGTTTGCGCCAGCCGCTGGCTATCCTCAGGGGCTAAATCGCCGCTGGCCTGCCACGACTTTAGCGCGCGCTGAATAATGCGCTGCTCTTTACGGGTAATATTCATGGGCATTCCTTGAGACTGATGACAAACCTTTTTTGGCTATTGTGCTCGCACTTCTGCCGGGCGGCGCCTTGCCGGGCCTACGAAAAACCGCAATATCAACCTGCTATGCAATGCGCTGTAGGCCTGCGCAAGCATCGCGCCGCCGGGCAGTTCCTGAAGATTGCACTTTGTCAGCAATCTGATTCCTTGTCATTAGTGTTTATCCAGCCACGCCAGCGCCCGTTCGCCCATTTCATCCATCGGCAAATAGACCAGCAGGCGCGAGCCGTTACGCGGGGCCGAGTACCAGTACATCTGCTGCAGGCTGAAGCGTCCGAGCTGCGGATGGTTAAAGTTTTTCACCTGATTTTCCACCCCGCGCACCTCATAGCGCTGATGCCAGAGGGACTCAAACTCCGCCGACGCGGCAAAAAAGCGCGCCAGCTTATTCTCCCACAGCGGATCGCCGCGGTGCTCCGCCATCGCCGCGCGAAAATAGGAGACAAACGTCGCCAGCACATCGCGATTTTCAATACGGCTGCGCCAGGTTTCATTGGTCAGATACAGATAAATACAGTTGCGATCCTCTTCCGGAATGGTGGCGAAATCGATACCCATCAGGCGGCAGAAGCTGTCGTTCCAGGCCACAATATCGAAGCTCGGCTTCTGAATACTGGCGGGCTGCGGCATCAGGCTATCAAGCATCCGCCGGGTGCCGGGGCTAATGCCTTCGCATACCGTGACCTGCGCGGCTTCCGGCGGCGTCAGTCCGGCCAGGACAAACAGGTGCCGGGTCTCCAGCGGGCTGCACTGCAGCGCGTTCGCCACCGACACCAGCACGGACTCGGACGGATTAACGTCCCGCCCCTGCTCCAGCCAGGTGTACCAGGTGACGCCGACCTCCGCCAGCATCGCCACCTCTTCCCGCCGCAGACCCGGCGTGCGTCGTCGGCCAACGCGCGGCAACCCCAGGCGCTGCGGATCGAGGCTCTCACGCCGGGCGCGCAGAAATGCCCCCAGCTGTTTACGGGCATCATCGGGCGCGGCGATCGTCGATTCACGTTGCGGCATGGTCGTCATAAAACCTCCAGCATGGTAGTGCCAATACCAGTATAAGCAGGAACTGGTACCCGTTTAATTTATCGGTGATGCTACGGCCATCCGCTGAATGACGCAATGGAGAGATCCGATGAATTCGTCTGCTGTTTCACCCGGCCGCGCCGGTTTATTCCTTCTGTTGACCGGCCAGATGCTGCCGCTGATCGACACCTCGATCGCCAACGTCGCGCTGGACTCCATCACCCAATCGCTGAACGCCAGCGCCACCCAGCTGGAGCTGATTGTCGCGCTGTACGGCGTCGCCTTTGCCGTCTGCCTGGCGATGGGCAGCAAACTTGGCGATAACTATGGCCGCCGCCGTCTGTTTATGTGGGGCGTGGCGATTTTTGGCGTCGCCTCCCTGCTGTGCGGAATGGCAAACTCTATCACCACGCTGCTGGCGGCGCGCACGGTCCAGGGCGCCGGCGCGGCGCTAATCGTGCCGCAGATCCTCGCCACGCTGCATATCACCCTCAAAGGCAACGCCCACGCCCGGGCCATCAGCCTGTACGGCGGCATTGGCGGTATCGCCTTTATCGTCGGTCAGATGGGCGGCGGCTGGCTGGTCTCGGCGGATATCGCCGGTTTAGGCTGGCGGAACGCCTTCTTTATTAATGTGCCGATCTGCCTGCTGGTGCTGACCCTTAGCCCGCGCTACGTCCCGGAGACCCGGCGCGAAGCGCATTCGCGTATCGACTGGCAGGGCACGTTTAGCCTTGCGCTGATCCTCTGCTGCCTTCTGTTCCCAATGGCGCTGGGGCCGGAACTGCACTGGCCGTGGACGCTGCAGCTAATGTTAGTCGCAGTGCTGCCGCTGCTGGTCTGGATGCGGGCCAGCGCGCTGAGCAAACAGCAGCGCGGCGAGCAGCCGCTATTGCCACCTCGCCTGCTGAAGCTCACCAGCATTCGCTTTGGCATGGCCATCGCCCTGCTCTTTTTCAGCGCCTGGTCCGGATTTATGTTCTGTATGGCGTTGACCATGCAGGCCGGTCTGGGAATGGCGCCGTGGCAGTCCGGGAATAGCTTTATCGCGCTCGGCGTGGCCTACTTCATCTCCGCGCTGTACGCGCCGAAGCTGATTGCCCGCTACAGCATGGGACGCATTTTGCTGACTGGCCTGTCGGTGCAGATTGTCGGCCTGCTGCTGCTGTGCGCGACCTTTTATCGCCTCGCTACCCACACCAGCACCCTCGCGCTGGTCCCCTCCACGGCGCTTATCGGCTACGGGCAGGCGCTGATCGTGAATAGCTTTTATCGCATCGGGATGCGCGACATCAGCGCTTCTGACGCCGGGGCCGGGAGCGCAATTCTCAGCACCCTGCAGCAGGCGACGCTGGGCCTGGGCCCGGCAATTCTCGGGTCGCTATTCTTAACTCTCGCCCAGCGCAGCGGCGGCGACTATCCCCGGGCGCTGATCGATTTCCTGGCGGTGGAAGTGGTGATGATGCTGGTGCTGGGCGCCATCGCGCTGTGGCTACGCCGACACCTTAACGTCCGTCCGGCGGTAGCGACGCCATAATTCACATCGGCGTAACCTGCGATTTGCATAATAGACATCCAGCGGTCATCATAACCGCTGGATGTAAAGGAGACGTTATGCAGGAATTAATATCGCACATCGCCGCATTAGGCATCAAAATTACCCCCACCACCTCACTCATTATTATCTTCGGCATTATTTTTCTGACGGCGATTGTCGTTCACCTTATTCTGCACAAAGTGGTGCTGCGTACCTTCGAAAAGCGGGCGCAGGCCAGCAGCCACCTATGGTTGCAAATTATTACCCAGAACAAATTGTTTCATCGTCTGGCCTTCACTCTGCAGGGGATTATCGTCAACGTGCAGGCGGTGCTATGGCTGCAAAAAGGCAGCGAGGCGGCGGAAATACTCACTACCTGCGCGCAGCTGTGGGTGATGATCTACGCGATGCTGTCCTTCTTTTCGCTGCTGGACGTGGTGTTCAATTTATCGCAGAAATTCGCCACCGCTTCTCAGCTGCCGCTTAAAGGGATATTTCAGGGAATTAAGCTGGTCTGCGCGATTATTGTCGGCATTCTGGTTATCTCCTTACTGATTGGCCAGTCGCCGGCGATTCTGATTAGCGGCCTCGGCGCGATGGCCGCGGTACTGATGCTGGTGTTTAAAGACCCGATTCTTGGCCTGGTGGCAGGTATTCAGCTCTCCGCCAACGATATGCTCAAGCTCGGCGACTGGCTGGAGATGCCGAAATATGGCGCCGACGGCGCGGTGATCGACATCGGCCTGACCACGGTAAAGGTGCGCAACTGGGATAATACCATCACCACTATCCCCACCTGGTCTCTGGTTTCCGACTCGTTTAAAAACTGGAGCGGTATGTCGGCATCCGGCGGTCGCCGCATTAAGCGCAGCCTGAATATCGATACCACTAGCATTCATTTTCTCGATGAACAGGAGCAGCAGCGCTTAATTCAGGCCCGGCTGCTGAAGCCGTATATGGATTCGCGTCATCAGGAAATTAGCCTGTGGAACCAGCAGAACGCCACCGACCAGTCGGTGCTAAACCAGCGCAAAATGACCAATATCGGCACCTTCCGCGCTTATTTGCAGGAGTATTTACGCAACCATTCGCGCATCCGTAAGGACATGACGCTGATGGTGCGCCAGCTGGCTCCGGACGCCAGCGGCCTGCCGATTGAGATTTACTGCTTCACCAACACCGTGGTGTGGGCGGAGTATGAGAGCATTCAGGCGGATATTTTCGACCACGTTTTTGCCGTGGTTGATGAGTTCGGCCTGCGGATTCACCAGTCCCCCACCGGCAACGATATTCGTTCGCTGGCGGGCGTGGTATCCGGGTAAAGCTCAGGTGCTGGCGCGGGGGATCACGCGCCAGTCCATCATCACCCGCTCGACCGCAGCGTCGGGATTATCGATTCTCTTCATCAGTAGCGTGACCGCCGTACGGCCAATCTCGCGCGAAGGCTGTTCCACGGTGGTCAACTGCGGCGATACCACTTCGGCCAGTTCGGTACCATCAAAACCGATTACCGCAATATCTTCCGGCACCCGCAATCCGGCCTGAGCGATAGCCCGCAGCGCGCCCGCCGCCAGCGAATCTGAGACCGCAAATACCGCATCCGGTTTCTCTTTCTGCGCCAGCAGCGTTTCCATCGCCCGGGTACCGGCGGCGGCGCTCAGGTCGCTGGCGTAAGTGACCTGTTGATACGCCAGTTCGCGAACGTGCAGCACGCTTTTGTAGCCGCGCTCGCGCAGGCGCGAGTAGCGATAGCTGAGATCGTGGTTGATTAAGGCAATGCGTTTTCGCCCGCCGTCAACCAGCCGGGAAACGGCGCCCTGCGCCGCGTCGACATCGTTGATGCCGACGCAGGAGATGCTGCCGTTATCGGCATATTCCGCGCACTGTACCCAGGGCGCGTCGCCGATCATGGTGGTCAGTTCCGGCAGGCTGGAGAGCGCGTTCATGGTGATGATGCCGTCGACCATTTTGCCGGAGAGCAGCTGCAGGCCAGAGGTAGAACGGGCCAAATCCGAGCCGGAATTACACAGCAGGATCCGGTAGCCGTTCTTTTCCGCCTCTTCTTCAATACCCTTGACCACCTCCGCGCAAAAAGGGTTGGCGATATTAGAGACCATTACCAGAATCATATTGCTGCGGGCCGTTCGCAGCTGGCGGGCCAGCAAATTAGGCTGGTAGTTACTCTCTTTAATCGCCTGCAGCACACGTTCGCGATTCTTCGCTTTCACGGTATCGCTGTTATTCAATACCCGCGATACGGTCGCCACCGAGACGCCCGCCAGGCGAGCGATTTTCTGAATTGACATAGAGGCTGCACTTCCCGCATAGACGTTATATTTCGCAGGCTATCATAAATGAGCCCCGCCCGCGCCGTCAGCAGGTTTTGCGAGAATTGACGGGATTGATTAGCACGCTAAGGTCGTTATCATGATAGCGTCGGCGTTGTTTCGCGAGAGACGAAACGTACGCCGGCCGTTGAACATCATCGGCATATAACTGGGGTATCTCTTGAACACAATAAAAAATATTCATATCGCGGCGGCAGTGATCACCGACGGTCAGGGAAGCTGTCTTTTAGTACGCAAACGAGGGACTGAGTACTTTATGCAGCCCGGTGGAAAGCCTGAAATCGGGGAAGCCCCGGAGGCGGCGCTGATCCGCGAGCTCGAAGAGGAGCTCAACTTCATTGTCTCACCTGAAGAACTGGTCCCGGTAGGCCGCTTCACCGATAGGGCGGCAAACGAGCCGGGCCATACGGTCTCGGCGGATATCTTTCAGATAGCCACCAACAGAGCGAGCTTTATACCAACGGCAGAAATAGAAGAAGTTATCTGGTATACGCCGGGCCAGGATCGGCATATTAAGCTTGCTCCTCTTACCGAGAATCACCTGCTTCCTCTGCTGAAAGGGGCGTAAGCGCCCGGGGCGCATCGAAAGTATTGGCTCATTTGTCTGCACATTCACGCTGCCATCGTCCCGGTGGCGCTACGGCGGCCTGCAGGCAGTGCCAGTTCCGGCCGAAGCGCCCTGTTTCTCCGAGAAGCATTTGTCCGCTTCTTCCGGTTAAGATTTAGCACATCTTTCTGATTCGCTCCTCTTCAAACGCCGACGCGTTTTAGTGCGTAAAAACGCCCTGTTTTGTACGCCAGATCATATTTCGCCAGACAATCCTTTCCCCCACAATCTAAAATATCGCAACTTTCCCTTACAAATAATAGGCTATCCCACAGTAAACCCCACAAAACAAAACATAAATAAAACACAATATTAACAAACAGTAATGAGACAGCGTTTTTTTTGACTTTTTGTGCTGTTTTTTTTTAACCAATTCCCACTCATTCAGCGAGAAAATTCCTGGTCACCATGGATAATTCTTAAATATGAATCGACATAAAATTCTGCACTTCAGATTTTTCTTATTTATTAGAGTGGGTTAGTATAAATCCAGACAATTTTCTACCTTAAGAATTTACACATTTTTCATCTATATAACTATCCAGAAATTAAAGTTGTCACATTTATTAACTAGCCATAATATAGCCACATCATTGAACGATAGGGTAAAACAATATAGGGAAATAAATCGACATATGCTTCCGCAGAAATATGAGAAGGTATACTGCATAAGCTGTCAGTATCAGTGCGAAATCTATCCACGACCTACGATAAAATCGATTAACTGCACTGAAACACACTATTGCATATGGCCTGATAAAAATATTTATTTAAAAAATGGTGTGCACTTTTTTCTAATTAACAAGCACTACAACTTCTCTAATTCTGGATATATTTTTGTTGATTTTTCTCGCTACAACATCAGATTATTCACCAATGATAAATGGATTGAATATCTGCTCAAAACAGGATTGCGGGTAGTGTTGATTGCCGATAGATTAGCGCAGCCGCTGGCGCTGTACTGGAAACACCGCTGTCAGCAGATAGTTTCGATTATCAATACCAGCGATACCCGAAATGAAATTGAAAAGAAAATACAGCTTTCGTTTCTCGGCCAAAAAGATGGTCGAGGCTACCGTCAAAAACTCAGCGATCAAGAGGTATTGGTACTCGACCTTTTACTCGCAGAGAACTCGGTTAAAGAGATAGCAAAAGAATTGCAGATGGCAGAAAAGAGAATCTACGCAATCAAGCTCAGCTTGCAGAATAAGATGGGAGGCAGAGGGAAGTTAAACATTATTCTATCTGGATAAACTAATTATCAGTATTTACAGCAATAACTCCATAAATGGAACTAACTTAATTATTCTCAGGAAATTTAAAATGAAAAAAATCGTATTAGCGGGTGTTGTGGCTGCGGCTCTTATCTCTTCCAACGCAATGGCTGACGTGACCACTTCCGCCACTGCAAGCTGGGATGCAAGCGCAACGAAAGACACCACCAGCGCGCTGGTTGTCACTCCGCTGAAATCCCTGAACTTCCAGTACGCGGAAGGGATTAAAGCGTTTAACGCCCAGAAAGGCGCTTTTGACATCACCATCCAGGGCCAGTCTGGCGCGACTGACTTCACGCTGACCTCTCAGATCGTCAGCAACACCCTGAGCCGTACCACTGACGCCTCCACTCTGGCCGTCGGTGTGAGCTGGAACGGCAACGCGCTGAACAAAACCACTCCGGTAACGATGATTGATACCGCCAACAATATCTCCGCAGGTCTGGATGCGCTGGCTGTCGCGACCGCTTTCGCAGGCGCCGATCGCGTCAGCACTCAGGGTAACTTCGATTTCACTGTCGACTCCGCGACTTCTGACGGCAGCACCGCCGCTGAGTTCAAAGATTTAACCGACGGTTACTGGAGCGGCGACGTTCGCGTTCAGTTCAACGCGGTCTGGACTATCTAATCAGGTGTAGCCAACACCTGTCCGGTATGACAAGGAGGCTTCGGCCTCCTTATAAGGATGCGCCATGAAACTGAATCCATTATTCATCTCTCTCTTTTTATTCACCGTGACGCCCTCCTCCCATGCGATTAATGTCGGAGACGTCACCTCAATAATGGGGCCGGATGCCTCGACGCTGGCAAAAGAAATCATTAATACCACCGATACGGCGCGTTACGTTAGCGTCAGCGTGGAGCGAATATCATCGCCGATGGCCGACGGCAAGGTTATCCCGATGGCGAGCAGATCGGAATTATTATCAACGCCAGCCAGCCTGATATTACCCGGAAATGCTAAAGAGAACTTTCGTTTTTTTTACAAAGGACCGCAGGACAGCCAGGAACGTTATTATCGCATATCCTGGACCGATGAGCCGGTGACCGAGTTTGAAGCCAGTAAGAAGAAAAAACAGGGCGAGGCAACGACCTCTGCCATTATTGGGACCATTCTGGTGGTTGCGCCGCGTGAAGAAAGATTTGACTATCGTCGCGATAATGACACGGTAACCAATACCGGTAACGCTTCATTCCGCGTTATCTCCTACGGCCCCTGTCGTGATAAAGCGAAGGATGAGGGGCAAGGCTGCCGTGAACGCTATTATGTCATGCCTGGAGTCAGCGTAAAAATAAAGCATACCGATCTCACCAACAAAAAAACGCGAATTGGAATATGGCACGGTGAGCAATATATAAATGTAAACTGAGTAACATTATGGATAATCTTGGTTATGTCAAAGGGACGTTGTTCGCTGGGTTATTGATTACGGTAAACCAGGGTTGGGCAGCTAATGCCACAGCGCCAGTTAAAGTCAGTAACTATGTTATTCCTTCGGTATTTGCTAACGCGTTATATCAGGGCATGTCGGTCCCTGTTTTTATTCGTTATGAAGGCGATAATAGTAACCAACGCAGCCAGCAAAAAATCGCTGATGCCATCCTTACCATCAAGGATAATGAGTTTCGCCTGAACCAGATCGCACTCAGCGATCTGCCGGAGAGAACCGAATTATCACCTCAGATAAAATCATTACTCAACGAGATGCAGGACAAAAGCATCGGCGATGGTCAGCGCGTTTATATCAATAAAGACGCCTCACTTTCACTCGATACGCGTTCCTTTTATCTTGAGCTGACGGTTAACCGGGCAGCCATGCAGGCCGCTATTTTACCGCGTACCAATATGCTTGGGGAATCCACCGCCCAGAATCTCTCGAGCGTACTGAATTACTCAATGGGAAGCTATTACAACAAATATGAGAATACCGATAACGCCAGCAGCTATTTGACGCTGGACAACACCTGGTCGCTGCGGGAGCACCATCTGAACTTCAACGGTTCCCTGTACGGGATTGGTACCGGCAACCAGCAGGGTAAACTGTATCGCTCGATGTACGAACGTGACTATCAGGGACGCCGTTTCGCAATGGGGATGGTGGATACCTGGAATCTGCAATCGATCGCCAGCATGAGCGCCCTGAACTCCAGCCGCATATACGGTATCAGCTATGGCAATAAAAGCAGTTCCCAAACGCAGGACAATACGCTAGCTCTGGTGCCCGTCACGGTGTTCCTGCCGGCCGCCGGCGAAGTGCACGTTTATCGTGACGGAAAACTGCTCAGCATTCAAAACTTCTCGATGGGCAGCTACGAGCTCGATACGTCACGCCTGCCGTTTGGCATCTACAACGTTGATATACAGGTGGTCGTTAACGGGCGCGTGGTCAGCAGCCGGACGGCAAATATCAATAAAACGTTCGCCCGGAAATCAAGCGTCACCGGCGATCTCTCGTGGCAAACTTTCGCGGGCAGCCTCGAATACAATAAGATGGACTATCGCCATAAATACAACATCAACTATGGCACACGGAATACGTGGATAGCCGGGGTCGCCGCTGCAACCAGCCAACCCTGGCTTTCCGGCGTGAATCTGAAAACCACGCTCTACGGTTTTGACAGTAACGGCGTTAATGAAACGGAAGCGAACGTGATTTTCAACAACGCGTTCAGCTTTAACCAGCAGGGGCTGCTCGCTACCGACGGCAGCTGGCAAAGTACCTCCACCTTCAATATGAGTCTACCAGACGGATATGGCAACCTGTGGGGGTCGCGCCAGTACAGTTCCATCGGTAACGCGCTACCGATGCAGCAAAACGACTACGTGACCGTCGGCGCCAACGCTAACCTGCGAAAAATCGCGCCCTTCCTCGGTACGCTAAGCGTCAGCCGCACCAATAACAAATATACCGGGAGCACCTATACCAACGTCGATTACGATCAATCCCTGTTAGCTAATCGCTACGCAACCGTTACGCTACGCGCCGGTATTCAGAACTATCAGTACAACAACCATGAAAATCTGCGCGATAAATACGTCAATATTGACGTCTCTATCCCCTTCTCCACCTGGCTCAGCACCGGCGTGTCCAGCCAGAACGGAAACATGCTGGCGAACGCCACGCTGCGCAAAAGCTTTGATAACAGCGCCATTACCCAGGTGGGGGCATCGGTTTCAAAACAGATTAAACAGAATAAAAATGACGATAGTCGCTATCGTTCCGACGATTACGCCGCTAATGGTTACGTCAGCTATGACACAAAATATAACGCTGGCACCGTCTCCGTTAGCCGCTCATCGCAGCACAGCTCAAACTACAGCCTGAGCTCGCAGGGCAGCGTGGCCTGGACGGAAAAAAATGTTTATGTCGGCAAAGGCACGCAAACCGCAGGCCTGGTGGTGAATACCCATTTCAGCGGCAAGGGCAGGATGATGGCGCAGATCAACGGCCAGAACTACCCGCTGACCGGCAAAAGCAACTTCATCAGTCTTCCGCCTTACGCGGAATATAAGGTGGAGCTGATGAACGACAAAAACTCAGAAGACAGCGTCGATATCGTGACCGGTCGCCGCAGCAAAGTCGTGCTCTATCCCGGCAACGTCAGCGTGCTTAACCCGGAAGTCAAACAGCTGGTCACCGTCTTTGGCCGGGTGAAAGATCGTCGCGGCGGTTACTACGCCAATGCCGATATTCATAACCACATTGGTAAAACCCGAACCGACGAACTCGGCGAGTTCGCCATGGACGTCGATAAGCGCTATCCGGTGATTACCCTGGTGGATAAATTCGGCGGCATTTGCGAAGTGGATCTGGATCTGACAGAGGCGAAAGGCGCCGTATGGGTCGGTGAGATCCCTTGTGAGATCCAACAACAAACGGCATCAGTGACTGGAGATGTTAAGAATGTCTATTAAACCCCAGGCCATCATGCTGCTGGCCGGCTGGCTGCTGGCCGCGCCGGTTATGGCACTTACCGCGACCAACGATGGCAGCGGCAGCAACACCTATATGTTTATCGACAACGATGTCGATGATGAATATTTCATCACCACCAGTTCCCTCTCTCCGCGCTTCACCGGGGCCAATATCTGGACAAAATATAAAACGAACCAGCGTAGCCTGGGGTATTTGGGCAACTCAGGCTGGAGCTATACAGGCCGCTATTATGATCTGTGGATCGAAAATTCGCCCATTAACCAGCCGTTTCTCGGTCTTCGCTGCATGTCTACGGGTGCGAACTGCCCAGCCTCAGGCTATATCACTCCCGATGTCCTCGATAAAGATGGCTACTATCATGTGATGTCAGGTAACAGCGTCGCAAACGGCAGCTATGGCGCCGGAACGCTAAGTCCGGCGGCCTACGAGTATTTTCGCAACCAGCCCGTAGGTACCATTGATACTTTGCAGCTTAATCTTTGCTACATGGACTCCAAAGCCGATTATGACTTTGCTTCCGGCGTTCGCTGTAAAGATCTCCCCAGCGGAGGCAAGTGGGTTTACTACACGATGAACCTCGAAAAAGTCTCGCATCTGACCTTGAACAGTACCGGGTCGATGGCGGAAGTGTGGATTGCCAGCGATGGTACGCCAAGCGTCAACCTGGGTTCTGAATTGTGCCAGATGGGCGTGGTCGGGAGCGCTTCGGGGATCATTTGTAAAATGGTGTCTTACACCTTTCAGGAGACCAAAACCCTCACTACCTCACTTGATTTCCGGATGGTTATCGACACGGCGATGCTGGGATTTTCTCCTTCTTCGTCTGACGTAAAGTACAGCGGTGATGGGGCAAGCTGGACCAATTTTGGTACGGTCAGTACCTATAACAAGGTTTTCAAACCATCAGGCGAGTACGTCTACGTGTTTCTGTCCAACGCCTTTTTCAAAAAAGTCCTCAAAGCAGGCGCGGATTTAACCAACAAAGATGAGTTGTTCACCTTCTATTTTGATAACTCCGTCACCCCGCAGTCGGGTTATTATCAGTTTACGCCATCAACATTAATTAACATCATCCCGCGGGAATACGGCATCAGCATTATTGCCAGCGATGGGAGTTCTCATCCCAAAGCATCCGGCAAGATCGGTAGCGAAGAGCCCATTACCTTTGAGTATAAAGTCACTACCTCCGCGTCGCGTCAGGCCGACAGCATCACCGCCCAGGTGACCGGCGACGCCATCAACATATATGGTCTGCCGTACTGCCTGTTTACCTCAGCGGACGAGACGCTAAAAGTGCCGATCCCGGCCTACCTCGAATGGACGTCCGCTGCCGGTAAAGCGGTTAAAGTCCGCAACAGCTGCGGTGAAAATCCCGTCGATATGACCAATGCCGCCTGGGTTCAGACGGCCTGGAACGCCAACGTCAACGATGGTTTCTTTTTTACCACCACGCTGAAACTGCTGTTTCCAATGGATGACCCGCATTCACAGTTCACCACTGATGGTCATGACTGGATGGGTACCGTCAGCGCCTCCGGGGATGTAAAAGTGACCGCCACGTGGGTCGGCGTGGACCGGGGGGTATGATGCAAAAAATCCTTGTCATCGGATTATGCGGGCTATGTATTCAGCCCGCTTCCGCGGTGTACTTTGATTCCATCATTTATGATATGGATGCCAGTAAAGATTTTATCTCCCGGCCAATCGTCAATGATACCAAAAGCAATAATTTATATACTATATCGGCTTACAAAATCTCCCGGCCGGGCAACGGCGATGAAAGACCGGTACCCGGTCAGAACAAAGACCTCGTCTGGTCGCCGCTGCAGTTCACCGTCCAGGCCAAAGGCCAGGAATATTTTAAACTCTATTATCGCGGGCCCAAAGATGACGTTGAACGCTATTATCGGGTAATCTTTAAGGAGACGCCCGTTATGGTTCTCCCCTGGCGTCTGGATGAGAAAAAAATGGATGTTGTCCCTTCGGTATCGATGAGCACGATTCTCATCGTTCGCCCCCGCAAGACGCGATTCCAGTATGAAATTAATGAAGCCGCAGGCACTATTAAAAATACCGGCAATACCTATTTTAGAGTCATTCTGCAGAAAGGCTGCAATGGTGACGATGAAAGTTCAACGCAATTTTATATGCTGCCAGGGGAGAGCTGGACAGGACCCGAGGCGAAGATTAGCAACAGGAAATACATTGTCGCATTAGGCCGCTATCATCAGTTAGGCAAGGGCTGTTTTATGAATTCGCCGGGCTAACAGCCGCTAATCCAGAGCGGGGATATTATGCCTGAAGCGCAGCTCGCGCAGGCGGTTGAGCCCGCCAAACTTTTTGCATAAAGAGTATTGAAAGCGGTAGACGCTGCGGGTATCGCACGCCATGATGCGGGCGATATCCTGACTGGAGTGCCCGTCTGCCAGCAGGCGCAGCGTCTTCATTTCATGCTCCGTCAACGACGGTGTGCGCCGGCAGCGAAGATTCCGCCCCAGCATAATGCGTTTTATTTTCTTGATTAAGCTGCTTAAGCTATCGTTGACTTCCACCACCGACCATAATAATCCGGAACGCAACATCCAAAAATTAGCCATGGGCAGCATGTTTTTATCTGCTACCAGAATGATTTTCAGACCCGTATCACGCAATTTTCTGGTCCAGCATTCATTCAAAAAATACAATATGTTTTCCAATGAAAAATCCACCACCACTATACCTTCAGGTACAAAGCAGGTGAGTTCACGAAATACTAAATCATTCACCGCACGCTTAAAAAAATAGTTTTTATCTGGCCACACAGAAAATTTCCTCTCTCCACAAAGAGAACGTTCTATTTTATTTTTTGCTTCAATACGGCAGTTTAAACCACAGGCTATGCATTTAATCTCACAATTACACCCTATCATGACAATTACCTCACAAGTCATTAAAAAATTCCGTAAAGATACATAAGAAATATCAAACACAGTATAAACAATAAACCCAAAACGTATTTTATTTACTATAAAATAATTAAATAAAGATTAATTTATAGTAGCGTCGTGCAGGCCAATAAATATCGACAAAAACAATCAAAAACCAAAAAAAAGCAAACAACAAAAATTTAACTACATGCTATCGTTTTATATTAAAGCGCAATATTCATTCATTATACGTAATAAATAAATATCATATTTATTATTTTTATGCTTGTGTGTAAAGATAAATTTGATATGCAAACCAGCGGCTTAATCAGTCTGGGTCTGGTGTCGGAGCGGTTTAGATATGAAGAGAATATAAGGTTTGTTGGCTTATCTGGTGTGTAAGAGTTCAGCCGGTGCGCGAAATGCGCGCCGGCTTTTGGCTTATCTGGCTACCTTCACCCAGCGCTGCTGCTGATGGCTTTTCACTATCGCCGCAATGATGTACATCACGTCCGCCCCCTCGTAGAACGAGGCGAAACGCCGCGACGATGCCGGCGGCATCTCACCGGCGCGCACCGCCTGATAAAAGCTCAGCATCATATTTTTAAACGCATCGGGCCAGCCTTCATTATGCCCGCCGGGGAAATGGGCGCTGGCGGCGGCCTCGCCGAGCATCAGGCTCGGATCGTCGCTGAGCAGTTGGTTTGGCCGCTGGCGATGACCAATCCACAGCCGCTGCGGCACCTCCTGATCCCAGGCCAGCGAACAGCGGCTGCCGCCGATCTCCACCGTCAGGCCGTTTTTTCTCCCGGCGCTGACCTGCGAAACGATAAAGCTCCCCTTGCTGCCATCGTCGAAGCGAAACAGGACCGACCCCAAATCTTCGGTATCGACGGGCCGCGCTTCATACGCGGTACCATCGCGATGCTGGCTGAACGTCGCGTCGCCGGCCACGGGCGCCTGGCGCGTCGGCCAGACGATAGACAGATCCGCCATCACCTCCACAATGCGTCGGCCGGTCATAAACTGCACCGTATCGCACCAGTGGGAACCAATGTCGGCCATCGCCCGCGAGGCCCCGCCCTGCGCCGAATCCACGCGCCAGTTATAGTCACTCTCCAGCAGCATCCAGTCCTGCAAATAGCTGCCGTGCGCCGCAAACAGCCTCCCGACGTCGCCGTTGCGCATCATCGCCGCCGCCTGCTGCACCATGGCAAACTGGCGATACACAAAGCTGACCCCATGAACCACCCCGGCGCTTTCCGCCAGCGCCACCAGCTCGCGGGCCTCCTCGGTGGTCATGCAGAGCGGTTTTTCTGAAAAAACGTGCAGACCGGCGGAGAGGATCTGTCGGTTAATCCGCGCATGCAGGTGGTTCGGCGTACAGTTATGCACCACCTGCAATCCGGGATGCGCCAGCAGCGCCTCGACGCTACCGTAGGCGTGCGCCACGTTGAGCTGGCGCGCCTTCTGCTGCGCCACTTCCAGCGAACCGTCGCACAATGCCACCACCTCGATGTCGCCTACCCGACGCAGCGCTTCCAGATGCGCCGGCCCGATAAACCCGGAGCCAATAATGCCGACCTGAATCATTCTCCTCCCTCCTTGCCTGCGGCAAAATCATCAAACGCCCGCCCGGAGACCGGGATGATATGGCGGCGGATAAACTCGCTGCCTTCGCGCGCACCAACCTCCGCATCCTTCAGGCAGCACTCCCACTCCAGCACCGCCCAGCCGTCAAAATCATATTCTGTGAGCTTGCTGAAAATCGTTTTGAAATCGATCTGCCCGTCGCCCAGCGAACGAAAACGCCCCGCTCGCTGCTGCCAGTTCTGATAGCCGCCGTAGACCCCACTGCGCCCGCTGCGGCGGAATTCGGCATCTTTGACGTGAAACGCTTTGATCCGCGAATGATAGATATCGATGTAACCCAGGTAGTCCATCTGCTGAAGATGTAGATGGCTGGGGTCATAGAGCATATTGCAGCGCGGATGGTTATCGACCCGCTGCAGGAAACGCTCAAATGTCACGCCATCATGCAGGTCTTCGCCGGGATGGATTTCGTAGCAGACATCCACGCCCTGCTCGTCAAAAACGTCCAGCAGCGGTCGCCAGCGCCGGGCCAGTTCATCGAAGGCCTCATCGAGAAGCGGCTGATTATGCGGCGGCCACGGATAAAAATAAGGCCACGCCAGCGCGCCGGAAAAGGTGGCGTGCGCCTTGAGCCCCAGACGCGCCGAAGCCACCGCCGCCTGGCGCACTTTCTCGACCGCCCACTGCTGGCGCGCCTGCGGGTTATCGCGCAGCGCGGCGGGCGCAAACGCGTCAAAGGCCTTATCATAAGCCGGATGGACGGCCACCAGCTGTCCCTCAAGATGAGTGGACAGCTCGCTGATCGCCAGGCCCTGTTCCGCCAGTATGCCGCTCACCTCATCGCAGTAGCTCTGACTTGCGGCGGCGCGTTCAACGTCGAAAATCGCCGGATGGTTGCAGGGGATCTGCAATGCCTGATAGCCCAAACCTGCGGCCCACTGCGCCACGCCCTCCAGGGTATTAAACGGCGCCTGCGGGCCGATAAACTGCGCCAGAAAAATGCCCGGTCCTTTAATGGTTTTCATACCACCTCCTGAAAAATTAACGCTGCTCTTTCTCGTTGTACTGGAAAGAGAAAAGGAAAATCAGCGCGATAACCGCAGCGGCCACCGCCGGGATCCACCAGAAGGTCACCCATGCCTGCGGCACGCTCTGGCCGGCGACCAGATGGTTATACAGCGCGCCGGAGATCTGCGATCCCAGCAGCATACCGATGCCATAGGTGAACATAACAATCATGCTCTGCGCCTGGCCTTTGACCTTCTCACCGGCCACGCGATCGGTATAAATAAAGCCGACTACAAAGAAAAAGTCGTAGCAGACGCCGTGCAGCAGGATGCCCAGATAGAGCAGGAACCGCCCCTCTTCGCTGACGCCAAGGGCAAAGAAGGCGTAGCGTACGAACCACGCCGCCATGCCGATCAGCAGCATGTATTTAACCCCCAGGCGGCGGAACAGCAGCGGGATCACCAGCATAAAGAAGATTTCTGACATCTGACCGAAAGACATTGCGGTGCTGACGTCCGCCACCCCGGCATCCGCCAGATAAGAGGCGGTGTAGGCGTAGTAGGTCCCGAGCGGAATCGAAATCAGCGTCGCGCAGAGGGAGAAAATGAGGAAGTGGCGCGTTTTTAGCAGCGCGAAAGCGTCGGCGCACAGCAGGTCGCGAAACTGTACCGGCGTCCCCTTCGCCGGAGCCGGCGTATGCGGCAGCGTCAGACTATAAACGGCCAGCGCCACCGAGCAGAGCGCCGCCAGGGTAAAAATACCGGTGGTATCGGAGATACCGGTGACGCCGATAAAGATACCGGCGATGATCCAGCCGATAGTGCCGAAGACGCGCACCACCGGGAAGGTTTTATCGACGTTCGCCAGGCTGTGGAAAGCGATATTGTTGGTCAGCGCCAACGTCGGCATATAGCACAGAGTATAGCCGAACAGCAGGCCGATCAGCAGCGCGCCGTTTTGCGCCACCAGCGCCTGCGGGACAAACCACAGAATAACCGCTCCGGCCAGATGCATCACCGCCATCACCTTCTGCGAAGCGAAAAAGCGATCGACCAGCATCCCCAGCACAAACGGTGAGAGAATAGAGGCAATCGGCCCGGCGGAGAAGGCATCGCCAATCAGCAGCGACATCTCATAGCGGGTCATCACCAACCCCAGCGTCACCGACCAGCTTCCCCAGATAAAAAACTGCATAAACATCATTAACGACAGCCGCGGCACCAGAAAACGATGGGCTACGCGGGATGTTTCACGACCTTCGGTTGTTGTGACCATTTCGACCGCCCTCAAAAAGTAATCGATTACAAATACGCCCAAATAAAAAGTAATCGATTACAAAAAGAAGATCGCGAGCAAAATACGCTAAGCGCGAAGAAGATCACAATAAAAAGAGATAATGCCCCGCCGGACGACGGGGCGATCGCCTTACGCCGAACGGCGCAGGGTTTTAAAGGCCACAAACAGGAACAGGATCCAGACCGGCAGCAGAATCGCCGACAGGCGCATACCGTCAATCGTGCACATCAGCACCAGGATCAGCCCAAGAAAGGCGATACAGATATAGTTGCTGGCGGGCGACAGCAGGGCTTTAAACTTCGATTCGCGCCCTTTGCGCCGCTGGGCGGCGCGGAACTTCAGGTGTGCCAGACAGATCATAATCCAGTTCAGCAGCAGCGTCGCTACCACCAGCGCCATCAGCAGACCGAGGGCTTTTTGCGGCAGCAGGTAGTTAAGCAGCACCACCAGCGAGGTAATGACTCCCGATAGCAGCAGAGAGTTAACCGGCACGCCGCGCTTGCTGACGCGGGCGAGAAACTTCGGCGCATTGCCCTGTACCGACAGGCCAAACAGCATCCGGCTATTGGAATAAACGCCGCTGTTATAGACCGACAGCGACGCTACCAGAATGACGAAGTTTAGCGCTGAAGCCACCACGTTACTGTCCAGATTATGAAAGATCATCACGAACGGGCTGCTGTCGGATTTAATTTCCACCCACGGATAGAGCGCCAGCAGAACCACCAGCGAGCCGATATAAAACAGCAGGATACGGTATACCACCTGGTTAACCGCTTTCGGGATGCTCTTTTCCGGATTGTGGGCTTCCGCCGCGGTAATGCCGATGAGCTCCAGCCCGCCGAAGGAGAACATAATGACCGCCAGCGACATGATCAGGCCGTGCCAGCCGGTGGCGAAGAAACCGCCGTGTTTCCACAGGTTATCGATGCCCGCTTTGCTGCCGCCGTGGCCGCCGAACAGCATCCACAGGCCAAAGCCGATCATGCCGATAATCGCCAGCACCTTGATCAGCGCAAACCAGAACTCCGCTTCACCGTACAGACGCACGTTCACCAGGTTGACGGCGTTGATAATGATGAAAAAAGCGGCGGCCCAGATCCACGTCGGCACGTCCGGCAGCCAGTACTGCATATAGATCCCGGCGGCGGTCAGTTCCGCCATCCCGACCAGCACGAACATTACCCAGTAGTTCCAGCCGGAAAGAAAGCCGGCGAACGGTCCCCAGTACTTATAAGCAAAGTGGGCAAAGGAACCAGAAACCGGTTCTTCAACGACCATTTCGCCAAGCTGGCGCATGATCAGAAATGCGATGATGCCGGCGACGGCATAGCCGAGCAGTACGGCCGGTCCCGCCATTTGAATCGCCGGCCCGATGCCGAGAAACAGGCCGGTACCGATGGCGCCGCCAAGGGCGATAAGCTGAATATGTCGGTTCTGTAAACCGCGGTGAAGCGTCGGGCCGCTTTCCTCTACGGCATCCGACGGCGTTGACGCGTCTTTCACGTCGATCCCCTGTGTGTTTATATGAAGGGGCACCTTGTAACACTTATCCCCGTCATACTTCAAGCCGCAGATGCCCTGGCTTCATACGTTCATTGATTTATCACAAGGGGCGAGCAGCCCTGCCCGCCCCAGCGTTTTGCTTAGAACTCGTAGCCGACCGAAACCTTGAACGTCCGCGGTTCGCCACGGAACAGATAGGTTCCGCTGTCATCCGCGCCGGACCAGTAGTTCTCATCCGTCACGTTATCCACCCCAGCACGCACCGTCATCTGGTTCTGATTTTCATTAAGCGCCAGGCGATAGCGCACGCCGAGATCCAGGGTCGTGAAGCTATCAATCTTCTTGCTGTTCGCCTGATCGGCATACTGCGAACCGGAATGGTTGAGGCGCGCGGTGGCGGTCAGGCCGTCGATGGGCTTGATGTCATACTCTGCCCCAAGCACCGCGTAGAACCCCGGTACGCCGATCGCTGTTTTACCGTCGTTGATACCATCCTTGGTTTTCGACAGTTCGGCTTTCAGCCAGGTCGCGCTGGCGTTAAGGCGCAGACCGTACAGCGGTTCGCCGAAGAGATTAAATTCAACACCGCGATTACGCTGCTCGCCGTTAAGGCCATAGCGTTTCTGGCTATCGAGGAATGCTGACGGCATTTTAATTTCAAACAGCGCCAGCGAGCCGCCAATGCGGCCAAAATCCGCCTTCATCCCGACTTCGTTCTGTTTGGAGTGAATAATTCCGACGCTTTCGCCATAGTTGGCGGCGGAGTTCGGCGCATTGCTGCCCGGCTGCAGGGCTTCGGTATGGTTGGCGTATAGAGAGATAACCTGCCACGGCTTGTAGACCACTCCATAGGTTGGCATCCAGCGGCTGTCGTCATACGCATCGCTTTGCAGGCCGGTGGTTTTATCGTAGTTGCGCACCACCACTTTTTGATGACGAGCGCCAGCGGTGAACAGTAGCGTATCATCCAGCACGCCGAGGGTGTCGCTCAGCAGCCAGCCCTGGGAACGGGTACGGCCGCTGGTCAGCGGATCGTAATAATCGCCGCCGAAGGAAGCGTTCGCTGGAGGCGCAACCTGCTGAGTATCGTAGATATTCACCAGCGGGTTATCCGCCGCCTTCGACATCCGCCATGCGGTTTTATCGTTTTGGGTTTTCGCCGAATAGCCGACGTTGACCTTGTGCGATACAAAACCGGTGGCGAACTCGCCGCGTACCCCGGCCATACCGCTGGCGGTATCAATATAGCGGTTGGTATCCAGGCGCCCCGCCGTGGCGTTGCCCGCCCGGTCGATGAGCTTCGACGCGCTATATAAGCCGATTTCATGGGCGTGCTGCGCGCCTAAAGAGGCATAGGCGGTCCATTTATCGACAATGTCGTACTCCATCCTCAGCATACCGAACTCATTTTCGATATCGCTGTAAGCCCATTTTTGCGTGTAGTTGTGGGTGTTATCCGGCAGGCGCGGAATAAAATCGACACCCGAAATGTTGATCCCCATCGGGCCGCCGTGGAAGGTTTTTTTCTGATAGCCAAAGTCAAACGAGCTGCGCATGCGTTCGCCGCGATAATCGAGACCAATTGAAGCCAGCGTGGTTCTGCGCTTATCACTCTCCACTGCCGCCTCGCCTTCGCGGTGCACCAGGTTCACCCGCGCGCCGAACTGGTTATCGTCGCCAAAGCGGCGACCCAAATCCAGCGAGCCGCCGACCTGAGAATCTGAGGTATAGTCCACGCCCACGCGAGCGGTCGGGATATCTTCCGCGCGCTTGGGTTCAAGGTTGATCATGCCGCCGACGCCGGAACTGGCTGCGCCGTTCAGCAGAGCATTGGCGCCTTTAAAAATTTCGACCCGCTCAAGCATGGCGGTATCCACTACCTGACGCGGCACCACGCCCGCCAGCCCGCTCAGGGTCATATCGTCGCCGTCAAATTTAAGGCCGCGAATGCGGTAGGTCTCAGCGTAGTTACCGTAGCCCTGCACCGGCTGAACCCCGGCATCGTTACTCACTACATCGGTGATGGTTTTCGCCTGCTGATCCTGAATCAGCTTCGAGGTATAGCCGATAATGCTGAACGGAACGTCCATCGCGTTTTGTTCGCCGAGCATTCCGAGGCGGCCGCCGTTGGCGACCTGGCCGTCGAGATAGGCGGGCACCACCAGGTCGCCGCCGGCTCTAAAGCGGCTGTCGGGCGTCGCCTGAACGACCATGGTTTCTTCGTTTTTCTGACGTTCGCCGGCGTCGTTTTCTACCGCAGCGGCTGAATGGGTGATCGCGCCAACGGTTAACGCCAGCAGCGTTTTTCGCAGTGGGAAGGCCGGAGAGCAGGAGCTACGCATAATTTGGTCCCATAGATAGGAAAATAAAGCCAGGGGCCCGTTGCCGGGCCAGATTTTTTATTTTGCGGTCAGGTCAATGCGGACAACGCTGTCCGGCCCTTTCGTCGAATGATCTTTATTGAACGGCTGCTTAACGGTGACAAACAATGTCTGCCCGTCGGCGGAGATCAGCAGGCTGTTGGGGTTAGCCGGAATATCCCATGTTTTTTTCAACGCGTAACTGCTGCCATCCAGGCTGATTACTTTGCCGGATTCACGCTGGGAAATATAAATCTCGCTGCGCTTTGGATTGAACTGCACCGCCAGCGAATCGCCCACTTCCAGCTGCTTAATCAGCTTACCGGTATGGATATCAAGCACCAGCGTGGTTTTCGCTTGCGAGTTGTCGGTGACGAACAGGCGGCCGGTGGCGCTATCTTCGGCCATATTCAGCAGCAGGGCTGGCTTAGCGCCCAGCGGCTTCCAGCGCTGCTCGATACGGTTGTTGCGTGGGTTAATCACCAACACCTCGCCGCTGCCGTTTGCCGCATAGAGACGTCCGGTTTGCGCAGAGTAGTGCAGGCCGGTCATCCATTTGCCGGTATTTTTAATCCGCGTTTTCAGCTTCAGCGTGTCAGCATCGACGACCCAGATTTGTGCCGGATCGGCCACCGCGCCCACGTAGAGCGTGTTATTGAGCAACAGGATCTGCCGCGCGCCGTACGGGAATCCCTCTTTGTTACGCTCGCTGAACAGCAGGCGTTTTTTGACTTTGCCGCTGGCGGTATCAATGGCGCTAATGCCGCCGTCCAGCGAGTTGGTCACGTACAGCGTACTGCCATCCGGACTAAGCTGTACGGCAAAGTTTTTCAGGTCTGTGTGGGTCATACCGAGGGTTTTCAGGGTCGTCGGGTCCAGCTTATAGACCGCCCCGCCCTGCACATCTTTAAAGCCTTCAGCGCTGGCCACGTATAGCGCATCGCCTTTCGGGCTGAGCGCCATTTCATACAGCCCCTCCGCCAGCTCGCGCTTCAGCGGCTGTGCGGGGGTAACCGCGCTTTTTTCAGCCACGTGTTGAGAAGCCGGAACGGTATAGGTGGCGGCGCAGCCGCTTAAGACAGCAGAAATAGCCAGCGCCAGCGCCGGGAGAGTGCATTTCATAAGATCAATCCTGAACAAAATCAACGATCCGATAGTGACTCCGCCGCCGAAATTAACGTTTCCGGTCTTGCGCCTGTGAGCCCCATCCTGTGCCTTCGCCGTTTCCCTGTGAGCCCGCGACGAACGCAGGTTATCTCCTGATAAAAACGCAAACAAGAAGAAGAATGAGAACTATACTCATTATCTTATCGTAATCAAGCCTGGCTTTTGGCGAATGGAAAAACGTTTCATTTTTCGCTGAAAGGGATTCGCCGCAGAGGGATGAGCTGAAGGTGAGGAACAATGCGCGACAAAACGCTGAGATGCAGAGGGCCGGACCCGACAGAATCCGGCCTCAATGACTACGCGCTGGCGGTGTCCAGGCGCGCCAGCTGTTCCGCACTCAGGCTCAGCGCGGCGGCGCGGGCAAAGCTCTCCACCTGAGCAATGCTGGTGGCGCTGGCGATGGGCGCCGTCACGCCTTCGCGGGTCATCAGCCAGGCCAGAGCGACTTCGGCAGGTTTAGCGCCGTTTTGCTCCGCGACCTCAGCCAGGGTATCAATAATACGCAGCCCGCGAGGATTAAGGTATTTACCAATGCCGCTGCCGCGCTGGCTTTGCGCCAGATCGGACTGCTGGCGGTATTTACCGGTCAGGAAACCGGACGCCAGGCTGTAGTAGGTCACCACGCCGATCTCGCGGCTGACGCACAGGTCGCAGAGCGCGCCTTCAAAAGCCGAGCGATGATAAAGATTGTATTCCGGCTGCAGTACCTGCCAGGCAGGCAGGCCGCTTTTACGCGACACCTCCAGCGCGCTCGACAGCTGCTGCGCGTCAAGGTTCGAGGCGCCCATCGCGCGGATTTTACCCGCCTGCTGCAGAGCGTGGAAGGCTTCGAGCGTTTCGGCAACCGGCGTTTCCGGGTCCGGCCAGTGGGCAAAATAGAGGTCAATATAATCAGTGTTCAGGCGACGGAGCGAATCGTCTACCGCCTGCTGGATCCAGGCTTTTTTCAACCCTTTATGGCCAGGAAGGCCTAAATCGGAACCCACTTTGGTGAAGATCTTCACCTTCTCGCGCATGCCTGGCCGCGCCTGTAGCCAGCGACCGATAATGGTTTCAGACTCGCCGCCCCGGTTGCCATCCGCCCAGCGGGAGTAGACATCCGCCGTGTCGATAGCATCGAAGCCGTGGTCTATAAACGCATCAAGAATGGCAAAACTGGTTTTTTCATCGGTGGTCCAGCCAAAAACGTTACCGCCAAACACCAGCGGGGCGATGGAAAATCCGGTTTTGCCCAGGGGACGTGTGATCATGCCGTTCACTCCTTATCGCTTATATTCAGTATCCTTCGGAACGCCGTGAGGGCCAGAAAAGGACAATTACGGGATAGTAAGAAAAGGAAGCTAGAAGCGGGCTTTCCGCGCCCGCTGAATGCATAACAACATTATGTCCCGGAATAGACGTCAAAGCTAAAATATTTCCCGGCGAGCTTTTTATAAGTGCCGTCGGCAAGAATAGTGGCAATCGCGCCGTTAATCTCCTGGCGCAGAGCATCGTCCTCTTTGCGCAGGCCAATCGCCGCGCCGGCGCCGAACAGCTTGTCGTCCTTCAGGTGTCCGCCAACGAAGGCAAAATCTTTCCCCTGCGGCTGCTGCAGGAAGCTGTAGTCGGCCATCATGCCGGAAAGCACCGCGCCGTCAATACGCCCGGACTCCAGATCCTGAACCACGCGATCCGCCCCCTGATAGGCGACGATATTGATTCCTGCCGGACGCCAGTGCTGATTAACGTAAGTCTCCTGCGCCGATCCCTGCTCGACGCCGATGGTTTTGCCTTTCAACTGCTCGACAGTGTTTCCGGCCAGGGTGTTTTTACGCGCAACAAGGAATACCGGGCCGTTGTACAGCTTGTCGCTAAAGCCAATCTGCTCTTTGCGTTTCTCGGTCATATACATGCCGGAGAGGATCGCATCGAACTTACGCGCTTTCAGCGCCGGGATAATACCGTCGAAATTGCTTTCCACCCACACGCACTTCGCCTGCAGCTGTGCGCAAATCGCGTTGCCGAGGTCAATATCAAAACCCTGCAGCTTACCCTGCGGATCTTTCCATTCAAACGGCGCGAAGGT
This sequence comes from Klebsiella sp. S69, assembly GCF_016516145.1. NCBI lineage: Bacteria > Pseudomonadati > Pseudomonadota > Gammaproteobacteria > Enterobacterales > Enterobacteriaceae > Klebsiella > Klebsiella sp. S69. The sequence goes on along the minus strand of NZ_JACVUU010000001.1, from coordinate 407,389 downwards.
CGGGTCGACGCCAAAGCGAATTTCCTTATTTTCTGCGGCCAGGGCTGAGGTTGAGGCCATCAGCGCGACCCACAGCAGAAGAGATTTTTTCATTATTTATGGACTCCAGAGATCAACGGCAGTGTGTTTCAACTAACCGGGCAAACAGCGTCGCGCCGGTGGAAATAATATCGTCATTAAAGTCATAGCCAGGGTTATGCACCATACAGCTGCCCTTCCCGCCTTTCTCGCCATTGCCCAGCAGGAAGTAGCAGCCGGGGCGCTGCTGGAGCATAAAGGCAAAATCTTCGCTGGCGTTCATCGGCGAGATGGATTCCAGCACGCCCTCCTCGCCAAAGACTTCCAGCGCCAGCGCTTTGGCGAATTCGGTCTCTTCAACGCTATTGGTCAGTACCGGATAAGAGTCAAAGACCTCTACCTCGCTGCTGGCGCCGTAGCTTTTGGCGGTAAAATCAGCAAGCTCCTTGATGCGTTTAATCAGCAGGTCACGGATTTCCGGCTTCATCGCCCGCACGCTCAGCTCCATCACCACGTTCTCCGGAATGACGTTCGAAGCAATGCCCGCCTGGAAAGTGCCGACGCTCACTACCGCGGTTTCGCCCGGCGGTACGTTACGCGCAACGATGCTTTGCAGATTCATCACCAGCGCCGCGCCGGTGACAATCGGATCGACGGTGCGCTCGGGGTGCGCGCCGTGGCCGCCGTAGCCGGTAATGGTAATTTTTACCGTATCCGCCGAGGCCATAAAATTACCGGCGTAAAAGCCAACTTTCCCTACCGGCAGGCCCGGCATATTGTGCAGGCCGAAGATGCGCTCGCAGGGAAAGCGCTCAAACAGGCCGTCTTTAATCATTAAATCCGCGCCGCCGATAGCTTCTTCGGCAGGCTGGAATATCAGGTGAACCGTGCCGTTGAACTGACAGGCCGGAGAGGCGATATACTTCGCCGCCGCCAGCAGAATGGTGGTATGACCGTCATGGCCGCAGGCGTGCATTTTCCCGGCAACGGTGCTAGCCCAAGGGAGATCGGTCGCTTCGAAAATCGGCAGCGCGTCCATGTCGGCGCGCAGGCCGATAGTGCGTGGAGAATCGCCTTTGCTCAAGGTTCCGACCACCCCGGTTTTCGCCAGCCCGCGGGTTACCGTATAGCCCCACTCGGTCAGTTTTCCGGCCACCAGCTCGCTGGTATTAAACTCTTCCAGACTTAATTCCGGATTGGCGTGTAAATAATGACGGATCGCAATCATTTCTTCTTCAGTGGCTTTAATTTCGGGAATTACACAGTCGGTCATGCCGGTCTCCGGGATATAGAATCAGGTGCTAAGCTTTAATAACTTAACGTGCTAAGGGTTTAATGCAAGCAGGATTTCTTATTCCACGCGGAGTTTTCATCGGATTTATTCATAGCGGTTTAACGATGAAGCGCATTCTTTTTTCTATCGCCCGAACCAGGACTCTTCTTAAATTCTCTGCTTTTTATTAATCATGAAGCACAATAACAATTCAAAATGCGCAAAGAAACAGATAAAAAATCAAAAAAGAGCCATCTCGGTGATATTTTCCGCTTTACAGCTTTCAAGCGAATTTGACGTGAGAACAAAGGCGGGTGCGATGGCGTAACGCTGGCCGATCTAGCGGCCCTCAGACGCAGGGACATCGGTAGACCGGGCAAGTACACAGCACCGCCTCCGGAGAGGCGGCGGCGAGGTTAAGGTAAAAAACGTTAGTTATTCAGCGCGCCGTTAATCAGGATAGACGTAATAATCCCGCTGGCGGCGGCAATCAGCACATAGTTGCCGTCAATATACGACCAGTGCTGCCCGCGCGGCGGTGCCGGTAATCCGCGATCGTTCCAGTCGTTAATCCGATAATCATTACCGCGGAAACGTTCCGGAGCCGGCTGACCTTTGCGGAAATCGTGCCCGTTCCACGCAAAGTGATCCTGCTCATGACGCGCCTGAGGTCGGCTATCATGCGCCTGGCCCCCGCGCCCTTTATCGCCGCGATCCGGGCCACGGTTATCACCGTTCCCCTGATGATTATTGCCCTGATGGTTGTTGGCCTGCGCCCCCTGCTGGCGGTTGCCGTCCGGGCCGCCGCGGCCGGCGTCTTGCTGCCAGACCTGCTGCTGACCGTGGCTGTTGCCGCCAGGGCCATCCGCCCATGAGGCGGAAGTAAAAGCACACGATAAAATAATTGCCAGTGAAAGAATCTTTTTCATAATACACCTCCTGATATATTTCCTTTCTACCGGGAAAATGTGGAGGAATAGTGAGTAACACTATAACCAGGACAATTCCTGGCTAATATCCTTCATCGTTTAAGTTGTTTTTTTGTCGGCTGCATTCATTCACCTTTGTTACAGCGTTACCCGCGCGCATGGGAAAAGATGAACTGGCCGCCTTAATGCTGCCCGGAATCCAGGGGGTAGAGCCGTATAACGTATTAATCAATATTATCCCGGTGCTGAATTAAATGCCCTGAATAACAAAAAAGGCCGCTTTCGCGACCTTTTTTAGCAAATAGTCAGTGATTATTCAGTGACTTTTGTTTTCAGCTCTTCGGCACCCTGCTTGGTTTTATCCCAGCCTTCTTTGCTAACCTCTTTGGTCTTATTCCAGCCTTTTTCGGTGCCTTCTTTAGTGGCGTTCCAGCCTTTCTCAGTCCCTTCTTTGGTTTTGTTCCAGGTTTTCTGCGCGCCTTCGCTGACTTCACTGCCTACGCTATCGCTTTTGCCTTCTGCCGCATGTTTGGCTTTCAGCTGCTGCTCTTCACCCTGGTGCTGGGCCTCGTGCAGTTTTTCCTTCGCGGTGTTCGCCCCTTCGTGGGCCGCCGCGACGGTATCATCGGTTGCGTGTGTCGTTGCAGCAAAAACAGGAGCTGCTACCAGAATCGCAGATAACGCAATCATTGCTTTTTTCATATTGTCCTCTCTCTAACGAACTTAATGTTATGAGTCGCATTCAGCATGGCACAAGATTCTGCCGTCTGGCTTTAGGGATTGTTCTTAAAACTATTTTAAGACTTTTCTATCCGCTTTTTACCTGTCGGGTCCAGATTCCGGCTGCTCAGCCAGCATTCCTTTCCTGGGCGACGTAGCGTAACCGTCCGGGCTGAAGCTTGATGCCGCTATGCAGACGGCGGCGATCGGCATGACCCCCCGCGCGGCCAAATCACCGCGGTTTTGCAAGGCCGCTCACGTTTTTATACCCGGAATCGCACTTTTCCGCCTGCAACGTTCCCCTCACTCTGTCGCTATGCTTTAATGTGCTAAACCGGTTTAATTAAGTTTAGCTATGGAGAATTTTCAGCATGAATGCAAAAGTTTGGGTTCTGGGCGACGCGGTAGTGGACCTGCTGCCGGAGAGCGAAGGCCGCCTGCTGCAGTGCCCCGGCGGCGCGCCGGCTAACGTAGCGGTAGGCGTCGCCCGCCTTGGCGGAAACAGCGGGTTTATCGGACGCGTCGGCGACGATCCGTTTGGCCGCTTTATGCGTCATACCCTGCAACAGGAGCAGGTCGACGTCAGCCATATGCACCTCGACGGCCAGCACCGTACCTCCACCGTGGTAGTCGACCTTGACGATCAGGGGGAACGCACCTTTACCTTTATGGTGCGCCCCAGCGCGGACCTGTTCCTCACCGAAGAAGACCTGCCGCCGTTTGCCGCCGGGCAGTGGCTGCACGTCTGCTCTATTGCGCTCAGCGCCGAGCCCAGCCGCAGTACCACCTTCGCGGCAATGGAGCGCATTAAATATGCCGGCGGTCGGGTCAGCTTTGACCCCAATATCCGCCCGGATCTCTGGCAGGATCAGGAACTGCTGCACGCCTGCCTCGATCGCGCTTTGCGGATGGCCAACGTGGTGAAGCTATCGGAAGAGGAGCTGGTATTCATCAGCGGCAGTGATGATTTAGCGCATGGAATCGCCAGCCTAACTGAGCGCTATCAGCCGGAATTGCTGCTGGTGACCCAGGGTAAGGCGGGCGTGCTTGCCGCCTTCCAGCAGCAGTTTACCCATTTCAGCGCCAGGCCCGTTGTCAGCGTGGACACCACCGGCGCGGGAGACGCATTTGTCGCCGGACTGCTCGCCAGCCTTGCCGCCAACGGGATGCCGACGGATATCGCCGCGCTGGAACCGACCCTCACGCTGGCGCAAACCTGCGGCGCCCTGGCGACAACGGCGAAAGGCGCGATGACCGCCCTGCCTTATCAGCGCGATCTTAATCGCCAGTTTTAATCGTTAAAGCCGCCCTGCGCGGCTCACTTTGTTGCATCCATCACATTTATTAAACCGGTTTAGCAAATTCATTTTAAAAATGTTAAAGGTCGGGCTTAACATAGCGCCTAAACCGGTTTAGCAAAAAACACTACTTTTCATTTTACTTTTGGGATGCGACCAGCATGTATAGAAAAAGCACACTTGCGGTTCTTATCGCTTTGCTAACCGGCGCCGCCTCAGCCCACGCGCAAACGGACCTCAGCACCATTGAAGCCCGGCTCATCGCGCTGGAAAAGCGCCTGCAGGAAGCGGAAAACAGGGCGCAAACGGCGGAAAACCGCGCCGAGTCGGCGGAGAAAAAAGTCCAGCAACTCACCGCGCAGCAGCAAAAAAACCAGGACACGACTCAGGAAGTGGCTCAGCGTACCGCCAAACTTGAGAAAAAGGCCGATGAGAAAAGCGGCTTTGAGTTTCACGGCTACGCCCGCTCCGGCGTAATAATGAATGATTCCGGCGCCAGCACCAAATCCGGAGCCTACATGACGCCAGCGGGGGAAACCGGCGGAGCAATCGGCCGTCTGGGAAACCAGGCCGATACCTATGTTGAAATGAACCTTGAACATAAGCAGACCCTGGATAACGGGGCCACCACCCGTTTCAAAGTGATGGTCGCCGACGGGCAAACCACTTATAACGACTGGACGGCAAGCACCAGCGATCTGAACGTTCGTCAGGCCTTTGTCGAACTGGGTAACCTGCCTACGTTCGCCGGGCCGTTTAAAGGCTCCACCCTGTGGGCCGGGAAACGTTTTGACCGCGACAACTTTGATATTCACTGGATCGACTCTGACGTCGTGTTTCTCGCCGGTACCGGCGGCGGTATCTACGACGTGAAGTGGAACGACAGCCTGCGCAGTAATTTCTCCCTTTACGGGCGTAACTTCGGCGACATCGATGATTCCAGCAACAGCGTGCAGAACTATATCCTCACCATGAACCACTTCGCCGGTCCGCTGCAGATGATGGTCAGCGGTCTGCGGGCGAAAGATAACGACGAGCGTAAAGATACCAACGGCAATCTGGTGAAAGGCGATGCGGCAAATACCGGCGTACACGCGCTGCTCGGCCTGCATAACGACAGTTTCTACGGCCTGCGCGACGGTAGCAGCAAAACCGCCCTGCTCTACGGTCACGGCCTGGGCGCAGAGGTTAAAGGTATCGGCTCTGACGGCGCCCTTCGTTCGGGAGCCGACACATGGCGCATTGCCAGCTACGGTACCACGCCGATCGGCAAAAACTGGTCTATCGCCCCGGCGATCCTGGCGCAAAGCAGCAAAGACCGCTATGTCGATGGCGATAGCTACCAGTGGGCAACGTTCAACGTGCGCCTGATCCAGGAGATCAATCAGAACTTCGCCCTCGCCTACGAAGGCAGCTACCAGTATATGGATCTCAAACCCGAAGGTTATAACGATCGTCATGCGGTGAACGGTAGCTTCTACAAGCTCACCTTCGCTCCAACCTTTAAGGTCGGCAGCATCGGTGATTTCTTCAGTCGTCCGGAGATTCGTTTCTACACCTCCTGGATGGACTGGAGCAAAAAACTGAATAATTACGCCAGCGATGACGCGCTGGGCAGCAACGGTTTTAACTCGGGCGGCGAATGGTCGTTCGGTATGCAGATGGAAACCTGGTTCTGACGGTTACATCAGATGACAGGAACCGCCGGGGCGGCAAAACGCCTTCGTCGCCCCGGACACAATAACGACGCAGAAACTGCGCCCCCGTGAACACGGGACGACAACACGAAAATGTTTACGCATTCAGAGGGTACTATGGATTTTGAACAGATTTCCCGCTCGCTGCTTCCGCTTCTGGGAGGCAAGGAAAATATCGCCAGCGCCGCGCACTGCGCCACGCGCCTGCGCCTGGTGCTGGTTGATGACGCGCTGGCTGACCAGCAGGCCATCGGCAAAATTGAAGGGGTTAAGGGCTGCTTTCGTAATGCCGGGCAGATGCAGATTATTTTCGGCACCGGGGTGGTAAATAAAGTCTATGCCGCTTTTATTCAGGCGGCAGGTATTAGCGAGTCCAGTAAATCGGAAGCCGCCGACATCGCGGCGAAAAAGCTTAACCCGTTCCAGCGCATCGCCCGCCTGCTGTCAAACATCTTCGTGCCGATTATCCCGGCTATCGTCGCTTCCGGTCTGCTGATGGGCCTGCTGGGAATGGTCAAAACCTACGGCTGGGTTGACCCAGGCAACGCCATCTACATCATGCTGGATATGTGCAGCTCGGCGGCGTTTATCATTCTACCGATTCTGATTGGCTTTACCGCCGCCCGCGAATTCGGCGGTAACCCCTATCTCGGCGCAACGCTCGGCGGCATTCTGACCCACCCGGCGCTGACGAACGCCTGGGGAGTCGCCGCCGGTTTCCATACCATGAACTTCTTCGGCCTCGAAATCGCCATGATCGGCTATCAGGGTACGGTGTTCCCGGTGCTGCTGGCGGTCTGGTTTATGAGCATCGTTGAAAAGCAGCTGCGCCGCGCGATCCCCGATGCCCTGGACCTGATACTGACGCCGTTCCTGACGGTGATTATTTCCGGCTTTATCGCCCTGCTGATTATCGGCCCGGCCGGTCGCACGCTCGGCGACGGTATTTCGTTTGTCCTCAGCACCCTGATTAGCCACGCCGGCTGGCTAGCTGGTCTGCTGTTTGGCGGTCTCTATTCGGTTATCGTCATTACCGGTATTCACCACAGCTTCCACGCCATCGAAGCCGGACTCCTCGGCAATCCCTCCATCGGCGTCAACTTCCTGCTGCCGATTTGGGCGATGGCTAACGTCGCTCAGGGTGGCGCCTGCCTGGCGGTGTGGTTCAAAACCAAAGACGCAAAAATTAAAGCCATTACGCTGCCCTCAGCGTTTTCCGCCATGCTTGGCATCACCGAGGCGGCGATTTTTGGTATCAACCTGCGCTTTGTGAAGCCGTTTATCGCGGCGCTGATCGGCGGCGCGGCGGGCGGCGCATGGGTGGTATCCATGCACGTCTACATGACCGCGGTAGGCCTGACGGCGATCCCCGGCATGGCCATCGTGCAGGCCAGCTCGCTGCTGAACTACATTATCGGAATGGTTATCGCCTTTGGCGTCGCCTTTACGGTTTCCCTGGTGCTGAAATACAAAACGGACGCTGAATAATGTCACTTCCATCACGGCTGCCTGCGATTTTGCAGGCCGTTATGCAGGGCCAGCCGCGCGCGCTGGCCGATAGTCACTATCCGCGCTGGCACCATGCGCCGGTTACCGGGCTGATGAACGACCCCAACGGCTTTGTCGAATTTGCCGGACGCTATCACCTGTTTTATCAGTGGAACCCGCTCGCCTGCGATCATAAATTTAAGTGCTGGGGGCACTGGAGCTCCGCCGATTTACTGCACTGGCAGCATGAGCCGATTGCGCTGATGCCGGACGAAGAGTATGACCGTAACGGCTGCTACTCCGGCAGCGCGGTGGATAACAACGGTACGCTCACCCTGTGCTATACCGGCAACGTGAAGTTTGCCGATGGCGGCCGAACCGCCTGGCAGTGCCTGGCAACGGAAAACGCCGACGGCACCTTCCGCAAAATTGGCCCAGTCCAGCCCCTGCCGGAGGGCTACACCGGCCACGTACGCGACCCGAAAGTCTGGCGGCACGAAGGACGCTGGTACATGGTACTGGGCGCGCAGGATCGGCAAAAGCGCGGCAAGGTGCTGCTGTTCAGCTCCGCAGACCTCCATCAGTGGACGAGTGAGGGCGAAATCGCCGGCTACGGCCTCAATGGCCTCGACGACGCCGGCTATATGTGGGAGTGCCCGGATCTGTTTCCGCTCGGCGACCAGCATATTCTGATCTGCTGCCCGCAGGGGATGGCTCGCGAAGAAGAGCGCTTCCTCAATACCTATCCGGCAGTATGGATGGCCGGTGGTTTCGACTACGACCGCGCCGCTTTCAGCCACCGCGAGCTGCACGAACTGGACGCCGGGTTTGAGTTTTATGCCCCGCAAACCATGCACACCCGCGATGGCCGCCGTCTGCTGGTCGGCTGGATGGGCGTGCCGGACGGCGAAGAGATGCTTCAGCCGACTCTTGCCAACGGCTGGATCCATCAGATGACCTGCCTGCGTGAGCTGGAGTTGATCGACGGTCAGCTCTACCAGCGTCCGCTGCGCGAGCTGACCGCTTTGCGCGGCGAAGCGCACGGCTGGCCGGGGAACGCCCTGCCGCTGGCGCCGATGGAGATCGCCCTGCAAACCGCCCGGGACGATGCGTTAAGCCTCGATTTCGGCGGCGCGTTGACCCTTGAGCGCGATACCCGCGGGATTCGCCTGGCGCGACGCAGCCTCGCCGGCGACGAGATGCACTATCGTTACTGGCGCGGCGAGGTCCGTTCGCTGCGGATTTTCATCGACCGGTCGAGCGTGGAGATTTTCATCAACGACGGCGAGGGGGTGATGAGCAGCCGCTGCTTCCCGGCTTATCCGGCGCAGCTGATTTTCTCCGGCAGCGCGCCGGACGCATTCTGCTACTGGCCGCTGCGAACATGCATGGTAGAATAAGCGTTTTGCTTTCAGGCTCATGGCGTCGTAATGAAAACCAAACGCGTAACCATTAAAGATATCGCCGAACTGGCGGGCGTTTCCAAAGCGACCGCCAGCCTGGTGCTGAACGGGCGTGGCAAGGAGCTGCGCGTGGCGCAGGAAACGCGCGAGCGCGTGCTGGCGATTGCCCGCGAGCAGCACTATCAGCCGAGCATCCACGCCCGCTCGCTGCGCGACAACCGTAGCCACACCATCGGCCTGGTGGTGCCGGAAATCACCAACTACGGCTTTGCGGTCTTTTCCCATGAGCTGGAGATGCTGTGCCGCGAAGCAGGCGTCCAGCTGCTGATCTCCTGTACCGATGAAAACCCCGGTCAGGAGAGCATGGTGGTCAATAACATGATTGCCCGCCAGGTTGACGGTCTGATCGTCGCCTCCTGTATGCACAACGATGCCGACTACCTGAAGCTCAGCGAACAGCTGCCGGTGGTGCTGTTTGACCGCTGTCCTAATGAAAGCGCGCTGCCGCTGGTGATGACCGATTCGATTACCCCAACGACGGAGCTGATTTCCCGCATCGCGCCTCAGCATAGCGATGAGTTCTGGTTTTTAGGCGGCCAGCCGCGTCTGTCGCCCTCCCGCGATCGTCTGGCCGGGTTTACGCAGGGTCTGGCCCAGGCGGGTATTGAATTGCGCCCGGAGTGGGTGATCAACGGCAACTACCATCCCAGCTCCGGCTATGAGATGTTCGCCGCCCTCTGCGCGCGCCTGGGAAGGCCGCCAAAGGCGCTATTTACCGCCGCCTGCGGGCTGCTGGAAGGGGTACTGCGCTATATGAGCCAGCACCATTTACTCGACTCCGACATCCACCTGGCGAGCTTTGACGATCACTATCTCTACGATTCGCTGTCGCTGCGTATTGATACCGTACAGCAGGATAACCGCCAGCTGGCCTGGCACTGCTACGATTTAATCAGTCAGCTGATCGAGGGCAACAAGCCTGAACCGCTACAGCGCTACCTGCCGGCGACGCTGCAGTTTCGGCATCGGTGATTCACGCATCCAGCCCCGCGATCCGCACCAGATGAACGGTGAGCCACAGCAGCTCGTTGCCGCCGAGGGTGATATCGAGCTGGGCTTTAACGTAGTCGCGGATCAGCAGCGCGCAGCGGTAAGCGTCCGGATACGCCTTAATCACCTGCACCAGCAGAAAGCTGTCCCGCGCGCCGTCCAGCTCCCCCTCCTGTAAACGCTGGAGGAAAAACTGCATATGGACCAGAAAGCGCGAGTAGTTTATCGATTCGGTGTCTATCTGCTGCTTAAAGTGGTACTGCACGAGATTAAAAATATCCTTCAGCATTTTCACCGACTGCATGGTCTGCGCTACGTCGTCGCCCTCGCTCTGGCCGTTAACCAGATGAAAGGCGATATTCCCGGCTTCCTCCTCCGGCAGTTCAATCCCGTACTGCTGGCGAATAATCGTCACCGCCTCACTGGCGACGCGGAACTGCTGCGGATAAAAGCGCCTGACTTCCGGCAGCAGGCGGTTCTGAATAGCGATCCCTTTGCGGCTGCGCTCGATGGCGAAAGTCAGATGGTCGGCGAGGGTAAAGAAAATCTGCTCGCGGACTTTGCTGGCGAGCTGCATATTGGCGCGGGAAATAATCATTGCGGCCATCTCAATGACCTCATCCGGAATGGCGGAGAGCGCCTCAAGATAGCCGCTGCGCGCGCCGAGCGCCTGGGTTACGAATAGCTTCTCTATCTTCTCCGGGGCGATTGCATCGCCGGGCCTGCTATTGAAACCAATGCCTTTCCCCATGACGATAACCTCCCTGTTATCGTCGTCCATCGAGAGCACGAGGCTATTATTGAGCACCTTCTGAACAATCATCTCTGCGACTCGTCGTGGTTGCCGTTTTGCGCGATGACATCCTTATACCACCAGAAGCTGCGTTTGCGGATCCTTTGCAGCCGCTTCAGGTCATCCTCGCCGCGATCGACATAAATAAAACCGTAGCGCTTGGCGTATCCCTGATGGGTGCTGACCACGTCAATCGCCGCCCACGGACAGTAGCCCATCAGCTCGACGCCGTCGGCAATCGCCAGCCGCATCTGTGCGATATGCGCGTCGAGGAAAGCGATGCGATAGTCGTCATTCACCGTCCCGTCAGGCTCCAGCTTGTCCGGCGCGCCCATCCCGTTTTCGCTAATCAGAATCGGCAGACCATAGCGCTCGCACACTTTACGCAGCGTCAGACGCAGCCCTACCGGGTCGACCACCCAGCCGTAGGGGGTTTTGCCGACCCATGGATTTTCCGCCGGACGATAAACCCCCTCTTCGCCCAGCATAATTTGCTGATCGCCCGCGCGGGGCGCAACGTCCCCGCCGTCGCCCCGGCTGGCGGCAATGGTGGCGGTCGAGTAGTAATTAATGGCGATAAAGTCCGGCCTCCCCTGCTGCAAAATCAGCGCATCCTCCGGCTGCAGTTCCGGCGCGAGGCCGCGATCCTGCATATAGGCCCACGCCAGGGCGTTGTAGCGCCCATGCACCGCAACATCCAGAAAGCTCCAGCAGCGCAGCGTCTCCCAGTTATGCGCGGCGATGGCGTCCTCCGGCTTACAGCTTTCGGCGTACATCGACGTGGTGTTTATCGCCGGGCCGATGCGCAGCCCGGGGAACTCACGGTGGCACAGGGCGAAGATCTGCGCCTGGGCCAGCATCATATGATGATTCTGCTGGTACAGCGCCTTCTTATCCGGCAGTTCACGATCGGCGGGCACGCCAATCGCGCCGGGATGCAGAATCATGGTGTTCTGTTCGTTGATGGTCAGCCAGAGCGGAACTTTGGCGGCAAATTCGCTGAACAGCAGCCTGGCATAGCGCACGAATGCCTCCCCGGTTTTGCGGTTCAGCCAGCCGCCTTTTAGCTCCAGCGCCCACGGCAGGTCGAAGTGGTAGAGCGTCACGATGGGGGTGATCCCGTGGCGCGTCAGGGCGTCGATCAGGCGGTGATAAAAGGCCAGCCCATCCTGATTCACCGGGCCATCGCCGTCAGGTATCACCCGCGACCAGGCCACCGAAAAACGGTAGGCCTTCAGCCCCATCTGCGCCATCAGCGCGACGTCCTCCTCCACGTGATGATAGTGGTCGCTGGCGATGCGGAAGTCCGCCGTTCCCGGCGGATGGCTAAGCATGTCGACTACCGACGGTCCTTTACCGTCTTCATTCCACGCGCCCTCAACCTGATAGGCTGAGGTGGACGCGCCCCACAGAAAACCGTCCGGGAACCGGGCCTGCTGTTGATAAATCATGGCTGCGCCTCCTTAACGGATTGCACCATCAGCGTCTCGCCGTAATCCACCCGGGCGGCGTCGGTAAAGCGCAGAGCGTGCTGCCCATCGCCGTTGACCACAATGACTGGCGTAATCAGGTCGTATCCGGCCTGTTCGATGGCGGGAATATCAAAGCGGATCAGCACCTGCCCCGCCTCCACCCTATCCCCCACCTTCAGCGATGAGCTAAAGTGCTGGCCGTTAAGATTAACGGTATCAATACCGATATGGATCAGCAGCTCAACCCCGCTGTCGCTCTGCAGGCCAACGGCGTGGCAGGAGGGCAGGAACATCATCACCGTGCCGCTAAACGGCGCGCGCAGTACTCCCTCTTCGGGACGAATCGCCAGCCCCTCGCCCAACAGACCGCCGGAAAAGACGTCGTCATTCACTTCACTGAGCGCCACCACCTGACCGCGCAGCGGGCTTAATACTTCCGTCTCCCCCTCGCTTTTAGCGCTCACCGCAGGCTGCGGCGCCTCGTCCACCGCTTCTTGTTCCTCAGGAACATCTTTGAAGGCGATAAACCAGGTCAGGGTAAAGGTCACCACGATGGAAATCGCGCAGGTCACCAGCGCATGAACGATGTTCATCGGGTTTTCACCGATAAACGCCGGCAGCGCCGCGAGGCCTGGCGAGACAAACGCGTAGCGCACCAGCCCGCTCACCCCGGCATAGACCCCGGCGCAGCCGCCGCCGATCATCGCGGCAATCAGCACGCGGCGGAACTTGAGCAGCACCCCGTACAGCGCCGGTTCGGTGATCCCCAGCAGTGCGGTAAATCCCGACGAGGAGGCCAGCTGGCGCAGGTTGCTATTTTTGGTTTTCAGCGCCACGCACAGCGTCGCCGCTCCCATCGCCACGTTTGAGGCCAGCATCCCCGGGCCGTTAATCATCTCGTAACCGCTTTTACTCAGCTGACCGGTGGCGATCGGCGTCATCGCCCAGGCGGTGCCGGTAATGATCAGGAAGGGCTGCAGGGTGCCCATCAGCATCGGGATTAACCAGCTGGCGTGGCGGTCGATAGCGCCCGCCCCCGCGGCCACCAGGTCGTTAAGCAAAATGCCCGCTGGGCCGACCACCACCAGCGCCAGCGGCGCGGTAATCAGCAGAATCAGCATCGGCTTAACGAAAAACTTGATAATCGATGGCGACACTTTTTCGGCGAAGCGCTCCACCCACGACATCAGCCACACGGTCAGAATAATCGGCAGCACCGAACCAGCGTAATCGGAAAGCAGAACGTTGATGCCGACAAAATCCACCGCTTTACCGGCCGCCAGCATCTGGCCGATGCCCGGATGCAGCAGCACGCCCGCGAGGGTCATCGCCAGAATCGGGTTGCATTCAAACTTCAGCGATGCGCCGTAGGCCAGCAGCACCGGCAGGAAGAAGAAGGCGGCGTCGGCAATAATATTCAGCAGCTGATACGTCGAGCTGGTTTCGCTAATCACCCCGGTGAGCTTGAGAATGGCCAGCAGCGCTTTAATCATCCCCGCGCCGGTAATCGCCGGGATCACCGGGGTAAAGGTGGTCGAAATAACGCTGATAATCCGGGCGACGATGCCGGCCGGCTTCGCGTTTTTATCGCCGCCTGCAGGGCCTTTTTTCTCCGGCAGCGCCTTATTGAGCAGGCGATAAACCTGCTGCACCTCATTGCCGATAACTATCTGGAACTGGCCGCCCTTCTCCACTACGCTGATCACGCCGGGGAGGGCGCCAATCTGCGCATCGTTAACCTTTGCGCGGTCGTTGAACTCCATGCGCAGCCGGGTCGCGCAATGGGTGAGCATACGGATGTTCTCCGCACCGCCCACCGCGTGGAGGATTTTGTCTGCTGTTTCGTTATAGTTCATAGTGTTCCCTGGTGTTGGGGCAAAAAAAAGACCAAAACAGAGACGCTCCCCTTGGCGGGAGAGCATTTCTATTTTGGTCTTGCCTGCTTTCGCAGTAGCACGCCATCATAAAAATGGGTTATTTCGGCGGATTATCTAAGCGGCCTTTGATGAATTCAATGATGACCGGACAAAAGTGTGAGCTGGATTAAGTAAATTCTTAAGTAAATATCAGCCGAAGGCCTGCTGACGAAGCCAGCTTTGTAATAGTTTGCCATTGGGGGTCATCTCGCTATCCTGGCGCACGCAGAGATAATAATCCCGGCCATCATCTATTGCCGCATCGAAGATTTTCACCAGCTCGCCGCTCTTCAGATAGGGAGCGATCAGCGGCTCGCGCATTAGCGCACAGCCCAGCCCGGCCTGTACGCCCGCCAGGGTTAGCAGACCATCCTCAAACATCGGCCCGGTCGATCGCGGCGGGCGCTTCACTCCCTGCTGCACAAACCACTGGTTCCACGTGGTGCGCTCCTCATCATGCAGCAGCGGCATCTGCAACAGCTGTTCCGGGGTATCAATATGCCCATGGAGGCGGAGAAAAGCCTGACTGCATACCGGAACCATTCTGCCGGAGATCAGCTTTTCGCTTTGATAGCCAACCCAGTGACCGTTGCCAAAGCGGATCGACATATCGGAAGCGTCGCTAAGATAGTTGCGGTGGTTGGCGTAAACCACGTTGATTTCGGTATGCGGATTCGCGTGCACGAATGACGGCAGCCGGGGAATAAACCAGCCCATGCCAAACAGCGGGATCAGGCTGATCGTCACCTGCTGGGTTTGCACCTGATCGACCAGGTGCTCAGTGGCCTGACGCAGCACGTTAAACGCCGCGCGGATCGAGCGGTAATACTCTCGCCCCTGCTGGCTGAGGGTCAGCCGTCGCCCCTGACGTTCGGTGAGCGGGATCTGCAAATAGCTTTCCAGCACTTTGAGCTGATGGCTGACCGCCGAGGGCGATATTGCCAGCTCCTGCGCCGCCAGGGTTACGCTGCCGAGGCGTGCGATCGCCTCGAAGGCGCGCACCGCCCGCAGCGGGGGATCGTTGGCCAACGTACTCTCCGACCAGCTAACCGGCCCCTCTGATTGTTCTGTTTTTTTCATATGTTGATTTTCTTAGCGCATTTCGCTATCCGATGCATTATTTAATTATATTTAAAATCATAAAGATAGTTAACCACACATTTATAATAAGAAAGAATATATGCGTATTTTACAATTTAATTCATTTGTTGGATGGTAGCTATTATTTGAGCATCTTGTCGGAACAATCAGTTGGACACACTCATACAACAAATCATCAACGGGGTCATGCTCGGCAGCATCTACGCCCTGATCGCGCTCGGCTACACCATGGTGTACGGCATCCTGCGCATTATTAACTTTGCCCACGGCGATATTCTGATGGTCGGCGCGTTGACCACGCTTTCCGGGATGCACGCGCTGAACGCCCATTTCCCCACTTTGCCGCCGCTGGCGCAGCTGGGGCTGGCGCTGCTGCTGGCCATGGCGGTCTGCGCCCTGCTGGCGATGGCGGTCGAACGCTTTGCCTACCGCCGCCTGCGCAACGCCCCGCGCCTGGCGCCGCTGATCTCCGGGATCGGCGTCTCGGTACTGCTGCAAACCGTGGCAATGATCGTCTGGTCGCGTAATCCGCTGATGTTCCCGCAGATCCTGTCAATGGATGCCATCGCCGTGACCCACGGCAGCGCAGCGCATCCGCCGGCTCTCGTTACCGTCACCGGAATCGTCACCGTCGCGCTGGCCTTCGCGGTGATGCTTGGCCTGTGGCTGCTGGTGGAGTACACCCGTTTAGGTCGCGGGATGCGCGCGGTAGCGGAAAATCCGCGCATCGCCACGCTAATGGGCGTAAACCCTAACGCAATTATCGCCCTCACTTTCGCCATCGGCGGCATATTCGCCGCGCTGGCTGGCGTCATGATGGCCAGCAACTACGGTAATGCCAGCTTCTCCATGGGCTTTCTGCCCGGCATTAAAGCCTTTACCGCCGCGGTGCTCGGCGGCATCGGTAATATTCGCGGCGCGATGATCGGCGGCCTGCTGCTGGGCCTTATCGAATCTCTTGGCGCAGGCTATCTCGGGGACCTGACCCACGGCGTCTTCGGCAGCAACTACCAGGATATCTTCGCCTTTATGGTGCTGATCCTGGTGCTGGTCTTCCGCCCGGCCGGTTTGCTCGGCGAACGCGTCGCGCACCGGGCTTAGGAGAAAAATCATGACAACGGCACAACTCGATACGCCTGTCGTCTCCCGCCGCTTCTGGTCCGGGATGACCCTGTTGGTCTGCGCGCTGCTGGTCGCGCCGATGGTCGCCAGCCAGCTCGGCGGCAACTACTGGGTGCGAGTCATCGACTTCGCCCTGCTCTACGTTATGCTGGCGCTGGGGCTGAATATTGTGGTCGGCTACACCGGCCTGCTGGATATGGGCTTTATCGCCTTTTACGCCGTCGGCGCGTATCTGGCGGCGCTGCTGGCCTCGCCGCATCTGCTGGACGTCTTCCCGATTTTAAATAGCTGGTTTCCGGACGGCCTGCACACCTCCTGGCTGGTGATTATTCCGCTCGCCGCGCTGGTGGCGGCAGGCTGCGGTATCGTGCTGGGCGCGCCGACGCTCAAGCTGCGCGGCGATTATCTGGCCATCGTCACCCTCGGGTTCGGTGAAATTATTCGCATCCTGATGCGCAACCTCGACCGTCCGGTCAACATCACCAACGGCGCAAAAGGCATTTCCGGGGTCGATTCGCTGAATCTGTTCGGCCTCAAGTTTAGCGGCGTCTATCACTGGTTTGGTTTTAAAGTCCCGGCGCTGTGGCTGTGGTACTACCTGCTGATGCTGGCGATCGTGGCGATTATTTTCGTCTGCCTGCGGCTACAGCATTCACGCATTGGTCGGGCCTGGCACGCGATCCGCGAGGACGAAGACGTCGCCCGCGCGATGGGCATCAACCTGCGTAATTACAAACTGCTGGCTTTCGCTATCGGCGCCTCATTCGGCGGCGTGGCGGGCGCGCTGTTCGGCGCATTTCAGGGCTTTGTTTCGCCGGAATCCTTTACCCTGCAGGAGTCGATTGCGGTCCTGGCGATGGTGGTGCTGGGCGGGATGGGGCACATCCCCGGCGTGATCCTCGGCGCGGTGCTGCTGACCGC
Organism: Klebsiella sp. S69; assembly: GCF_016516145.1. Taxonomy (NCBI): domain Bacteria; kingdom Pseudomonadati; phylum Pseudomonadota; class Gammaproteobacteria; order Enterobacterales; family Enterobacteriaceae; genus Klebsiella; species Klebsiella sp. S69. Next base: position 390,188 of record NZ_JACVUU010000001.1, on the reverse strand, counting down.
GCTGCCGGAACTGCTGCGCAGCCAGGCGGCGCCGGTACAGCAGGCGCTGTTTGGCGAAGTGCTGATTGACCCGGAAGTATTGCGCCAGCTGTTCTACGGTCTGGCGCTGGTGCTGGTCATGCTGCTGCGCCCGCAGGGCATCTGGCCCGCGCGACATCAAGGAGCAAAAGCATGAGCCTGTTAAGCGTACGCCATATGACCAAGCGTTTTGGCGGTCTGACGGCGGTCGACAACGTATCGCTGAGCATCAACGAGGGCGAAATCTACGGCCTGATTGGCCCCAACGGCGCGGGAAAAACCACCTGTTTTAATCTGATTACCGGGCTTTACCCGGCGGACAGCGGCGAGTTCGCTATCGGCGGCGAAGCCTATTTTCCGAAGAATATTGAGAAAGTGACCGCCGCAGGGATCGCCCGCACTTTTCAGAACGTGCGGCTGTTTAACGACATGTCGGTGCTGGAGAACGTAATGGTGGGCCGCCACGTGCGCACCCGTAATGGCCTGTGGGCCGCGCTCTCCCGCCATAAACGCGCCCGCGCCGAGGAAGCGCAAACCCGCGAGCTGGCCTGGCACCTGCTGGATTATACCGGTATCGCGCAGTTCGCCCACTACCGCGCCTGCGACCTCGCCTACGGCCACCAGCGGCGGCTGGAGATTGCCCGCGCGCTGGCGACCGATCCGCGACTGTTAGCGCTGGATGAACCAGCGGCCGGGATGAACGCCGCCGAGAAGATGGCCCTTGGCGAACTGCTGCTGCGTATTCGCGACGACGGCAAAACGCTGCTGATGATTGAGCATGACGTCAAGCTGGTGATGGGGATCTGCGATCGCCTGATGGTGCTGGATTACGGCAAAACGTTAACCAGCGGCACGCCGGATAGCGTACGCCGAGATCCGGCGGTGATCGCCGCCTGGCTGGGAGGCAGCGCCCATGTCTGATTTATTAACCGTTAACCAGCTTAGCGTCCACTACGGCGGCATCCAGGCGGTGCGCGACGTCTCATTCAGCGTGAAAGAGGGCGAGCAGACCACGCTTATCGGCGCCAACGGCGCGGGCAAAAGCTCCACCGTCCGCGCCATTACCGGGCTGGAACCCTTTAGCGGCGAAATTCTGTTTAACGGCAAACCGATACGCAAACGTCGGGCCGAATCCCTGCTGCGCGAAGGACTCGTGATGGTGCCGGAAGGACGCGGCATCTTTGCGCGCATGACGGTGCTGGAAAACCTGCAAATGGGCGCCTGGCTACGACGCGACGCGACGGCGGTCAAACAGGAGATGCGCGCCATCTTCGCTAATTTCCCGCGCCTCGCCGAACGCCAGCATCAGCTGGCGGGGCTGCTCTCCGGCGGTGAACAGCAGCTGCTGGCGCTCAACCGCGCCCTGCTCAGCCAGCCGCGCCTGCTGATCCTCGACGAGCCGTCAATGGGCCTGGCGCCGCTGATGGTCGAGAACATTTTTCGCGTTATCGCCACCCTGCGCCAGCGCGGCGTCGCGCTGCTGCTGATCGAGCAGAACGCACGCCTGGCGCTGGAGGCGACCGACAGCGCCTGGGTGATGGACAGCGGCAGCATCGTCGAGCGCGGTCAGTCGCAAACGCTGCTGGCCGACGATCGTATTGCACAGATTTATTTGGGCGAAATGCCCGTTTAACACACCAACCAGCATCAGGGAAAAACAATGAAAACCGTAAAAATCAGCGCGCTCAGCGCCGCTATTCTGCTCAGTGGTTTTGCCTCATCCGCCGCGTGGTCCGCGGCCAGCGAAACCGTCATTATCGGCCTGGCAGGCCCGCTCACCGGCCCTTCCGCGCGTATCGGCAAGGATCTGGAAAACGGCGCGCAGCTGGCGATTGACGATATCAACAAGCAGCACCCGACCATCGGCGGCAAGGCGGTGACCTTCAAGCTGCAATCGGAAGACGATCAGTCCGACCCACGCACCGCCGTCGCCGTCGCCCAGCGTCTGGTGGATAGCGGCGTCGCGGGCGTCGTCGGCCACTGGAACACCGGCACCAGCATTCCCGCTGCGCGGGTTTACCACGATGCGGGCATCGCCCAGGTCGCGCCGGTCGCCACCGGGCACGCCTACACCAAACAGGGTTTCGACACCAGCTTCCGCGTGATGGGCCACGACGATGACGGCGGACAGTTTGCCGGACAGTACGCGGTACAAACCCTGAAGGCCAAACGCATCGCGGTCATCGATGACCGTACCGCCTTCGGCCAGGGGCTGGCGGATGAGTTTATTAAGTCGCTGGAAGCGCAGGGAATCAACATCGTCGACCGCCAGTACGTCGATGACAAAACCGTCGACTTCAGCGCCGTGCTGACCGCTATCCGCAGCAAAAACGCCGATCTGATTTTCTTTGGCGGCGTCGATAGTCAGGCCGCCCCGCTGGCGCGCCGCATCAAACAGCTGGGCATGAACGCCACCCTGATGGGCGCAGGCGGCTTCGTTAGCCAGACCTTCCTCCAGTTGGCGCAAAAAGAGGGCGACGGCGTGGTGGCGCTGGAGCCGGGACTGCCGGTTGAGCAGATGCCGGGCGGTAAAGCCTTCGAGCAGGCCTACCAGTCGCGCTATCACACCCATATCGAACTGCACGCGCCGTTCGCCTATGACGCTACCCGCGTGCTGGTCGCGGCGATGGAAAAAGCCGACTCCGTCGATCCCGCCGACTATCTGCCCGCCCTGCGCGCCATTAACTACGCCGGCGTGACCGGACAAATCGCCTTTGATAAAGAGGGCAACCTGAAATCGCCAACCTTTACCGTTTATAAAGTCGTCGACGGCAAATGGCAGCCGCAAACCGTACTCGGCGGCGCAACAACGAAGTAACGCAGTGAGGCAATGTGATGAGTGATAATAACGAGCTGGGCATTCTCGCCCGCCGCAAAATTGAAGCAGAAATAATCAAGCCGATTTACGACATCCTGGTGCGGGAAATAGGTAAGGCTCGCGCCCAGGCGGTCATCGGCGAAGCGATTGAAAACGCTGCGATTGAGGCGGGGAAAGCCTTTGCCCGCCAGGAGCCGAACGGCGCGGATATTCGCAGCTTTGTCGCGCTGCAGTATCTGTGGGAAAAAGATAACGCCCTGGAGGTCAAGGTACTGGACGCCGACGACCAGCAGTATAACTACAACGTGAACCGCTGCCGCTACGCCGAGATGTACCACGAAATGGGCCTCGGCGAGATTGGCCATCTGCTCTCCTGCGCCCGCGACGATAAGTTTATCGTCGGCTATGCCCCGGATGTGGAGCTGACCCGTACCACCACCATTATGCAGGGTGGAAAGTGCTGCGACTTCCGCTATCGCGTGAAAAAGGATAAGCCATGATAACCGTCAACGGCGCACGTCTGTGGTCGACGCTCAACGAGATGGCGCAGCTCGGCGCCACGCCGGCGGGCGGCGTGACCCGACTGGCGCTTAGCGAAGAGGACCGCCAGGCGCGCAATCTGCTGCGCCAGTGGGCGCGTGAAGCTGGCTTCCCCTGCGAAGTCGACAGTATGGGGAATATGTTTATTCGCCGCTGCGGTAAACATTCGCATCTGCCCCCGGTGTTGACCGGTTCGCACGTCGATTCCCAACCGCTCGGCGGCCGCTATGACGGCATTTACGGCGTCCTCGCCGGGCTGGAGGCGCTGCGCACGCTGAACGACCGCGGCATTGCGACCGAACGCGATATCGTGCTGGTGAACTGGACCAACGAAGAAGGGGCGCGCTTTGCCCCGGCGATGCTGGCGTCCGGCGTCTGGGCCGGGCAGTTTAGCGAGTCCTTCGCGCTCGCCCGCGAAGATCGCGACGGCATCAGCGTCGGCGAGGCGCTGGAGGCTATCGGCTATCGCGGGGAGCGTCCTGCCGCCGCCTGCCCGCTCCACGCCTGCTACGAAGTGCATATCGAACAGGGGCCGATTCTGGAAGAAGAAGGCGTTGATATCGGCCTCGTTCACGCGGCAATGGGCCAGCGCTGGTTCAACGTCACCCTGGAGGGCTTTTCCGCCCACGCCGGAACCACGCCGATGGGCAGCCGCCGCGACGCGCTGACCGCCTTCGCCGAGCTGGCGCTGGCGGTGGAGCAAATCGGCATCGCCCATAATCCAGACGGGCGCGCGACTATCGGGATGGCGCAGGTCATTCCGGGATCGCGCAACGTAGTACCGGGAGGCGTGGCGTGCAGCGTCGAATTTCGTCATCCGCAATCCCCGGCGCTGGAAGCCATGGAACGGGCGCTGCATCGTGCCGCTGAAGCGCTGGCGGCGCGCGGCGTGGCGGCAAACGTCGAGCGCATTTTTGATTATGCGCCCATTGCTTTTGATCGCGAGTGTCTGGCGCGCAGCCAGCGAGCGGCGGACGAACTGGGCTATAGCGCGCGAACCATGGTCTCCGGCGCCGGTCACGATACCTGCTATATCAGCAAGGTCGCGCCCGCCAGCATGATTTTCATTCCCTGCGAGAAGGGAATTAGCCATAACGAGGCGGAAAATATTCTGCCCGCGTGGGCCGAGAAAGGGGCTAACGTGCTGCTCAACAGTTTACGCCTTGCCGCCGATGAGCTGCCCGCTCGCAGCGCGACGTAAAACGCGATACAGCCCACGCCAGCCAGGGCCGTGGGCTATTGCCGATCAATGCTTTTTGCGGTTGCGGCGCATATCGATAGTCACCGCCGCGACGATAATGATGCCTTTAATAATATCCTGCACGTAGGCGTCAACGCCGACAAAGGTAAACCCGCTCTTAATCAGGCCGAGGATCATGGCGCCGATTAAAGTGCCGGTGATGCGCCCTACCCCGCCCATCAGGCTGCTGCCGCCGATAACCGCCGCGGCGATCGCATCCAGCTCGTAGGACATTCCCATGCTCGACTGGCCGCTGCTGACGCGCGCCGCCAGCACTACGCCTGCAAGGCCGGAGAGCGCCCCGGCGATGGTATAGACGATCACCAGGTATTTATTCACGTTGATACCGGAGACCTTCGCCGAGGTCATATTGCCGCCGATAGCATAAACGTATTTACCGTAGCGGGTATGCTTCAGGGCGATGTGGAAGACCGCAGCAACGACGAAGAAAATAATCACCGGCATCGCGCCCTGACCGATGGCGGTGAAGCTGTCGGATAAGAAGCTAATCGGGTTGCCCTGAGTGTAATACTGCGCCAGACCGCGCGCCGACACCATCATCCCCAGGGTGGCAATAAACGGCGGGATGCCGGTGCGGGTCACCAGAAAACCGTTGGTTAAGCCGCACAGAAGACCGACGCCGATGCCGGCGCCAATCGGGATTATCGCCGGCATATTGACCAGCGACGGGAACATCGGCGACAGGCTGTCGGAGGTTTGCGCGAGGCTCGCCGCCACCACGGCGGCGAGCGCGATCACCGAACCGGAGGAGAGGTCAATCCCGGTGGTAATAATGACCTGAGTAACCCCGACTGCGATAATACCGATAATCGCTACCTGTAAAACAATTAATATCAGGCGATTGGTGTTTAATAAAAAGGACTGGTCGCGGACGTACCAGCCGGCAATTTCAAAAGTCAGGGCAATCACCAGCATGACGATAAATATGCCGGTATCTTTCGGCAGCCGGTGGCGTAATTGCCCAAAGAAAGAGGGTTTCTCATCGATCGGGGTCGCCGTTATTTTCATATTGCTCATTCTCTGTGCCTCAATGGGATGCCAACGACAAAATGGTTTCCTGATCGGCGTCCTCTTTATCGAGGATGCCGGTAATCCGACCTTCATGCATCACCATCACCCGGTCGCTCATCCCGAGGATTTCAGGTAATTCAGAAGAAACCATAATGACCGCCACGCCGCGGTTGGCCAGTTCGCTAATCAGATGATATATTTCCGCTTTCGCCCCGACGTCAATTCCGCGGGTCGGCTCATCGAGAATGAGTATTTTCGGCTGAGCCAGCAGCCAGCGGGCAATAAGCACCTTCTGCTGATTGCCGCCGCTAAGGTTATTAATAATCTGATCCATGGTGGGGGTTTTAATATTCAGGCGGCGGATCTGCTCCATGCAGTCCTCGGCCATTTTGAGGTGCTGAACAAAACCGGTTTTACCGATATATTCCGGCATTTTGACGATACTCATATTCTCCAGCACCGACAGTACGAGGAACAGGCCGGACTTTTTGCGGTCTTCCGTCAGCAGCGCCATCCCTTTTTCAATCGCCGTTGAAGGCGAATCAATAGTGACCGGCACACCGTCAATCAGCACTTCGCCGCTATCGGCTTTCTCCATGCCGAACAGGCTTTCCATCACTTCGCTGCGCCCGGCCCCCACCAGCCCCGCCACGCCGAGGATCTCCCCGCGGCGCACGCTAAAGTTGATATCGTGAAAGACCCCCTTGCGCGACAGGTTGCGCACGGTCAGCACCTCTTCGCCAATGGTATTATTGAATTTGGGAAAGAGCAGGGTAAGCTCCCGCCCGACCATCCGGGTAATCAGCGACTGGCGGGTAAACTCGGTGGTAGGTTGACTTCCTACCCAAGTGCCGTCGCGAAATACGCTGATCTCATCGGTAATGGTGAAAATTTCATCCATCTTATGGCTAATATAAATAATGGCTTTTCCCTGCTGGCGTAAATCGCGAATAATGGTAAACAGATGCGCCACTTCGCTCTCGGTTAATGCCGAGGTCGGTTCGTCCATAATCACAATATCCGCATTCCACGAAACCGCTTTGGCAATCTCCACCATCTGCTGGGCGGCGATACTTAATTCCCCTACCAGGCGATCGGCGGATAAACGAATATTCAGTTTATTCAGTAGTTCCTGAGTCTGCCGGGCAAGCTGGCGATGATCGACGAAACCGTATTTCATCGGCTCGCGGCCGAGCCAGATATTTTCCGCCACCGTCATATGCGGTACCAGATTAAGCTCCTGATGGATCATCGAGATCCCGGAGCGCAGCGCGTCCATCGTATCCTGAAACTGGACCGGCTCCCCTTTGACGCGGATCGCGCCCTGATCGGGACGGTAGATCCCGATCAGGCATTTCATCAGCGTGGATTTCCCGGCGCCGTTTTCGCCCATCAGCGCGTGCACCGTCCCCGGACGCACGCGTAATGAGACGTTGTCGAGCGCCTTCACGCCGGGGAAGAATTTGCTGATCCCTTCGGCTTCAAGTGCAAAAGCGTTCATACTTCACCTCCGTACCCTGAATGACTATTTCTGGTTGCGATTGATGAATTCAGCCATGTTGTCTTTGGTGATCAGCTGGTAAGGGACGTCGATGACCTTTTCCACTTTTTCGCCATTGGCCAGCTTAATAGCGGCATCTACCGCGCCTTCGCCCTGCCCTTTGGCATCCTGGAAAATCGTGGCGATCATCTTGCCGTTTTTAAGCATTTGCAGGGCATCTGGCGTTCCGTCCACCCCGGCAATCAGGATATGGTTGGGGTTTTTCCCCAGCGCCTGCAGCGCACCGATGGCCATTTCATCGTTATTGGAGGCGATCGCCTGAATGTCTTCGCCGCTGGTCATCCAGTTGCTGACTACGTCAACGGCGTCGTTACGCATAAATTTGGCGGTCTGCTTCTGCACGATTTTGATATCGGGGTATTTCGCCACCACCTCTTCGACCCCTTTGGTCCGGTCGCGGGTCGATTCATTCGCCAGGTCGCCGAGCAGAATGGCGACGTTGCCCTTGCCGTTCATCGCTTTGGCTAGCGCTTCCATCTGTAAGCGCCCCGCCAGCACGGAGTCGGAGCCGACGTAGGCCATTTTATCGGTCAGCTGCGCCTGCGGACGACGGTTAACGAAGATCAGCGGAATGCCCGCTTTGGTCGCCTGGTCCATAATCGGTTTGACCGCGTTGGTATCGACCGGGTTAACGATAATGGCGTCGACGCCCTGGCCAATAAAATTCTGCACCTGCTGTAGCTGCTGCGAGACGTCGCCTTTCGCATCTTCCATCTGGGACTTCACGCCCTCTTTTTGCATCTCTTTTTGCATGGCGGTGCGCAGAATGGTCAGGAAGTTGTCATCAAAAAGCGCCATAGAAACACCGACCGAAATATCTTTCGCCATCACGACCGCTGGCAGCATGCAGGCTATCAAAGAGGCAACAACCGTTTTCTTGATATTCATAGTTGATCCTTTATTCACAGGTACATCGGTTAGGTAAGGTAAAATGAAAAATTAGTTTCATTAATTGTGCATTAAGCGCCTGCTTTTTCAGCGTTTCGGAAAAACAGGCTTCGCGCTACGTCATTTTTTAATGCCGACCGCCATCACAAAATTCAGTTGTTTTAAAATGATTTTCTGAAACATCAGTCCATTTATAACGAGATGAAAATTACAGACCGTTTATTTCATTAACAACACATATGAAACTTTTATAAGTAAATAACCGAAATGAAAATTTTAAAACTGCGTGTTAACAGAACTTTGACACACATCTAACATTGACGCATAAATGCGCAAAAAATGAGAGGCAGGCGACGGTTTGCCGCCCGGCGCGGCGATAGCGGCAGCGGTTTAAAACGGGACAGGAGATACGGTGTAAAAAGGGATGTCGCCCGGCAGGCCGCGGGCGCTCAGTCGACGTTTTCAGCGCTATAGAGGATAAACTCGACCTTGCCGTCACGAAAGAGATGGGGCTGATAGCCGGTTTCCAGGTGGCGCAGGGCCAGCTCCACCGCCAGCCTGGCATGCTGATGAGGATTTTGATCGACCGTCAACGCCATCCCACCCTGCGCCAGCTGTTCGCGGGTGGTGCTATAGCGTTCATGAGTAATCCAACAGCACTTACCATAACGGCGATGGCGGGCCAGCGCCTGCGCCACCAGACTATTGCCCAGACCGGTATTGTAGATGCCCACCGCGTCGCGGTTACGGTTCAGGGCTTCTTCCAGCAAACGGTCGATCCGCTGCCGGTTATCCTCACCCGCCAGCACCTCACCAAGCTGCAGATGCGGAAAGCGCTGGCTTATCACCTCGCGAAATCCCTGAATCCGCGAGCGGTGGGCGCTGAAATCCTGACGACCGCAGAGCATCAACACTTCCCCGGGCTGATGGGCCATCAACCCCATCATCATGCCCGCGGTACGTCCCGCCTGCTGCTGATCGATTCCCACATGGCAAAGCCTCTGCGCGCCGGGCAGGTCGGTGACCAGCGTAATTACCGGTACGTTTGCTTCGCGACACTGGCGCAGGGCTTCATAGACCAGCGGATGTTCGTTGCCGAAGACAATTATCGCATGGCGCTTTTTACTGCTGCGAAGAAGGCTTTTCGCCAGTTTTTCCGGGGAGGATTCCGCCACCAGCGTGCGGTGCAGCGTCAGTCGGCGATAGCCAAGGCTATCCGCCACGTCGGCGAAATCCTGCGTCAGGCGAGAGAAAAAGCGCGAGTCGTTAGCGCTCAGGAACACTTCGATTTGCCAGGGCAGACGACGTTCTTCCGGCAAAATACGCTTTAAACCGGCTTCACGCGCCGCCTGCAGCACCCGGCGCGTGGTTTCCGGCGACACGCCGCCGCGTTCGTTAAGCACCCGGTCAACCGTCGCCACGCCCACGCCGATCCGTTTAGCCAGCGCCGCCAGTGAAATGCTTTTCATCGTTCCCCTCACCCATGATGGAAATCCATCAAAACGCCCGTGTTGGTCAGTGTAGCAAACAGATTAATTTGGCAACGCTAAATCCCTCTTTCTGGAGAATAAAATGACCTGCATTCGTTTTGCGTTATTAGGCAGCGGTTTTATAGGCCAGGTTCACGCCGCCAACCTCGCTCGCCATGAGCGAACCGTTCTGGCCATGGTGGCGGACGCCGAGCCCGAGCGGGCGAAAACGCTGGCCTCCCGCTACGCCGCGCGGGCAACCACCGTCGCCGAGGCCATCAGTAGCGATGCCATTGATGCGGTGCTCATCGCCAGCTCGACCCCTTCACATGCGGAACTGCTGGAGGCCGCAGCGCGCGCCGGGAAGGCCGTTTACTGCGAAAAACCGATCGACCTTTCGCTGGCCCGTGCGCGCCAGGTTGTCGACAGGGTTTTGCCGCTCGGCGTGCCGGTGACCGTGGGCTTTAACCGCCGCTTTGACGCCAGCCACCAGCAGCTGCGTCGCCAGGTCGAGGCTGGCGTTATCGGTAAAATTGAACTGGTGCAGATGGTGTGCCGGGCATCGGTTATGCCGCCGCTGGCGTATCTGCGCAGCTCCGGCGGCCAGATGCGCGACCAGGCAATCCACTTTTTCGATCTGCTGCGTTTTCTTACCGGCGATGAAGTGACAACGGTTGCCGCCATGGGAGAGGCGCTGGCGCTGCCGGAGCTCGCCGGGATCGGCGATGTCGATACCTCCATTCTCATGCTGCGGATGCGCGGCGGCGCGCTGGCGCAGCTGGACAACACCCGGCGCACCGGCCACGGCTACGATGAACGCATCAGCCTGCTCGGCCCGGAGGGCGTACTGGAGTCCGGCAGTCAGGCCTCGCGCGGCGTGACGCTGTGGCAGGGAGCGCGCTGCATTCAGCCCGGCCTCTATCCGGACTGGTTCAGCCGCGTCGAGGAGTCGTACTACGCGCATCTGGATACTTTTGTCCGCTCGTCAGGCGGAGAAGAGGAGCCGGACCTGCCGGGGCTGCTGGACGGGCTGCGGGCGCAGGCTATCGCCGAAGCCGCCGTGCTTTCCCTGCAGCAAGGGCAATTTGTCAGCGTCGAACCGCTGGCGTAAAAAAGCCCCGTATGCGGTCGGCATACGGGGCAACGGCGCGCCGTTAACGCTCCTCGTTAAATATTACGCCAATCTGCCGCCGCACTTCATCCATGACGCTCAGGTTTTCCAGAACTCTGGTCAGCGGGCGAATCGGCGAATCCGTGAGCCCTTGCCCCACGCACCAGGCAAAATGTTCGGCCTGATAAAACAGCTGGTCGTAGCGGTTGCGCGGCTCTTCCCAGCGCAGTACCTGTCCCCCCTGGCTGGCGGCGAGGGTAAAATTCCCCGGCGCATAGAATTGCCCGTCAAGGACCAGGGTCGCGTCGCGCCCGGCCACCACCGCGCCGCCCGGCGTATTGCTGAATAGCGTGGTGTTGAGCAATCCCTGTAAGCCGTTTTCCCAGTTAAACAGCATCGAAATTTGCCCATTGATGCCCCTTTGGGCGGGGCGCCCGCGGGCGACAATGTCCTGCGGCACGCCGCCGACCATCACGCTGAATGAGGTCAGATAGCTGCCGAGATCCATCATCGGTCCACCGGCAAGATCGGCATTAAAAATGCGATGATCCGGAGTAAAATATTCACCGTGATCGGCGAGCAGCGTATGCAGATCGCCCAGCGCGCCGTCATCCAGCAGCTGGCGAATCACGTCATATTTCGGCGCGTAATCGCACCACATCGCCTCCATCGCCAGCTTCCCCTGTTTCAGGGCTTCTGCTTTTAGCGCCGCGCCTTCCCGCCGGTTCAGCGCAAACGGCTTTTCAATCAGTACATGTTTGCCCGCCTGCAGAACCCGCAGCCCGTCCGGGAAGTGGTGGTTATGCGGGGTGGCAACGTAAACCGCATCAATATCCGGCCGCGCCAGCATCTCGTCCACCTGAGCGTAAGCCTGCGGAATCCCCCAGCGGGCGGCAAAGCTATCGGCCTTTTGTTGCGTCCGCGAGGAGACGGCAACCACCCGCTGGCGGCTGAGCTCTTTTAACGATTTCACAAAGCGCTCGGCAATCCAGCCGGGGCCAATAATGGCCCAGCGCAGCGAGGGGATCGCCGCAGCGGCAGGATGGCGCGGTTTCGGTAACTGTGACGGGAACATAGCGGCTCCTTATTTTTATGGGTCTGGCGAGACACTATAAGCAGGCGCTGGAAGGACAAATATCGAATTGATGATGGAATTCCATCATCAATAAATTGCTTGTCAAAATAGCGGGAGTCGCAGATAGTCCGCTGCGACTTATCACTCTCAAGGAATCAGAAATGATAAAAAGTTCGTGGCGTAAAATTGCAATGCTAGCCGCCGCCGTTCCGCTGCTGCTGGCGAGCAGCGCACTGTGGGCCAGTACCGATGCTATCCATCAGAAGCTGACAGATCTCGAGAAGCGTTCAGGCGGCAGGTTGGGCGTGGCGCTAATCAACACGGCAGATAATTCTCAAATCTTATATCGCGGCGACGAGCGTTTTGCCATGTGCAGCACCAGTAAAGTGATGGCCGCCGCCGCGGTATTAAAACAGAGCGAAAGCAATAAAGAGGTGGTAAATAAAAGGCTGGAGATTAACGCAGCCGATTTGGTGGTCTGGAGTCCGATTACCGAAAAACATCTCCAGAGCGGAATGACGCTGGCTGAGCTAAGCGCGGCGACGCTGCAATATAGCGACAATACGGCGATGAATCTGATCATCGGCTACCTTGGCGGGCCGGAAAAAGTCACCGCCTTCGCCCGCAGTATCGGCGATGCCACCTTTCGTCTCGATCGTACGGAGCCCACGCTGAATACCGCCATCCCGGGCGATGAGCGTGATACCAGCACGCCGCTGGCGATGGCTGAAAGCCTACGCAAGCTGACGCTTGGCGATGCGCTGGGCGAACAGCAACGCGCCCAGTTAGTCACCTGGCTGAAAGGCAATACCACCGGCGGGCAAAGCATTCGCGCGGGCCTGCCTGAAAGCTGGGTGGTCGGCGATAAAACCGGCGCCGGAGATTACGGCACCACCAATGATATTGCGGTTATCTGGCCGGAAGATCACGCTCCGCTGGTATTAGTCACCTACTTTACCCAGCCGCAGCAGGATGCGAAAAACCGCAAAGAGGTGTTAGCCGCAGCGGCAAAAATCGTGACCGAAGGGCTTTAAGCCGGGAACAGGCCCGTTCTGCAACACTCTGCACTCTGCTCCCGGGGGCGGCGCTCAACGCGCCTTGCCCGGGCTACGGGTTCATTGCCGTCTGCAGGCCGGTAGCCCGGACAGGCGCAGCGCGCCGCCTCCGGGACAGCCTGAACAGACAGCCGCCAAATATTAGTCGGTGATTTTAAACGTCAGCGCATAACCGCTGGTTTTACCTTCATCACGCGCGCCGCCCATCTGATAGACCCGCACCGTATATTGACCGCTGACGGCCAGACGCTGCTCAAAGGTATCTCCGCTCATTGAACCGTTATAAATGGAATTATTATCAGGCGCGATAACATTAAAATAAGGATGCGGCCACGGGCTCGTCATGCTGATATGCATCATCTGGCCCGCTTTCGCCATCAGCGTAAAATCATTGACATCGTTCCCGGTCACGGTACTTTTTATTATCGTACCGCTGCTGCCTTTATCAAAATGGACGGCATTACTGTTTATTTTATCACTTGCCATTGATAACACTGACGCTAATAAATAACTTGCACAGATCACGCTGCCAACAATTAGCTTTATTTTTTTCATTTAATTAACACCTTATGTTTTTTATGCGCGCTGTTATAGCATATAAGATGCATGGAGTAAGCTACTTCTAAATAGAGTTCCGTATTTAAGGTTTAAAATCCGGAGCGGTATTTTAAAAAATCGCTATGCCTGTTCATCAGAAAAGGGGGAAATTTCGTACGTAATACAGCCTCGGAGATCGCTGCGATAGTTTTCCTAATCGCAATCCTGCTTCCTTATAACCTGCTGTAAGGCAGCGGGTTAACTCTTGATGAAATGCGAGTGCAGGATGAAAGTCGCTTTGCAAGTGCTAAAAAACCCCGGCAGGCCGGGGTTTTGCTTTCACGCCACGCAATCACTTCTGCGGGCGCATTGCCGGGAACAGGATCACGTCGCGGATGGTATGGCTGTTGGTAAACAGCATCACCATGCGGTCGATACCAATGCCCAGGCCAGCGGTCGGCGGCAGGCCATATTCCAGCGCGGTGACGTAGTCTTCGTCATAGAACATCGCTTCGTCATCCCCCGCCGCTTTGGCGTTGACCTGGTCCTGGAAACGCTGCGCCTGATCTTCCGCATCGTTAAGCTCGCTAAAGCCGTTGCCGATTTCACGCCCGCCGATAAAGAACTCGAAGCGGTCGGTGATTTCCGGGTTCACGTCGTTACGGCGCGCCAGCGGCGAAACCTCCGCCGGATACTCGGTGATAAAGGTCGGCTGGATCAGATGCGCTTCCGCGACTTCATCGAAAATTTCGGTGACGATACGCCCCAGTCCCCAGCTCTTCTCAACGTGAATACCGATGGATTCCGCCAGCGCTTTTGCCGCATCGAAGTTATCCAGATCCGCCATCTCGGTTTCCGGACGGTATTTCTTGATCGCTTCGCGCATGGTCAGTTTTTCAAACGGTTTGCCGAAGTCGAACACCTGGTCGCCGTACGGCACTTCGGTTTTACCCAGCACGGTCTGCGCCAGCGTGCGGAACAGAGACTCGGTCAGTTCGATCAGATCTTTATAGTCCGCATAGGCCATATAGAGTTCCATCATGGTGAACTCTGGGTTATGACGTACGGAAATACCTTCGTTACGGAAGTTACGGTTGATCTCGAATACCCGTTCAAAGCCGCCGACCACCAGCCGTTTCAGATACAGCTCCGGCGCGATGCGCAGATACATATCCAGATCGAGCGCATTATGATGGGTGATAAACGGACGCGCGGAAGCGCCGCCGGGGATCACCTGCATCATCGGGGTTTCCACTTCCATAAAGCCGCGCGCAACCATGAACTGACGCATGGTGGCGAGGATCTGCGAACGCACCTTGAAGGTGTGGCGTGACTCTTCGTTGGAAATCAGATCCAGATAGCGCTGACGATAGCGCGCTTCCTGATCCTGCAGGCCGTGAAACTTGTCCGGCAGCGGGCGCAATGCCTTGGTCAGCAGGCGCAGCTCGGTACAGTGAATGGAGAGTTCGCCGGTCTGGGTTTTAAACAGCTTGCCGCGGGCGGCGATGATGTCGCCGAGATCCCATTTCTTAAACTGTTCGTTGTAGACGCCTTCCGCCAGATCGTCGCGCGCGACGTACAGCTGAATGCGGCCGCCGACGTCCTGTAAAGTGACGAAAGAGGCTTTACCCATTATACGGCGAGTCATCATGCGGCCAGCCACGGAGACCTCGACGTTCAGAGAGGTGAGCTCGTCGTTTTCCTTACCATCGAACTCCGCATGAAGCTGGTCAGAAGTGTGGTCACGGCGAAAATCGTTCGGGAACGCCACGCCCTGCTCGCGCAGCGCGGCCAGTTTTTCACGACGGGTTTTCAGTTCATTATTAAGGTCAATTGCCTCATCGGCACCTTGTGCTTGTTGTTCAGACATGTTGGTTCCTCATAACCCTGCTTGCAAACTTGCTTCGATAATTGAACCAGGTACTATCCAGCGCGGTCTGTCCCGGTGACGACACCAAAGAATAATCTTCAGGAGCCTGGCTTCAATTCCGGCTGATTTCACTCAGCCATCGCTTCAGTAACACTTTTTTATCTTCGGCTTCCGCGCTCGCCAGAATATCCTCCTCCTGTTCAGTAAAGGGTGCAAGGAGCGGCTTGTCGCTCCGCTGTTGAGGTTGCCGATCCCCGGCTCGCGGCGTAAACGCCTTAGCCGGGCTACCAGGCAGCACAATTTTGTCGCCCCGGTAAGCGCAGCGCGACCGGGGGGAGATTTCCCGCAAAGCCGCATCTGTCGCCAGCCGAAGGCTAGGCGCCGCCTCCGGGAAGCTCACCGGCGGCCGCGCGGCGTTTGCCAACGCTGAACGCGGCGGCGAAGGCGACGACGACAATGATCGCCACGCAGCCCAGCGTCCATTCGCCCATCTGCGCAAAGAAGTGCTGATACGCGGCAATTGCCGTATCGCTGATTTGCGACTCGGTGGTCTGCTGGGCGACGACGCCCGCCAGCCAGTTAGCGACCGCGCCGGTCGCCAGCATATAAATGCCGGTCAGCATGCCGGTAACGCCGGGCATATTGAGGCGGGTGATCTGCGCCATCGCCACCGGGTCAATAAACAGTTCGGCAAAGCCCATCAGCGCCAGTCCTGCCACCATCATGCCCATCGATGCCTGCCCTTGCGCCGCGCCGTGGCGTGCGTTAAGCGCCAGCAGCATAAAGCCGCAGCCCATCAGCACCAGACCAAAGGCGAACTTCAGCCATACGCGCAGCGCCGAGCGAACGGAACCTTCCGGACGCATCAACCACGCCAGTACGACGCCCGCCGCCATCACCGCCACGGCGTTAACCGACTGGAAGAGCGCGGTCGGCACTTCAATATTCAGCAAGCGGCGGTTCACAAAGTGGTCGATGAACAGGCTAATCGAGCTCCCGCCCTGCTGCGCCAGAACCCAGAACAGGGTACCGGCCAGCATCAGCAGAACGATCTGCCACAGCGCGCGGCGATGTTCCGGGGATTTGACCATAATGCGGGCTACCATCTGGGCGGCGAACACGCAAACTATCGCCAGCAGATAGCCGGACCAGTTATTTTCCAGCAGCAGCGTAAAGAACACCGGCGCAACGCAGAGCATCACCACCAGCCAGCCCCAGGTCGGCAGCACAAACTTCACCGTCCGCAGCGCCTGTTTATCGACGCCGCGGGTATCACGGAAGTAGCGGCTACCGCTGAGGAAGATCATCAGGCCGACAAACATGCCGATCCCCGCCAGCGCAAAGCCGATATGCCAACCGTACCACTGCGCCGCCAGCCCGCAGGCGATGGGCGCGGCGATGGAGCCGACGTTACCGGCGGCGTACAGCAGCGAGAAACCGCCATCGCGGCGCCGATCGTCAACGGCATAGAGTTCGCCCAGCAGGCAGCTGATGTTGGATTTGAACAAGCCGTAGCCGCAGATAATGATCGCCAGCGCGAGATACAGGCTCCAGGTGGAAGTGGATTCGACGCCCAGCACCACGTGGCCAAGCGTCATTAACAGCGCGCCGGCAATCACCGCCGTGCGGTTGCCGAGCAGGCGGTCGGCAAGCCAGCCGCCGAGAATAGGAGTGACGTACACCAGAGAGGCGTAAGCGCTGAACAGGCTGATGGCATGGCTGTCATCAAAGCCGAGCTGATGGGTGAGATAGAGGATAAGCAAGGCACGCATGCCGTAAAAGCTGAAATATTCCCAGATTTGGATCGCAACGATGTAATAAATCGCGCGCGGCTGTGAGGGTGTTTTCATATGTTCTCCTTGCAGCGTGAAAAAAGGGAAGTGGCAAGCCACTTCCCTGTTGTGCATCGATTATTTGTTGTTTTCTTCTTTCAGCACTTTAACGGTGTAACGACCATCCGCCTGACGATAGGCGCCGTGGATATCGGTTTCGAAGCCCGGGTAGTGGGCGCCGATTTCGCACAGCATCTGCAGGAACTCCAGCACCGGACGGCTCTCTTCGGTGATCATTTCACCCGGCATGACCAGCGGCACTCCCGGAGGATACGGCAGGATCATGTTGGCGTTAACGCGACCCACCATCTCTTCGAGATACACCTCTTCGGTCTGACCGTGCAGCTCTTTCTGGAACGCGGCGTACGGCGTGATCACCATGGTCGGCAGCACTTCGAACGCGCGGAACATCAGGTCCGGCAGGTTGTGATGCTCAATCAATTTGTGAATGTTCTGCGCCAGTTCCTGAACGCGCATGTTTTCGTAGAATTCAGGATCTTCACGATACAGCGACGGCAGCATGTTTTTCACCCGCAGGTTCAGATCGAACGCGCGTTTGAAATCGGTCAGCGCGCGCAGCAGGCTCAGCGCTTTGGTTTTATCGATACCGATACTGAACAGGAACAGCAGGTTGTACGGGCCGGTTTTTTCGACCACTATACCGTGCTCGTCGAGATACTTCGCCACGATGCTGGCCGGAATACCGAACTCATCCATGGTGCCGTCTTTCTTCATCCCCGGGGTCAGCAAGGTGACTTTAATCGGGTCGAGATACATGTGCTCGTTGTCGATGTTTTTGAAACCGTGCCATGCGCTGTCGGAACGCAGCGGCCAGCATTCAGGACCATCGATATGTTCTGGCTGCCAGACGTCGAAGAACCAGCCGTCGGACTCGCCTTTCAGACGTTTGATCTCTTTACGGAACTTGATAGAACGTTCGATAGAGCCGTCGATCAGGCGCTTACCGGCGTTGCCTTTCATCATCGCCGCCGCGGTTTCCGTAGAAGCCACCACGCCGTAGTGCGGAGACGTTGTGGTGTGCATCATGTAGGCTTCGTTAAAGGTTTCTTCGTTAACGTCGCCTTTAACGTGGATCATCGAAGCCTGAGAGAACGCCGCCAGCAATTTGTGCGTGGACTGGGTTTCATAAATCACTTTGCCTTCAACGCGGCCGCCGCTCATCCCGCATTTGCCTTCATAAATCGGCGAGAAGTTGGTGTAAGGCACCCACGCGGAGTCAAAGTGGATGGATTTCACATCCAGGGTTTTCTTGATGTAGTCCGTGTTGTACAGCAGACCATCATAGGTGGAGTTGGTGATCACCGCGTGCACCGGCCAGGTCGCGTTCGGGGTTTCTTTTACGCGCTTCGCGATGGTCGCATGCTGGAATTCGCTCTGCGGAATACCGCCGAGGATACCGTAGGCGTTACGCGTCGGGCGGAAGTAGATTGGCGTAATGTCGCTCATCATCATCAGATGGGTCAGCGATTTATGGCAGTTACGGTCAATCAGTACGGTGCTACCTGCTGGCGCAGAGTACATCCCGACGATTTTGTTAGCGGTAGAGGTCCCGTTCGTCACCATGTAGCTGCGTTCCGCGTTGAAGACGCGAGCGATGTACTCTTCCGCTTCTTTGTGCGGGCCGCTGTGGTCCAGCAGAGAACCAAGTTCAGATACCGAAATGGAGATATCGGATTTCATGGTATTGGAACCAAAGAAATCGTAGAAGATGCTGCCGACCGGGCTTTTCTGGAACGCGGTACCGCCCATATGGCCTGGCGTACAGAAGGTATATTTGCCTTCACGTACGTATTTAAACAGCGCTTTGGTCAGCGGCGGCAGAATGGTGTCGATATACTCGTCAGTATTCTGTTTGATTTTGTTCGCAATGTCTTCCGCAGCGCCCAGCGCATATTCGAAGAAGCGAACCTGCATCCGCAGATCGTTGAGACTGACGTCCAGCGTTGAGTAAGTATTTGCAAAGGCATACAGCGGCATATATTCGTTCATTTTGCTGATGTCTTCGCACAGTTCGAGATTGTATTTATCCCAGTCGAAGATAACGCCGCACAGACGCGCATTGTTTTCGATAAGTTTTAATAAGTCTTCACGGTCGTTCGGGTAGACAATACGGAAGTCCAGGCGTTCGAGGGCGCGATGCAGTTCACGGATGGGTTCTTCTTTGAAGTAGACACCCATGTGATTCATGATTGCGATAACGTTCATAGTCAAATCTCCAGATAAAGAAAGCCCCTCCCGCCACGTCGTGACAGGTGATGGAAGGAGCCTCAGGAATAGGGTTGCTGATTAATGCGCGCTGGCGGTGTTGCTATCTGCTGAGTTGTCGTTGTTCTGGCGCTGGTGCATTTTGCGACCGTAGAACATCAGGATAATCAGGCTGACGATAAAGGTACCGGCCAGTTCGAAGGAGCTTGCCCCCATCAGGGCGATGAAGCAGAACGCGCAGCCGAGTACGGAGCAAATCAGGCTGACGAAGTTGCGTACATTGATGCCTTCGAAGCGAATCAGGTCAACGCAGGAGTAGAAGTAAGGCAGCATAGTCAGCAGTACCGCGATACCGGTCAACTCGCCGAACAGGTCAGAAGCTTTGCCGCCGGTAGAGTTCATCAGGGTAATCAGTACCATCAGCGCGGTCATTTTCACCGCGGCCAGCAGCAGGCCTTTTTTCGGGATCCCGTTGCTGTCGACTTCGCCATACACTTTCGGGAAGTTACCGTCATTGGCGGCACGTACGCCGGCCTGACCCACCAGCATCATCCACGAACCGAGCGAAGTCAGGCACGCAAAGGCGGTGAAGGCGGAAACCATCGGCGCAGCCCAGCCGCCGAGAATAGTGGAGGCGCTCACTGCAAACGGCGCACCGGATGCGGCCATCTGAGAAGCAGGATACATACCCGCAATAACCTGAGTCGCTGCGATGTAGACGATACCGGCCATCGCAGTGCCCAGCATGGTAGCCAGCGGCACGGTGCGTTTCGGGTTTTTCACCATTCCGGTACTGACGGCGGCGGATTCCACCCCGACAAAGGCCCACAGGCAGAGCAGAATACTTTTGATTACCGCATGACTGTCAGTAGTGCTGGAGGTGTTCCAGTTTGCCTGATAGGTTGCGGCATCAAACCAGTGCCAGCCGACCACGGCGGTCATAACTACCGGAATAAGTACCAGCACCAGGCCAATGGTTGTCAAGCGGCTAACCCAGGTCCCGCCGAGCATATTCACGAAGGTGAATATCCATACGATGGCAATACAGGCAATACCTGCCGGCACCGGGTTATTTAAAATTGGGAAGAACGTTGATAAATAAGAGACGGCGGTAATGCCGATTGCCAGATTACCGATCCAGTTGGCGTGATAATAAAGCACACCGGTCTGGAAACCGAACGCAGGAGATATTTCACCGGCGTAGGCAATAGGGCCGCCCTGCTGCGGGTTCTTGGTCGCCAGTCGGGCATAAACATAAGCCAGAGACATCGCGCCAATAATAGAAATCACCCAACCCCAGATGGCAATACCACCGATGCTAGCGAGGTTTGCAGGTAATAATGCGATACCGCTCCCCATCATATTACCGGCGACGACGCCGGTACAGGCAAATAGCCCGATCTTCTTGGCAGAACTCATGTTTGCTTTTCTCCTAAGTTTATTTGGGAGGTACAGATCATGATGATGAACCTTTTATTGACCCGACCAACTGCCAACAAGATTACGGATTAGTACGAGATAAGTCCTAAAGATAAAGTGAAATAACTGCAAACATCAGACAAATGATATTTTGACCTTTTTCGCGCAACATATCAGGATGACATGTTGATATCAGGAAAAGATAAATGAAGTTATTTTTCAATAAGTTGTGAACTCTAAATCGTGTTGAAAAGGTGTTACATGCGGGACCGGACTGGTTATAAGATATAACAATCTGGCGGCTCATGAGAAACATAATTTTAACCTCATCACGGCCAAAACCATGGCCGTGATGAGGGTTTACTTATTCTGAAGCGAGGAAATTATCGAGATACGGTACCACTCGGGTTACGGAGGTCTGGAATACCGCGTTTTCAATCCAGTAAAACGTATTCTCTCCCGGTCGTAAATTAAACGCCGTCAGATAGGCATCGGCAGCTTCCCGGTTCTGTCCTTTCATTTCGTACACTTTGCCCAGCAGCACATAGTTCATCCACGACATTTCCAGATCAATCCCGGAATTAATCGCGCTGTAGGCTTCATCGACTTTGCCTTTACCCAGCATGTCTACCGTTTTAATTTGATAAAATATTGCCATATCTTTAATCCCCGGCATATTACCCACCCGGGTTATTTCGCTGTAAAGATCGGCCAGTTGTTTATCATCTAACGGCTGCTGGGAATGGCGTAATACGTCCACCAGCGCCTTTTCCGCCCAGGCGTAGGTAAAGTCCGGCGACTGCTTATTCACATCGGCAAGCAGGCTACTGGCTTTGCCCAGCGAATCGACGTCTCCGTTCATTAATAACTGATGTGCCTGATAGAAATGCGTGAGCGCGATACTTTGCGACGGCTGATACTGCTTAAGCATCTCCTGCATTCGCGCCGGCCATGGCTGCTTAAGCGCGTCCGACAGGCTACTCAGCAGGTCGTTTTGAATCGACAGCTGGTTGTCGCTGGTCACGAAGTAACGCTTGTCCATCATCGTCGATCCGTCGGCATTATCCACCACTTTGACCGACATAAAGCACTGCTGCGCGCGATAGTGCCGCTGGTTGACGAACTCGATGGTCAGGGTTTTTCCGGAACTGCTCGGCTCATTGATGTTGTAGTTGGTTTTATCATGCACCATAAAGGTGGAGAACGTGTTCAGCGAGGTGGTAATCAGGCTCCCCAGGCCGATGGCATAGGAGTGCTGCGATGACCAGTTGTTACAGGTATTGCCGCTGAGCAGGTGGATATCAACATCCCGCGGGTTGAGCAGTATGCGGGTTTTTGTGACCGGCGGGCGCGACTCCAGGGTGGATAATGCCACCAGCGCCACGCAGCTTGCGAGCGCCAGCAAAAACAGGCCCCAGACGATAAAGGTACTCAGCCGCTTACGTTTTTCCGGCTTCGCCACCGGCGCCATCTCTGGCGCAGCCGCCTCAGGCTGCGGGGAAACCGATGGCGCGTCCACGGCGACCGTCGGCGTTTCTGCAGGAATAACCGGCGTCAGTTCCTCCCCCTCTTCCGTACACCAAATCACCGGCACCGTTAGCTTATAGCCGCGTTTAGGAACGGTAGCGATATATTCCATGCTGCTATCGTCGCCATCTTTCAGCGACTTACGTAGCTCAGAAACGCTTTGCGTAACGACGTGACTGGTCACAACGTTGCGGGTCCAGACGTTGTCGATAAGCTCATCCCGACTCAGTACTTCATCAGGATGGCGGGCAAAGAAAACCAGAAGATCGATTAAGCGCGGTTCGAGAGTTAGCTGACGCCCCTTGCGGCTAATTTGGTTAACAGAGGGAGTAACCAGCCATTCTCCAACGCGAACAACAGGTTGTTGCATAAAAAAGAGCCCCAGGACGAAAAGGGAAAGGCGGGATGATAACACATTTCCCCTACCTATTAATGATAGGGGTCATGACCATGAACGCAATATATTCTTCTCCGTTTTCGAAGCGTGACAAACTTTCATTTGCTAAAGACTTTTCTTTGATTCACCGCGATGTTCCCTGGGGATACGAAAGTCTGCCCTTTTTGACCTTATTTTCGCCGAATGTGTGACCTGAGCAAAGCTTAGGCACGGCAATCGTCGCCCAACCGTGGGGATATGCTATTTTTAGGTCGCCCGGCACAGATCGGACCGCCGAACAGATGGCCGAAAAACAGCGCCTCACCCGCAGCGTAAAGGAATGTCGACGATGAACTACAAATTAGATAAGCAAATTGTGCACAATGACGTTTTAAGAAATAGCTTCATTGATCTTGCGATTAAAACCTTCGATCTCTCCTTTAAAGAGTGGTACCGCAAAGGATACTGGACCGACGCCTATATTCCCTACGCCCTCGTCAGCAACAATAAAGTGATTGCTAACGCCTCCGCCAATATTATCGATCTGGTCTGGCAGGATGAACCCCGCCGCTATATTCAAATCGGTACCGTGATGACCGATGTCGATCATCGTAATAAGGGCCTCGCCGGTCAGCTCGTGAATGCCATTCTGGCGGACTGGCAGGATAAAGCCGATGCTTTCTTTCTGTTCGCTAACCCAAACACCGTTGATTTTTATCCAAAATTCGGCTTCGAGCGCACCGAGGAGCATCAGGCTATCCTGCCGGTAATGCCGGCGGCGGGCGACTTCCGCAAGCTCGATATGGATCGGCCGGAGGATGTCGCGCTATTACAGCGGTATTATGAAAAATCGAATCCCTTTTCGCAGCTGCGCGTACAGAATAACTTCGGTTTATTGATGTTTTACTGTTCCGCGTTTATGAAGCACTTCGTCTTTTATTCCGAGAAAAATCAGGCTATCGCCATCGCGATGCAAAACGGACCGGCGCTGATCTGTTTTGATATTTTTTGCGACAGCGACCGTTCTTTGTCGGCCATTATTAATGAGCTCGCCGATGAAAATACCTATCAGGCCGTGCTGGGCTTTACTCCCAAAGAGAACCGGGTTGGTGAGTATGAAAAAATTGAAGGCGAAGATCTTCTGTTTATCTACGGACAAAAAGAAAATATCTTCAAAGCGCATAAGCTGATGTTCCCGCTTTTATCCCACGCCTGACCGAGACCAGGGCCCGCGTTCGGGCCTTATTGCGCCAGTAGCCACTGTTCAAACGCCTGTAGCGCCGATTCATTGATCCCGGGCTCCAGCGGTTTAACCAGACAAAAGCGCTTGCTCAGGCTGCGAGCCAAAGGCCAGGGCGCAACCAGCAACCCGTTTTCAAGCTCTTTTTCAACGTACACGTGCGGTACCAGCGCAACGCCCTGCCCGGCCAGCGCGGCGGCTATTGCCATCTCATGCAGATCGTAGCGCACGCCCCGCGCCGGATGATCCAGCGCGATCCCACACTCTTCAGCATAGCGCGGCCAGGCGTCGGGGTTTTGCCGTCGATGAATACGCGGCAGCGCGTTCAGCTGGCTGGCGAGATCTTCGCCCGTAAGTAGCCCGGCGTGGCATACCGGCACCAGTCTCTCTTCAAACAGAAACCGCAAGCGCATTCCTGCCCATGCGGGATGCTCGAAATGAACCGCCGCGTCAAAACCGCTGCCGGTGAGGATAAACGGGTCGGTTCTGACCGCGATATTCAGGGTGATATCCGGATTCCGGCGCTGAAAATCCCCCAGTCGGGGAATGAGCCAGCGGCTGGCAAAGGTCGGCGGCGCGGCGATTTCCAGGCTTCGGCTGCCGTCCGCAGCCCCCATCAGATACTGCGTATCTCGCTCAAGACGCTCCAGCGTCTCGCGCACATGGTGCGCATAGCGCGCGCCGTTGGGGTTCAGCCGCACCCGGCTTCCCGTCCGCTCAAACAGCTTGCAGTTTAACAGCGATTCCAGGCGGGCGATTTGCCGACTTATCGCCCCTTCGGTAAGCGACAGTTCTTCCGCCGCGCGGGCAAAATTACCGTGCCTGGCGGCAGCCTCAAAGGCCTGCAGAGAGGCGCTGCTGGGGAGTTTTTTTCGCATACGGGTATCCGGTTTACGCGGTGAATTGATGACAAAAGATCATTGAAGGATGAAATAATATCGTTTCAGGCGGCTCAGTGCAGCACGTAGGATGATTAAACGTCAATATCACCCTTCAATCATGCAGAGGCTTGCCCATGCTATATATCGTTGAGTGCAGTTACGCCGATCCGGAAAGCGAAGCCAGCTGGAATACGTTTTACAGCCAGCACAAGCTGCCGGCGCTGGTTTCCGTCGGCGGTTTCCGCGCCTCGCAGCGCTTTCGCGCCCTTTCCTCCCGCAGCCCGCTCTATCTGGCGATTCATACCATTACCGATGCAGCCGTTATCGCCAGCGAAGAGTATCGGCTTAAAGGCGGCGGCAACTTTTCGCGTTGGCAGGCGCATATTTGCGACTGGCGCCGCAACCTGTATCGGTACGACGATGTATTTCCGCAGGTCTCACAGGATGAGGTTCTGTTACTCACCCCGGCGCCGCTGGACTTCATTGACGCAGAACTGGGGTATCCGCCGACCATACTGCACGCTGCCGGGCTGGATAACAATCCGCCGCAGCGCGTGGCCTACATTCTGCCGCGCCGGGAGGCCAGGCTGCTTGCGGGACAGGAAAAATACCGCCTCTACGAGACCATGGGCGCTCAGCTGCTCAGCTCTCTTGATATTCAACCTGATGCACGCTAAGAGGCCATAATGCGCAATCCCGCTTTTATCTCCCGCCAGATTGGCGACTTTCAGGTGATGGCCCTTAGCGACGGCAGTATGGCCGCCAGCCTGACGCTGCTGTCCGGTATCAATAGCGATGATGCTCTGGAAATCCAGCGCCATGCCGGCATCATTGCGCCGGATGATATCGACATTAATGCCTATCTTATTCGCGGCCAGGGAAGGACGATTCTGGTCGATGCAGGTACAGGAGGCGGCACGCTTGCCGCGAGTTTGCAAGCGGCGGGGGTTGGAGCAGAAGAGATCGATACCGTACTACTGACCCACGGCCACCCGGATCACATTGGCGGCCTGTTGGATGCTCACGGCGCGCCATGCTTTCCCAACGCCCGTCTTCATCTGCATCCTCTGGAAGCGGAGTACTGGCAGGATGACGGTATGTTGAATCGGGCAAATGAGCGGGGACAGCGCAACTTCGCCCTCGCCCGCCGAACCCTGGGCGCGTGGGCCCGCCGCCTTAGCTTTCTCGATGAGAGAGAGGTCGTCCCGGGTATCCGCCCGCTTTGGCTACCCGGACACACGCCGGGCCATTGCGGGTTTCGCATCGACTCCGCTCCGCAAAGCCTGCTGATTTGGGGGGATATTGTCCATTTTCCGCATGTTCAGACCGCCCGGCCCGCCGCTGCCATCGCTTTTGATAGCGACCCCGCGCAGGCCAGAGCGACGCGGGAATCGCTCCTCGCCCGAGCCGCAAGCGAAAACCTGCTCGTCGCCGGTATGCATCTTGGCGGCTCGGGATTTGCACATGTGCTACCGACCTCCTGCGGCTATCGTCTCGATTATGCCGCGCAGTAACAGGAAATCTGGCCAGCGAGGTTTACTTCTGGCCGCGTTTCTCTTATCCAACCCACATTTATTTAGCATCTGCTGAAAGATTGAGCTGACTCGCGTTTATTTTCCAAAGCAAATATAAAATAGAATTTCACTATAAATGAATTATTGTTTTGTTTTCCCATGAGATATGACATTAAGGAAAATATATGCGCAATACCTTCCGACCTTCACGCCCTATGCTGGCGCTGACTATCGCCCTGGCCGGACTCGCAGGCGGCTGTAATGACAGCGGCGTAAACCGCGATAACCCGGCGGAAGCGCCCGCCTCCGCGCCGCAGAACGTCATGGTTCCCGTCCTGTCTGCTGATGAAAATAGCCTGGTGCTGGTTTGGGAAAAGCCGGAATCAGAGACGCAGCAGGTGGTGGACTACGCGATTTACCGCCAGGGCGAGCGGCTGGGTCTGGCGCGCGAAAATCAAAACCATTTTTCACCGGCCAAACCCTATATTGATAACTTCTATCAGCGGATTGCCAGCGATGGCTGGCAGCAGCCAATCGATTTGCGTACCTTTACGGTCACTCACCTGCAGCCGGATACGGAATATGCCTTTACGGTGCGCGCGGTCTACGCCGATGGTCAGGAATCTCCGGACAGCGCGGTGGTTAAAGCGCAAACCCGCAAAACGCCGCACGTCATCGAAGCCAGAACCTTTGGTGCAAAGGGTGATGGCACTACGCTGAATACCCAGGCGCTGCAGCAGGCGATCGATAACTGTACGGTCTCGCACTATCCTCAGGGCTGCAAGGTGCTGATTTCCGGCGGCATATTCAAGAGCGGCGCGCTGTTCCTGCACAGCGATATGACCCTGGAGATTGCGGCTGACGCCACCCTGCTGGGTTCAGACGATCCGGCCCAGTATCCGCTGGAAAAAGGCTATTACCTCTATCCCTACAGCGATCATCCGCAGCCCCGTCGCCCGCCATCATTAATTAACGTGCTGGAAGCGGACGATAAGGGCGAGTCTCCGGCCGGGACGTTTCGCAATATTCGCATCGTCGGTCAAGGTACGATTGACGGCAACGGCTGGACCCGGGGCGTCAAAAGCGGCGGCGAGGCCACAATTATCGATGAAATGGGCAATGAACTGCCGCAGTACCGGGCCAGTAATGCCAATAAAGTTGGCGCAGACGGTATTCTGGCAAAGCATCAGACCGAAACGGCTATTGCGGAAGGCATCGAAAGCAATAGCGCCTATAAAAATCGCCGCTCCAGCCTGATGACTCTGCGCGGCGTGCAGAACCTCTATCTTGCCGGGCTGACAATCCGCAACCCCGCGTTCCACGGGGTAATGGCGCTGGAGTCAAAAAATATCACGCTCAATGGCCTGGTTCACCAGACCTTTGACGGCAATAACGCCGACGGCGTGGAGTTCGGCAATAGCCAGAATGCGCTGGTTTTCAACAACTTCTTTGATACCGGGGATGATTGCGTCAATTTCGCCGCCGGGTTTGGTAAAGGCGCGGAAACTTTTCATCAACAGCCGCAAAGCGGGGCGTGGATCTTTAATAACTATTTCCGTAAAGGCCACGGCGCCGTGGTGACCGGTAGCCATACCGGAGCATGGATCGAAAAAGTTCGCGCCGAGGATAACGTCATGTATATG
Organism: Klebsiella sp. S69; assembly: GCF_016516145.1. Lineage (NCBI taxonomy): Bacteria > Pseudomonadati > Pseudomonadota > Gammaproteobacteria > Enterobacterales > Enterobacteriaceae > Klebsiella > Klebsiella sp. S69. The sequence continues at coordinate 362,316 of NZ_JACVUU010000001.1, read as the reverse complement.
ACCGATGTCGGCCTGCGCATGAAAAGCCGCCCTTACTACGGCGGTGGCGTAAGGGATGTGCTGTTCCGCCATAATGCGATGAAAGATATCGCCAAAGAGCCGTTCGTTTTTACTATCAAATACAGCGCCGACGTGAATGATACGACCCCTGCCGACGAGCCCGCTCAGTTCCGCGACGTTCAGGTGCAGGACGTCACCGTCGATGGTACTTCGGCTAAGCACAGCATCCTGATTGACGGCATGACGGTAGCCGAAATGGCAGAATCATTTGGACTGACCTATTCTCGCGATGCCTACCACCAGAATCTGCGTTTTTCCAACGTCAGTTTCCGTAACACCAAAGCGACCAGTATCTCCTTCCTGCGCGACAGCCAGTTTGATGAGGTAACGTTCGCTAATACACCGCAGGCCTGGGCGTTTTTCGCCGTCAATGACGTGACGCTCGCTGACAGCCTGCATCAGCAGAGCATCACCCGGGGAGAAAAGGACAAACTTATCCTTGAGGGGGCAATAAAGTAATGGCGTTGCCGGCGGCGTCAGTCGCCGGGTTTTATCAGCGCTTCTGCCTCGACAGAGATCTGTCGCTCAGTGATCCAAAGTAAAGACGCAGGTCATAACCGGCGTATTCAGCGTTCCCCAGACTATATAATCCCGATTTTTAGCAAAGATAAAAATGGGTGATTTCCCGGATAAGCCCATGATATCATAAAGTGGCATTACAAGATCATCAGGAACATCTCCATATTTATTAGTATCTTGTTTACCTGGCAATAATTTATACCGGCCCTCACCCACCGCCATGTAGTCAAAGTTGATGTCCTGTGACAGATAGTAAGTCTCATCGCCATCGACTATTTTTCCGGACAAGGAAACATAACCAGTGTTATTATTCATATCAAATAAAACATGACCATCAAATGTATATGAATCATTTAAGGATGATATATTATAGTATACATTGGCCTCACATGTTTTCATTTTGCTTTTCTTACTGAATAAGCACAACACATAAATAATCAGAACAATGATAGCGCAGCCTAATAAACCGCAGGAACGGTAGAGCACGTTGTTAGTCATGCTGCCTCCATTGACTTACATAAACGTTATTACAATAAATTATTTTCTTATTTACACTATCCATAGGGCAAAAAGATGAAAATATCCCCCCAGACTTACCCTGCAAAACGTTTCTTTGTGCATATATTATCAACCTGGCTGGACTGCTTTGGCAATGTTCAAGTAACCCAGGATGGTGCCTAACCAAAATATTAAGTAATTTTTCCTGCATACTTTCAGGGATCTGAACATAAGATCTTATTTGACACTTACCGATTTCTTCCAGGTTATTTGAACTCTTAGCCAGAATCGATGTTGCGGCCACTTCATACCTGGCAAAAAAAACAATAATCAAACTGGCTATCAAAGCTACCACGCCTCCGTGTTTTAGGTAACGAAATCGTTGCTGACGTAATTTTTCTGAAGGTAGTCCTTCCTGGCTTGCGTCATCATACCGTTTGACCTTGATGTCTTTCGAGAGATAAAAACCAACGCCGGGGCTTGTCAATATAATATTATCTTTTCTTATCAGGAGTGATAATTTCTTTCTGAGGATACTAATATATTGGTTTAAAGATGAATTTGATGCCTCGTGTCCACGGGATTCCCAGACTTGCTCTAAGAAACTTTGTCGAGAAACGACCTTCCCATGTGACGCCATCAGTATAGCCAGAATATGGTTAGCCGTTTTGGTTAACTGGTGTTTCTCCGTTACACCGATATCAATATAAATAAGCTCACCAGACTCAGCGTTATAAAACAATTTGCTTTCAATTAAGTACTTCATATGTTATCTGCATCCTGTGAATAGCAGGGTATGCTGATAAAAGGCAAGGAGCTATTGGGCCCTACAGCATCCCGGAGAAAGTGAAGTATTGTCAACACGTTGTGCCAGCTTTTTAGAGGCTTATAGCTCATCAGTGGAGCCCTGATGTTCGCTCTTCGACACCCGCTCATCCCTGCTAACGGCGCATACATCACAAAACTACTCTTTAGCAGTAAACCAATAGTAACAACAAAAACATGATAAATGTTATCACCATTTTTTATTTAATTGGATTCTGTGTGCCGTTTCAAATTCTTTGCGCCAAATGAAACAACAACCAATACTTTTGAATGAACTAGAAATAATCTATAACAAAAAATTACATCATGCATTAATTAACCATGCCCGATACCTATTAAATTTATTTAAAAAAACTTTAAATCTCGCACAAAAATCGCTTTTAAAGTTAAAACAATGGTTATAAGAAAATGATAATTAATTTCTTACGCCTGATATGTTTATAATTATTGATTAGTAAATCTTCCATTGCAGTAATCCTTGCCTCCTTATATATTTTAAAAAGAAGTTTCCCGGCACTCAAAGCGAATAATATGTAGATTTTAATTTAATGATTAAACAATAAGTAATAAGAGGCATATCATGTACAGCTATCGTTGGGCCAAATTCCTGGTTGCTGGCGCAAAATATAATGACAGTCATTTCCTGCTGGTAGAGTTTTATATTCATCACGAACTCGATGGCGTCATTAAACCAGGCATTTGCAGAAACAGACAATGGGTATTAAGCCAATTAGTTAATGGTTCTACTTTATTTACTTTAAATCAAAACAATAATAAATGGGAAAAGAAGGATAGAATAATTCTCAACCAAGTTGCTGGTAGATATTATATTAGGACGAATCCCTCTCCTCATCCCGGCGATGATATAGGCTATCATTTTACTCAAGGCTGTATGATATAAATGAAAAACTTGTTTTATCAACTACAGGTATAATGACAATGTGGAAAATATGTTCGATTCTGGATATTATTCGCAGTAGCAATGAGAAACCATTGATAATAATTGTTAACGACAGTATGCATCTCCGACTTATCAGACCCTCTCTCTCATGTGAGCAAATCAGGAAGATAAGCATCGAACAACTTGAGGAGATCATCATCAGAGAATTGTAACGTACTGGGCTGACGCTAAATTAGCGCATTAATCATTTTAATTCCTCATTTTCACTATCATTACGCTTACCAATACACCCGATATCGGGTGTATTGGTACCGCCAACGTGAAAGAGAACCAGCGGCCACATAATTTACATTTTTATACTAATCAATGTTCAAGGGCAAGCGCGCAGACATGATCAACATGAGACAGATCGTGGTATAAGTCAGGTAAGGTCATTTTCTGGCGAATAACCATTTTCAAATTAACCTCAATCTTTCCCTTTTTAAGGTCTCTAATCGTAATATTTTCGATAATATTTTTTTGCTGATGGATACGGCTTATCAGCTTTTCAAGGGCCCCTCGTTCATCAAGAACCACCCGTACTTTCACTTTTCCGGGGAACTGATTTTTAGTTTGCAGGAATATAATGAACGGGCTTAATTTTATCGCCAATAAGAACAAACCCGTGGCGAAAAAAGCATGAAAATAAAAACCGGCGCCGCAGGTAATTCCAACCCCGGCTGATGCCCAGACAATGGCCGCCGTCGTCAGGCCTGAAATAGCATCGTCGTGTCGATGCAGAATCACTCCCGCCCCAAGAAAACCGACGCCGCTGATAATCTGGGCCGCCAGGCGCATCGGATCGCTACGAATGTTCGTCGAAATTTCAGCATAGTATTCCGCCGACTGTATTGAAACGATGGTTAACACACAGCTGGCGACAGACAAAATGACGCAGGTTTTGAATCCGACAGGTTTCCCTTTCGATTCTCTTTCCAGGCCAATGATGCCTCCCAGAATAAACGCAATGCTGATTTTGACGATGGTCAATAACGGAAACCATCCGTGATCGACGATCGTGGCGGCCAGATTATTCATATCATTACCTTAATGAAAGATCCGTTATCAATCAGGAGTTCGCTTTCTTCAATGCGAGATCCGTTTTGCGTTTTGACAAATCGTCGCGGAAGAAAATCAGGAAGAAGACGCTCACTACCGCGGCGACACCGGCTGAAACTAACCAGAATGTTTCCCATTGCGGTAACGCTTCCGGCCCTTGCTCTGTCACGGTACTGTTAAAAATCTGCCCGCAAACGGTAGAAGCAAACAGCAGCCCGACGCCGTTGGAGACGATAAACCTCAAGCTTTGCGCCTGCGCTTTGATCTCTGGCGCGGCTTTGCGGTCAACATAAATATCGCCGACGGTAAAGAAAAAGTCCCAGCAGAATCCCTGTAACATCAGGCCAATCAGCACAAACATCATGTTGGCATCCAGCGAGGCATGAGCAAACAACAGCGTGCGGATGATCCAGCAAACGGCCCCCAGCATCAACGTGATTTTAAAGCCGGCTTTTAGTAAGAAGAACGACAGCAGGAACATGAAAATCACTTCGCAGGCAATCCCGATCTGCATCATTGATGCGGCATTATCGAACCCCAGCGCTTTCAAAAAGACCGGAATATAGGCGGAATATGCGGTTTTGGGGATCATTAAGACAAAGATACTCAGCATCAGCACGCTGAAGCTACGATCTTTGAAGAGTGCCAGAGCATCGAGACATAACAGATCGCGCAGCGCAAAAGCGTTTCCTTTTGCTTTTGGCGGCGTATTCGGCAATGTGAAGCAATATAAGCCCAGGACGACGCCGGAAGCTGCCGCAATATACCAGGTAACGGTGTTGCCGGAATAGCCCATTTCACCAATGATAAAGCCGATTGCCATAAAGCCGAAGGTGCCAAAAACGCGGATGAATGGGAAATATTTAACCCCATTGATATGGCTGAAACTGATACTGTTAGCCAGCGCCGTTGTCGGATAAAACAGCAGACCGACCAGGAAAATCATGGTCAGCGTCATGCCGGTATTTTGCGCTTCAATAAATTGCGGAACAAACAGCAGAACGCCAGCATTGACTAAGTGCAGGATCGCCATGACCTTTTGTGACGCAAAGAAGCGATCGGCCACCATACCAATAAATAACGGTGAAATAATTGTCGCTAATCCGAGCAAGGCATAGGATGAGCCGATTATGGTCGCCATTCCATAGGTACTTAATACCAGCCCCATGGTCATATTCCAGGCGCCCTGCATAAAGTACTGTATGAACATCATAATTAACAGGCGTGGTGTTTTATTAAGGTCCATATTGCATATCCTTTATTGGTTAATGCTCAGGTTAAGCCCATCCCAGGCGACAAGAATGTTCTCTTTATCGCATGCTGCTACTAGCTCATCGTGCAGGAGACCGCCGCTGTGTGAAATATGCGAGACGATAAGTTGACTTGTTTTCTTCAGGCAGCCCAGTTCCGCCAGTCTGTCTCTGGCAGCGAACACCGTTTCCAGACTCATATGGTTATTGGTACGATTTTCTCCATTAAAGCCGTAAGTACACTCCAGAACGGCCAGATCGATTTTTTTGCCTTCCAGCCACTGCCAGGTGAGCTCAGGAAACCAGCCAGAGTCATGACCGTAAAATATTGACTGGCCCTCTTTTTCGATAAACCAGGTATAGCAAAGCTCCCATTTAGCATGGTTGGCCAGCAGCGGGGTTATCCGATAACCACGGGTTTCTACGGTGACGAAGGGCACCAGGCAATGAAAGGCAAAGCGCTCTGCGCTATAGCCCGGCAAAACCTCTGCCGCACCGTTAATCGCACGATCGTTACCAAAGATATTCAGCGGATGGGTAATCTCAAATCCGTAACCCTCCATTCGGCTGAAAAGATCGCCGACGTTGAAATGATCGGGATGAGTATGGGTAAACAGAAGCGACCTGATTTCAGTTGCGTCCATGCCGTCGCGCAGCAGCTGCTGGCTAAATTCCGGCGCGACGTCAATCAACAGTTGATCATCAATAATCGCGGAAGAGTGTGTACGAATGTCTTTTCCCTTACGTATACGGGCTTGCTGACAGTGCTCGCAGCGGCAAAACGGGTTAGGTATCCCTTCAGACGCTGCCGTTCCCAGAAAATGGATCTTCATGATTTCCTCTTATCACTAACAGGTTGCTGTTTTTATCATCAGATATGTAATCAAACGTAATTGGAACGTGTCAATTATGATTCTGCCATTTAACAGGAACAACGATCTTTTTTCCCAGAAGTGATCCCCTTCAAAAACTTATTGTATTTATCTTAAATTTCAACAAATTGTCATTTTTACTACATCGTTACTCGTCTCAAGCCGGAAAAGATTAATATTTTTAATGTCTATAAATCACACAAAATAATTTTGTAACGTTCAAATACCACCGGCAACGATAGTTTTCAGCGGTATGCCGTGCTAGCATCAACGCATGAGGGTAAGGATTAAAATATGCCAACAATCAAAGACATAGCAAAGCTAGCCGGTGTGTCACACGGCACTGTCTCGAACGTACTTAATGGCAGAGGAAATGTCAGCGTTGAGAAGATTGAAGCGGTTCAACGAGCGGCTAAGGAAGTGGGCTATCAGTTAAATGCGCAGGCGCAATCGTTAAGAGCCAGTAAAAGCCAGGGGGTGGCGCTGCTGCTGCCAGACATTAATGCGGAGCAGTATTACCAGCTTTACCGGGGCTTACATCAGGTCTGTCAGCCATCATTAAGCGAACCGCTGGATCTTTACCTGACCAACGATCTGCCCAACCTGGAACTGGAGATTCTGCAAACGCTGGCGGCAAAATCTTACCAGACCATTGTTACCGTCAGCTGCCTGAGCAATAGCCAACCTTATTATGAAATGCTCAAGCTGCCCGCGGAACAGATCCTTTTTGCCTACCGGCAACCTGCCGGAGCTGACAACTATTTCAGCCTCGATTACGTCACTGCGGGTGAACACCTTGCGAGAAGAGCGCTCGCGCAGCGGCCGGGCCATATCGGTATCTTCTGCGAACCCCTTGAATATGCTCATAGCGCATGTTTTATTCAGGCGATACAGGAGACCTGCCGGACAGTCAGTCCGCAGACTAAGCTCACCGTTTTATCCTCGCAGGCGGGCGAGTCTAACACCGTAGCGTTTGATTTTTTCCGCGGCGTTCCCCCCGATATTCTCATCACTCAGGATAGTGATAAAACGCGAGCCGTGACGCAGGCAGCCTGGTTTGGTAGCGCGCAGTCCTGTCCGCCAATACTGCAGTTGAGTGATAATCTTCCGGCAGCCTTCGACGGCGTCACAAACTACCAGATGGACTATGGTCGCCTGGGTACCGCCATCGCTTCCCATATTCGCCAGCCTAAAAAACAGGTAACGCATCGAATTCTGACAAATAGCGGATTTTCATTAGATGGCCAATCCGTCCAGCCGCCTGAGACCGAGGCGACGCTGAATATGTTAATTTTGCCCAGCCCCTCAACCGATGCGCTGAAAAAGCTGTTACCTCACTTTTATCGTCAGACCGGTATCAAGGTAAATCTTGCGGTTTATCCTTATGATGAAGTGTTTGAAATTCTTTCCCATCTTCATCTGCATCCCTATTACGATCTCCTGCGCATCGATATGGCCTGTTTTCCCTGGTTTGCAGAAAAAGCGTTATTGCCGCTGGAGTCGATTTCCCCTGCGCTGCCGCAGCTGCTGACTCATTTTTCTGACCAGATTCGACAGCACTTCAGCATGGTGAATGGCACCGCGTGGGCCATCCCCTTTGATGCCAGTATGCAGCTCCTGTTTTACCGACGCGATCTCTTTGAAGATGCGACGATAAAACGGATGTTCTACGAAACGACGGGCAAAGAGTTAACGCTACCCGAAAACTTTGCGCAATTTGATGAGTTAGCGGCTTTCTTCAGCCGCCAGCATCAGCCGGATAACAGACTGCGCCCGATGGGCACGGCGGTGACCTTAGGCAGCTCAGGGCTTATCGCCACGGAATATCTGCTGCGTTACTACGCGCTCGGCGGACGTCTGGTTCGCGAAGGCGAACCGGTTCAACTGGAGACTTCACTTGCCGCTACGGCGCTTGAACAGTACCTGCAACAGCTTTCCGTCGCCGTGAATCTCTCAGGAGAATGGTGGAGTGACGCCGTTAAGCAGTTTGAGCGCGGCAACCTCGCCATGTTGATCATGTATCTCAATTTGTTCAATGACGTCGCGCATAGCCCTATCGCCCCCACTATTGGCTATGCTTCAGTCCCGGGACAGCTTCCACAGTTGGGAGGGGGATCCATTGGGATGTCCCGCTACAGCAAAAAGAAAAAGCAGGTTGAGCAGTTCTTCAACTGGCTTTATTCCGATGAAATTGCGCGTCATCTGGTTCTGCTCGGAGGAAACTGCGCCTGGTCAGGGGTTTGTCACGATCAGAACGTCCTTAACCTCTATCCATGGTTTAATTTATTGAATGAAAAGGGCGTGGTCGGGATAAGAGAGTCGCAGGGTACGCAGGGTAAGCCTTTCAACCTGCGCCAGGCAGAAATTATTATCGGCCAGGGCGTGACGAACGCGATAAATGGGATTATGGATGTCTCTCAGGCCGTGGAATACATTAACAGGCGAATAAAAAATGAAACCGGCGCCTGAGGCCAGGAAAGCGAGCGTGCCTCTGCCCTTTTTCCAGAGAGTCTGCGTGTTGCTGGACTCTCTGAAACCAGATTCCAGCGCAAACTACCGTTGCGTTTCCAGCGGAGATAAATCTCTATATTTGTTGAGATTGACGCCAGCGTTTAATCATCTCTTGAGTGACTTCTTTCTTATAACATACTGGCGCATAGCCTCCTGCTTTACTCCAGGCACTGCGCCTGCCGCAGGCGCTGCCGTTTCTCGCCCGATTAAACGGACAAGCGCAAACACCGGGGTAAGAAGCGATAGAAGCCTCAATAATTTGCTGCTTAACTTGATCATCAGTTAATTGCGGTGTTTTAGCAGCAGCAGCGCCGACGATAAAAGTGCACAGCAACGCTAACACGGCGGTAACGGGTCGTTTAACGGCCATAATGATTGCTCTTGTGAGAGAGGACATCTCAAATTACGCGGCAGCAAGAAACAGCATATTGATCTTTCTCAATAGTGCCGAATATCTCTGAAAGTATTTTTGGTAACGTCACAAGAAATCGTTATGCAGTCGATCTGCCTGCAGCTTGCACGCAGATCCTGTACTAAAAAGTGCCTCAGCTCGAATCTTATTCCGCGCCTATTCATGGCCTTTAGCTTGAATATATTCGCCAATCGTCATTTTCGAATCGCGAATCCGATCGGAAATTTTACGGAAGCTATCTTTCCATTCTGCAGGTAATTTTTTTATCTGAGCTATCTTACAAGCTACACTATAAGGAGTGCGCCCAAGCTTTTCAGCCAGCCAGAAGAGATGCTCTCCTATCTCCTCCTCCGGAATAGGCTCTAATACTTCCCGTAGCATGGACTCATCATTGTCATTCCAGGGTATGCCAGCGTTTGGAAACCGTGGATCAATAACCTTTTCTTTCTTTTCTCCACTCTTTTTTATCGACGAAGATTTTTGTGAAGACACTATAGCAACACGTGCTTTCATCGCCCCGATGGCGGCAACAGCCCGGACCAAATCAAGGCGTTCCGTGCGTGTTAACAAATTTTCATCGCAAATTAAATCATTCAGCAAATCAATTATTTCATTGAGATTATCTTCAGTTATCTTCATATTCTGTCCTTAGCGGCATGTTCCATGATTGAATGCTATAGCATCCTCATAGTTTCATATATTTCATCCGACCCGGCATGTTATGTGATTCAATGGCGAATATACTAACTCAAATATTTTAGACTGTACCTGCTTATATTACTGCGCATCCCTCAATCAACGAAAGACCTACTGCTGTAGCCAATCGATGCAATTCGCCACCATTAATGAGTTGGTATTATCTCTCATTTGGCTCTGCCGATCCTTTCTTTGGTGGATTGAGGGCTATGAGCCCCTATTCGCCTGCATGAAATAAGCCTGTAAAAGTCCTCTGCACCGCCCTGATTCGTTTACACCTGCGTCGGTTTCGATAAAGCCAGTGATAGAAAAGGACTCATTCCAGGGAGTAAAAAGGTAAGGGAAGAGGATTGGGCAGAGGATGCTTAACGAAAAAAATGGTACGCCCTACAGGGTTCGAACCTGTGACCTACGGCTTAGAAGAAAGTAGAGCGTTAAATAACACACTGTAAACACATATGTTTTCCGCGTTCGCATCCGGTTTTGTGTCTTTACGTGTCGTTGTAAGGCGTCCTTGTCCTTATTGCACCATTCAGTTACGCCACATTTACGACACATCACACAGGACTGCTATCCTGCATCACGTCGTGAATCGTATACGTGACAACTCCGATCACCCCCACTTCATCCAGCGCTTCCCCTTCGATAGCTTCTCCCTCCATCGTGATAAATGCCCTGCCTAAGATTTTTGCAAACTCCATAAACCCAGCGTGCCTTATCAGGACAGTGCTCCCCTGCTTAGCTTTCAGAGACAAATCAAGAACAGCAAAGCCACTATCTGTGCTGATAACTTGAGAGTTTGCTCCGATATTGCACAGAGAGTTCACTGTCAGGGTGCTTTCTACATAATCTGTGGCCGGAGATGGAAAGCCCATTACATGACCCTCCCCATGTTTCTCAATATCCACAAACGGTTCTCGCTATGGTCCGGAGTCTTGTCAGCAAAGCAGTTTTGATAGCGCTCTATCCAGCGATTTGCCTCGGGCTCTGAGAAGTGGATGCCGCGCCGCTGCAGCGAAGATACGAAATCCCTGGTGTGCAGGTACTGGTAGCCCTTCGAATTCCGAAGAATCGATTCACGAAACGCGTTGTTGATGTCTGATTGTCTGAGCATGATCCATACCCTCAATAATACTGGTTATACATACAGTATTATTGAGGGGCTAAACACGTCAAGTTGTCATTTATTCACTTTTGGAATATACGGGCCGGGTTGACAAAAACTCATCTATATCTTGCCGGGAAATGAGGACTTCAGCACCTTTCTTGCTGGGGTTTTTTATAACCTTATCCATCCATAAAATATCCATATCATCAACAGTAAGCGTCTCAGCGGCATACTGCGCTGTTTCTTGGGAATCATAGCGCCCTCCTGTGATGACATGCCTATATTTGATGAACCACATCGAATCTTCTACGACATATTCAACTTCACCTAAATCCATCATCGATATTTTCCTTCATTTAAATAAAGCTACAAAGCATTTTTGATTTTGCAGAAATGCGTTATTTGAGATGAACAACACTTTGGGCATCCATCTCTAATGATTATGTATCAAATAATTACAATGGAAAAGCAATTATACATAATGCGTTGCAAGTGTTGATAATTTTTGATTGAATATCATTATTTATTCAATTGCGATATCTTCTCAAGTGCATCAAGTCTCTTTGATAATATATCTTGGTTGGCAATAATCGCCCTTGTAATCCAGAATAATAACTCTTCTTTTCTAAATGCATATTCACTCATAGCTGGCTGTGCATCTTTGATGACCCGACTACCTGCAGGTGTCTTTAGCTTTAGCCCGCCTTTTTCTTCTGCTTGACGAAGCGTGACACCATCATCCTCATAGATAGCTGACTGATCAGGAATAATCTCATAGATATCGCCCCATGTCTCTACCTCTTCTGGACTGGCGTCTTGCTCTATATGTACAAAGCAGGAATAATCGCTCCATACAAGACCATAGCGCGTCATGATTTCAATGGCATCTTGCACTGTCGGACCAGAATGCAACCTTGCTTCATCCCCCTCTGTTTGATATTTTTCTAACCACTGCCACACCGAGTCAAGTTGTCCAATTTCGTAAAACGCTGAAATTTCTTTAGTATCAATCTGGCGAAGGTTGGTTTTTTTCCTTTTATCTGACGTTCCTATTGTGCTATTAACTGCAAAAACCTGAGTCCACCTAAACGCCCCTGCGCCACAAGATAATGTATTATCTGTTCTGGGGGCAAATCGAGAATCAGCTGATGATAATTGCAATCCATATGTCGAATTTATCGGGTTAAGATAAAGTGTTGATGAATAACCAGTGAAGCTATTGCCATCAGGACCTAATGAATATTTTGGTGTCGCAGCCTGGGTTCTTTGATTGGCCTGAGTTGTCGAGAAAAACCAACCTGGACTACCGTTGAAAACATTAAAAAGCAACCCATCGCCAACTGCATTTCTCACTCTCCAAACAGAAGCGGTGACTCCATTATCAGTCGTGTCTGCTAATTGCGGATTGAACAGTCTAGGGCTATAAGATGACAGCGCTGTATTACTAAATGAACTAAAATCATCTAGCACATTGTTAAATATGAAATTTGCAGCCCTTACAGTAGTAGGGGTTGCCACATTAAATGTAAGGGTGCTTATTCCAGAAAAGTTACCTTTAAATTCAAAAAAAGAGGCGTCGGTCGTTTCACAAATTAAGTTGCCTTCAAATGATAGGTTTCCACTAAGATTATCTGTATTACAATTAGTTAGCTTGTACGCTCTGCAGTTGGTGCCACCGAAAAACTTCATGTCCCACGTTTGGTTATAAAGGTAAGCTGGAGATGTGATTCCATAAACCCTGACCCCATTCCCAAATGTTGACCCGGCTAAAACTTGGTTCTGTACATTGGTAAATGAATTGCCATGGAAACTATTATCGCCCCCGTTGACTTCAAAAAGAATATTATCGGCACAGTTTTGCACCCTACTATTTGTAAAGGTATTAAACTCAGTAAAGCTGCCCGAGGTTCCACTATTGCTATATTTAATGCCGCTTGCACCATTAAGCAGCCATAAATCCGAGTTGTGGGAAAAGCAGCATCCATCCAGAAGGTACAGATTAATATTCCTTACTGAATCATTGGTTGTAGATAGGCCTATACCGTGTAGTGATTTTTGAGATATTGAACCACTTCCACCAATATTGGATATGCCAACGCTCCCAGCAGGACCGCGAAAGAAAAGCCTCGTATTTCTTTGTCCTGCCCCTACGAGCTTAACTCCCTGGTATCCTTTAAACCCTTGCCCACCTAAATTAACATCCTCCAATGAGACATCAATCAATGCAAAGCCTGCGGGGATCTCAACAATTTGGCATCCAAGAGCTATAGCTTTTGCAATCGCCTGTCTCAAGGCTGGGCCATTATCTGTGCCAGTTTGAGATGTAATATTGAAGTCTGGAGTGTAGCCAAACATGCCTGGAGTAATATGGAATATTGCGTCCTGGACTGTTCCGCCCTGCTCAAGAGCAATAATAGACCCTCCATTCCCCGGCGCGCTTGAACCCAATTCTTGACGAAGAGCGGCATCACCGACAGATACAAAATGCGCAGCGTCAGTACTGATCCATGTTTCGTCAGTATTACCAGTCGTGGTAAACGGGATATCTGTTGCTGCGGTTAGTTTATACAACTCGTTGTTATAACGAATGATCTGGTTATACTCGGTGAGCGTCAACGGACCGGCAGTGTAATCACCGATTACTTCATAACCCGAGTTTTGGATAAACGCATTGAATCGGCTTTCTCTTTCCTGCTGAGCTGTATTGAATTGATTATTTCTACCGGTATTAGTCAGATGCTTTACACCAAGGCGATCAGTGTAGTATTCGCCAGAGCCGGTTACTTCTTCGTCAATCTTTGCGCCTGCAAATACAGCGTTACGAATGTCAGTACTTGGAACAGGAGCCTGTGTCGGTGTTGGTAATGGAACTTCTGCCATGTGCATGTTGCCCTATATAGACGCGCGAACACCTCAGAAATTCATCTGGTGTTGTGCGCGATAGTTGGTAGTTAATGCTGTGTGTTACGGATAAATTGAGTCTGAATACTCAGTGAGTGAGAGGGTTTGAGTGTCGTCACCGTTGGGTTTAGCACTGTCCACGCGCCAGATCGTGGAGTTCAGTTCTGAATCGGTAGCGATGAAATACCGGCTTGGGTTTTGTACCGTAGAGCGGTCATAAATGTTGAGATCGAAGGTATCAGCTGCAGCCTGGAATGCCTTGGCTTTGCCGCTTACCGGATAAGCCCTCCAGCGACCGCGATAATTCCCCAGACTGTCAGTCATAACCACCCACATATCGCCGAGAGAAAAATCGATGCGCTCTGACGTCGAGAACACATCGCCAATACGACCGGTGATATAGCCGGTCTGCTGTGAGTTGTCGTACATATCAGGACACTGAACAACCGTACCGCGCACCACCTGGGTTTCTTCCAGCACTTTCACCGTCATGGTCAGGCGCGAGTAAAGGAGCTTTCTCGCTTCTAGCCACGCCCGGTCATTAGCCTGAGTGGAGTTGCGGCAGCCGCCCAGGCTGATCTGCATCGCGTTAACCGTGGCATCCTCAACCTCAGTGATACCGCTGCTGTCGATCTGCAGGTATATGTACGCCTTTTTGTTCGTCAGCGGGTCTACGTAGTCCAGCGCCACGCCGTCATAACCACCGGGGAGAGACATTTGCCAGGCGACTTTGTACTCGTCCCAGAACATGTTTGAGCGGGCGAAGACAGCATCAGGATTTGTCACTTTCTCATCACGCCAGAACGTCAGAACATCTCCGATGTTGTTGCCGTCTACACGGGCCACATTAGCGATCGTCGCTATGCGCTCACCCAGCGGCTGTTTCTCATCAGAAAAAGTGTAATCGAAATACCCAAGCTGAGTATCCGGAAGCGAATCAGCAATGGCATACAAAGCCGCGACGTCAATACTGGCTACGTCCTGCTTACTCACGACAACCCACTCGTGCAGGATAGCGTCGGCAAACGAACGACTCGGCCGCAGCATGTAATCGACCGCGCCGGTCGCCCGGTCGTAGCTGATGGTATGCCGCTGCGCCAGCATGTTGTACTTCTGCTCGCGGTTTGAGTTGCTGTCGTTCGGCCCCTTAATCGTGATACGGGCGATCGTGTCTTCCGGATAAACGACGTTTTCCCGTACATTCACTGCGTGGATCGCCATCAGCGTCACTACGTTCGCATCGTTGCTGTTGTCCAGGCGCTCGATGGTCACCGCATAGCGCCCGGCCCCGGCCTCCGGTGTGAATTTATGCGTCGTGCGGAAGTAACGTGTGGTGACTTGAAAATCGTTGTCGAAGAAATAATCGTACTGTTCTGACGTCCCAGGCACCTGGTTGTTATCGTCATCAACCATCCAGAAGCTAATCCGGTATTGCGTTGTGCCGGCGGTCGCGCCGAGCTGAACAAGCACATGCACCCACACCTGAGTGGAGACGATAGGCGACACAGATGGTCCGATAACAAGCGGAGTCTGATCATTAAGCGTGAACAGTGTAGGGTTGATAACCGCGTCACCCGGCAGCGACGTAATTTCTCCCGACAGTTCGCCGATATAAAACGTCGTGTACGAAAGCGTGTCTTCGCCGATGAAGCTCTCTGATGAGATGATATTCCCGGCGCCGGTGATGTTTCGAGTAACGCTTGTGCCGCCGTCGTTCCATGTGGCATTGATGACGAACGTAACCGGGTGCGGCACCGCCAGTGCTGCAAAGTAGGCAAAGTTATCGTCGTTCGACAGAACAACAGCCTTGAGCTGATTACTTTCGATCGCCACCGATGTCGGCGCCGTCGTGGTCGCTGTCTGGGCCGGGAAGTCCTGACTTTCGTTCAGGCCGGGGACTGTCTCGTTATCGACGTCATCGAACTGATAGCCGACTTCAATCGTGCCGATCACGTCACCCGGGTTATAAATCGCTGAACTGGCGCCCGCCAGGCTGCCGAGGTTCGATTCCGAGTAGCGGATCGAGGAAATGGTGTACCGGCCGTAACCGACCTCGAACCATTCCGTAAGCTGTTTGTTATTGTCGACGAACTCGAAAAGCGCCTCCTGAATCAGGTCAGGAAATACGCGGCACTGGCCGTAAATGTTCGGACGCCCCTTATAGAGTCGCGCGCGGTTCGTCTGGCCAGTTAAGTCATTATTCGGCGATTCTCCCGTCGCAACCGATACAGAGGCACTCGGCTTGTTTGACAGTCCGAACACCTTCAGCGCACCGGACAGGATTTTCGAGACCGGACGTAATATCGTCGTTACCAGTTTTCCGACCCCACCCTCCGGCTGATCGAACACAGCCACGACGTCACCGGTACATAGTGGCCGACTGATATCGTAGTCGTCCGGCAGCGCGCGGCCATTCAGTTTAACGACCAGATCGCGGTGTAACTGTAGAGAATCCAGCAGGCTAATCAGTGTGGTGCCAGAATCTACCTTCCCCCGCTGCAGCGGCGCGCCAGGAAGCCTCTGTAACTCATATCGAACCATGGACCATGTACTCCACGCTGCTGTAAACCTTAAGAAGCGCTAGCGGGCTGTCGCAGCGTACGAAACCGAATTCGCCGCGGGCATGCAGGCACTTAACCGGGCTGATCATCACACCGACATGCGCCGGAACTTCGCCACGGTAAAAAACGGCGATGCATCCAGTGATCGCCACCGGCACACTCCGCCAGTGGACGTGCTCATGTTCGTAGCAGGTGATGAACTCCTCGCCCGATTCGTAGCCGGCGATGTGGTGCAGCTCCAGCCCCAGCACATGCCGGTAATAGAGAACCACCAGGCCCCAACAGTCCATCTGCTCAAAACTGCAGGCGCGGTTAGCCCAGGGCTTGCCGTTAACAAGCCCGATAAATTCACTCTGTGTCATACGGTGATCAGCCCGGGATAGTCTTTCGTTGTGTAAATGATGGAGTTGGCTAGTGTTAGTGGATTCGTCTTGCTGGCGGTCACGGTGACGTTGCTGGCATCGGCTGAAATGTCGTTCACGTAAAGCGTCCAGTCTTTCAGCGATGATGCGTCACCGATCGCATTCCACTGCTGGTAAAGGCACTGAATCGGCGTCATGCGCGCAGCCCCACGCCAGCTTTTAAGCGTCTGTCTGACGTGCTCCGTCGCGGCGACAAACGTTATTGTCATTGATATAACTGCCGTTCCGTCCTGCGCCGGCTCGGTCACGCTGAACCGCGCAGGCTCGAACGAGTTTCCGCCAAACGTCGCAGGGCGGAACAGGTTGTTCACAACCCGGTAATAACCAAACGCAGGATGATAAAACTCCACCGTCTGTTTGATGTCGCTCGCCGGCCGGCGCTCCTTCCACTCTCTCAATGTCGGCATCAGTCGGCCCTCGGCATAACTTCTGTCACCAGATAATCCAGCCAGTAGCCATAACCAGGCTGCGCCTCAACAATCCAGTTGTCGTAGTCCTCGGTCATATCCTCGATACCGTTGCTGATAACCGTCGCCGTCCAGGTTACAACGCTGCCGTTTTTGCTGGTCTGCACCGGCATACTGACGAAGTGAAGCGTCTGTTGCTGTACGCCTTGTGTATCCCCAAGGTCGATTGGCATCTGGAACCAGTTGCGCCCGCGGTCGCAATAGGTCGGCGAGCGCAGCCATGACTTAAAGCGCTCGGCCTGCGCGAGAGTGAATATCCATTGCAGTGTCCAGGTCGCTTTCAGGTCGGTTGTGATCGGGGTAAATATCGCAGGGCCGACAGCCGTCTGCGTCGTCTGCCAGGCTGTATCCTGCGTCATGTTCTGATCGGCGCGCTGGGGAAGCGGCAGGAACGGAGGGTATTGAACTGTAGCCACGTGTCCTCCGGGCGTTAAAAAAGCCGCAGCTGCGGCACTGTTCGAATATCAGGATATAAAGTACCCATGAGCCAGGGTAGGCTGATAAAATCACTACAACAAAGGAGGTTTTATGTCTGGTCTTGTAAATCCAAAAGATTCCCCTGAAGAAGCTGCATATGCACTGATAATTGAGCTTGTACGGGCCCAGCGTGTGCCGGTTTATTCATCAAATATTTCAGGACTGTTGTCGTTCTATGATGAAGCTGTCGAGCATTTCAAAGACGACGAGAAGAAGAGCTAATCATCGGCACATAATGCAATAAAGCTTTCACGAACGGATTTGGCGATCGCCTTCGCTTTGTCCGTTCTCTCTTCTTCTTTCCACGCCACAATCCCCTGTAGTTCATCAGAAAGCCTTTCAGCTGCCTGTACCTGTACTCGCTCCGGTAATTCACAAAATTTCATATTCCCTCCCATTAAAGAACCCGCCGAAGCGGGTTGATTTAGTATGCGCCGTTGGCTTTTACAGAAAGCCCGAACCGGTCTTTGATACCAGATGTCATCGGTCCACCACGGTCAAGATCGTTTAAGAACGCATCAACCGTCACCACATTACCTTCCTGCATAGCCTGCGCCTCAAATGAATGCTGCCCGCCGGAGGTTTGGTCGTAAAACTGAACATTAACCTGAATCTGCTTGCCGCCACCGGAGTCACTCTGCGATGCGCTGCCCTTCGAGCTTGATACATATTCACTGCCAGTTGAGGCCTTCTTGATGCTGGGTGATCCGCTAGTAACGTCTTTATTGCTGAATACCCGGCCATCATCACCGGGTATCATGAAAAGACCCTTATTGGTCTGCACGAATTCCGGAAGGTTGTCTTCACCGACAGGATAAATATTACCGGGAGATACAGGTCCACCATTTTTACGGCCGCCACTATAGTTTATTCCGCTTATGGCGCTAACTATCTGCGTGCCAGCAGACAATGCTTGCGCTATAGCAGGAATATTGGCGGGCCACGGGATAGCCATGGCATTACTGATAGCGGTCTGAAGATTCAAGGACGCCTGTGCAATCGCAAACCCTTTACTAATAGCGAAAAGCGCTTGATATGCCGCACTCGACTTCCCTGCTGCTTGACCTATCGCATCCGCCAGGGAGCCAGCAAAATTCGACGATTCTCCTAAAAGCGAACTCACATTCTGCTGATAGGTCTGTTGCTCCTGCAGAAGGATGGCCTGACGTTGGTATGAGGCCTGCTGCATGATTGCAGTTTTAGCGTCCTCGTACAGTTGGGTGTTTTGCTTATCAATTTCCTGGTACTTAGCTAGGGCCTCAAGTTTTTGTTGCTCCTGCAAATTAATCTGTGCCAGTGGATCAACTGCCTGTCCAGTTGAAGGGTCAACAGTAGTTTGCGCGGAAGCTATCTCCTGCTTGGCGTACTTCTGTCCCTGCTCAGCCTCTTTGCGCTTCTGAATGGATAGCGCGGCACGTTCATTTGCTTCACCAAGCGCTCTTGCCTCATTCAGTTGCTTCTGCGTTGCTCCGCTTCCAAGTGATTGCTCGGCACGCAAGCCAGCTTCCTGGATGCGGCGCTTTTCGGCAGACTCCGTGGATAGATCCTGTGCTGCTCGTAGCTTATCGAGCTTCTGCGCTACCGATTCTGCAGCGGTGGCAGAACGCTTATCCTGCTGCTCACTCTTCCTTTGCGCCTCCTTGCGCGCCTCTTCAGATTTTTGCAGATCAAAGTTTTCCCCCGCCAGATCGCCAGCTTTTGATATCTGATTTGGGTTATCAGTAACCTTTGCCGCCTGCATCCTGGCTTTTGTTACTGCTCTTTGGCGTTCATCCTGAATTTTCAGTAACTCGTTCTGCTCTTCGAGGTTAAGAATTACTTTGTCGCCATCAGCGGTAGGAGGAGAAACCTGCAGCGCTTTTGGGTTGAAGTTTTGTCCAGCCTGGTTTGCTCGGTTTATTTCATCAGCAGTGTTGCCGAAAGCCTTCGCAACCGCGCTCTGCGCCTGCTCAAGTGACCAACCCTTTTGAATCAGCCCATCATGCACCCCCATTGAGGTGAGCATGTTGTTTGTTAGGGTCCTGTTAGCTTCCGCTGCGGTATCCTGAGTTCTTGCTAACTTATCCTGCGCGTTCGCCAGATCACGCGATTTTTGATTCAGCTCATCAGTTTTATCTGATGCGATTTTTAGTAATCCGTTGCCTTGCTCTATTGTTGTTCCGAATTGCTTCCCTCTTGCGGTGTAGTCATCAATCTCACTTTTAAGTTTCTTAATGCTATCTTCAAGATCCCTTACATCTTCCTCTTGCGCCTGAATAGACTTATTGGCATCGGCAATTGTACCCCTGAGCTGGGTATTATTCATTGCCTTCATTGAGGCATTAACTTTATCCAGACTGTCAGCAAAGCGGATTGCTTCTTCTCTGGCTTGTTGTGCCTTCTGCCAGAAGTAGAAAATAGCAGATGCCGCCAACATAGCCGCACCAGCAGGGCCGCCGATCAAAGAAAGAGCACCGCGAGCAAGTCCTATACCTACCGAGGCAGCACTTGCTGCAGCTGCTGCTCGTGAAGATGCTGCGGCCTGTGCAGTTTCTGCCTGCGCCAAAGACAATGATGCCGCACTTGCTCTTGATTTGGCTGCAACTAATGCATCCAGCGCAAGCATTTCAGCTGCGCTACCCTTGGCCACATTATATTCTGCCTGCGCTAAGGCGAGGGAAGACAAAGCTGCCTCTTTGTCTGCAACCGCCTTTCTCTTCACTGAATTGGCGGCAATTAGCGCAGACTGAGCGGCCTGGGCATTGGCAGTGGCCTGACGCTGGGCCGCCAAGGCAGACTGGACCTGAGAGGCGGCAGACATTGTCAATGCGCCGACATAGCGGCTTCCCATAATTGCCGCTGCAGCAGTTAATGAAGCGCTCAGAACGCCTATGTTCTCACTTGCAGTCACAACTGCATCATTAAAAATAGCGGCACCAGTTTTTACGGTAGAGTTTTCGCCAAAGAATTTAGTTACGTTGTTACCAGCAACCTGCAGTGCCTGGCTTATCGTCGTCGTAGTATTGGCGAACTCTTTCCCGATTACTGATCCTTGGGATAGAAGCCCATTAACAACCACGTCGGTTGTTAACTTGCCCTGCGCAGCCATGTTCCGCATTTCGCCAATACTAACTCCCATGGAGTCGGCAAGAGCGACAATAAGACGGTTACCCTGTTCGTTTACAGAGTTGAATTCCTCACCGCGTAAAGCTCCAGAAGCAAGGCCCTGCGACAACTGAATGATCGCGTTCTCGGCCTCTTGCGCCGTGGCACCTGATACAACGAACCCTTGGTTTATGATTGTGGTTAACTTCGCCAGATCATCTGCGCTGGTCCCGTACTGCCTGGTTGCCCTTTCTAGTCTTGCGTAGAGGGATGCCGTTGCATCTAAACTACTGCGAGTTTGCTGCGTAATGTTGAATACGCGCTCTGTTACATCAGCAAGTTGCTCGTTAGGCCGCAGTGAGTTAGCCAGCTTGTTATTTACAGTTGCCCAGGCATCTGCATATTCGGAAACCTGCTTCACAGAAAGAGCGGCAGCCAAAGCAACAGCCACGCCTGACAGGCTGGACATAGAACGCTCAGTGTTGTTCACGGCGCGTGTAGTGCCGTCGAAACCACGCTCCATCATATCCAGGCGCTGATTAACGCGCTGCTGTGCAACGAGAAGCCCTTGTACATCCATCTCAATGTCGTAATAAATTCCGCCAGCGCTCTCAGCCATTTACTTTTCTCCGGGCAATAAAAAACCCCGCCAGAGCGAGGTTTATGTGACCTATAAATACTTTGTAGGTAGTTAATCATATCTAAAAAATGAAAGCATAGACGTTTTGCTACCTCTCTTACACGCAAGCGTCGTAACAGAATCTTCACCATACGTAGCAGTAGTGAATTCATCCTTTTTGTTCACCTCTGTGACGGTGATTTTCCCATCCTCAGAGCTTTTATTTGCTACTTTTTTGCATATATCAAATTTAGGCATATCCATAGGAACTTCTGATGTTTTTGTTCGCTTTGGTGGTTTTCCAGAATCAATCATCTCTCTAATCTCAGAGATAAGATAAGTTTTCCTGCCGACGAATGGATTATCTTTACTATCAAACTCAAGTACATGCTCGCCATTCTGGTAAATAGTCAATTCAATTAAAATTGATTTTGCCTTTTTTATTTTTCTTAAATCTTCTGTATTAATTGAACCAACGACCATATCTGAGCTTCCATCTTTAGGATGAGATCCAATAAGCCGAAATGCTTTTTCATCATCCACTCTAACTAATAATCCGCATCCATCTTGTTCGCAAATTATTTGTCCCTTTTCTACTGCAACAACAAATTCATTATTTTCACCTCTAAGACTTCGCAATGAAAACGTTGCATTTTGTTTTCCCTCATAAGGAGGCTGAAGAGATAAAGCATTGCTACTTACGACGGTAGCGATCTCATCGCTACCTCTCCCCATTTTGTCTTGAGTAACTTCGTGCTTCCATTCGGCATGAGCCACGCCTGAAAGTCCAATTAACGCCGCTAAAATCACCTTTTTCATATCCCTATCCCCATCAGTAAATGATGCGGCAATCGTAGCAGAGGGGAAGCGATACGACAAAACCCAACCATTCGAACGCTATTTCCTATAGCAAAATTCAAGCTATAGTAGACTTTTCTTGTACCTGAGCAAAAAACACTAACGGGATTGAAGATGATCAAACTTGAAAGGGAAAAGCAAAAAGAGCTTCTCCAGATACTGTTTAACGCTTACCCAAACCATCTGCAGAACAATGCATATGTAGAGTTGAAATCAATGTTTGATAGTGATGATACCTTTGTAGCAAACCTGCTTTACCTTGAAGAACACGAGCTGATTCACAGCGGGTTACGGCATCATCTTAGCGGCTATAGTATAAATCCCGGAGCAATCATGATCACTGCGAAGGGCATTGACTTCATTCAACAGGACGGCGGACTTTCTGCAATCCTTAACGTGCAGACCATAAAATTTCATCGTGATGCTGTCGTAGTGCTAGAAGACCTCATCGCTATTTCAAACATGAGTGATGAGCAGAAGGCCAAGGCCAAGTCGACTCTCGGCGAAATGTCTACTGAAGTGCTTAAAACTGTGGTGCAAGCTGCTACTACCGCCGGGTTATCAAAGCTAGTCGGGCAATGAAGTTGTACCAGAAAGCAAAAACCCGCCGAAGCGGGTTTACTCATCTTTCTTACCTTGGCGTCTTCCGATAACAAAAACCGACACAAGGCCTATGAGGTCTATGGCAACCAGCGTTCCTGCAAAAGTAGTATTCCCTTTCCATGCAAACACGGCAGCCATGACAAGAATAATTATGGCGATAGAAAAACCCATCCATTGACCGCGGCGATCGAGGTTAATTTCGCCGTCCAGTGCATCCTGGTTGTACTTGTGCCTGGCTGCCTGTTCCTTTTCTGCCATTGCAAAAATTCTCTCTGCGCCACCATGCAAAACAGCATCATACTCTTCGAGTGTTTTAGGTGAAGGCAGCGGCCCAGCATGCATTGTCTGTTGGGTTATTATTGTCTGAAAACTTTCACTGCGAAGAAAAGCATCGAGCACCTCGGGATTAGAGGTGAGCTGCTTATTTATGCTCTCAGCCTTGGTTACGGCTGACTGATGGCTAGCTTGTTGGCTCTTGCTTTGCGGCATTTGCTATTGCAAGTGAACGCCTGAAATCACCACCTATGCGATAGAAATCTTTCTCGATTTCCTGCATATCGCTGGTTTTTTTGACGTTCCTTGTGTATCTGGCTGACGGAGCGATATCAAGAATGCTTCCGGCAGCGCGTAAGTAGCGGCGTACTGTTGCTTTCATGCTTCCTCCGATAGTTGAATGGGCTACAAGTGCTTACCTTTGTCAAATGAGTATACAGCCAGCGTCTACAGGTTAGCAATATCAGCTTGATATCAGCCTGACAGCATGTACGAAGCCCACCTTAGCGGGCTATCTTTTAAGTTATTCAGACCTTGCAAGCTCAATCGCTTTGATGTTTATGTCAACCTTCTTTTGCGCATACGAGCCGTGATACTTCAGCGCGCCTGCATTGTATGCAAGAGCCGCCTGTATTGGGCAATCGAACATACCTAAACGGATGTTTTTCTTATTATGCGCAACAACTGCCATCCATTTTGCTTCCCGTGACGCCCAAAAGACACCGATAAAACCAGAGCTGTTGTTTTTTTGCATACCAACATTAGACATGTTTTGGCTTCTGTTGACACATCGTAGGTTTTCTATGCGGTTGTCACACTTATTGCCGTTAATATGATCCACATCGTCTTCAGGCCATGACCCATGATGCATGCACCATACAATCCTATGGCAAAGGTGATGCTTCTTGTTCACACAAACATATAAATATCGTCCGTTCAACGAGCTGGACGCCTCCTTTCCGGTAAACCTACCATTAAATCGATTCATAGCGACTTCGCTAGTGAAATGATGGATTGGACGGCGTCTCCAGGAAAGCAAACCTGTATCGGGCGCATAATCAAAGCATTCTAAAAGATAGCGCTGACTTAAATGGTCATTCATTCTAAACCTCGTAGCAGGTTCCGTAGATGGCAGGTGCGCCAGAGCGGTCTACGTTCCGCCTTTTCGGGAGCTACCCTAGGCGCTTGTTCATTTTACCAACTTCTTCAGCTGCAAGCATTGCATTCCAGCGCTTATCATCTTCACTCATTACGGAATCAAACTCCTCTCTGGTGAAGCCCTTTTGGTTTGGATATTTAGCATTCAGAAGTAAGCTGAATTCTGTCATCGTGAGGTTCTCAGCCTCTTCCCGGCTTATGCAGAAATGGTTACGGGCCGCCATGATGTAGTCGGCTGCCCGGAATTCTGCAGTTGTCTCGTTCGTTTCGTAACGCTGCAGCTTGCGCACCTTCGCTTTGCCGATGATGCCATGCATCATCAGGTTTTGCGCGACGATGACCATACTTTCCGGCGGCATGCTGCCCGGGCGCCAGACAAAGCCACGCTTACGTGATTTAGCTGGCTTCATCCATCCAACCAGATCGCCGATATCGTCGTCACAGCATGCCGTAAGCACCGTATGCGCGGCCATAATGGCTTTGCGTGTCAGTAGTCCGCTCTGAATGTATCGCAGCACGCAATCAGGAAGCCGGCTGTACTCGTCACGGATATAGGCCTGAGCCGCGCGCTGCGCGAATGGCGTAGCCTCATCATTGCAAAGGTCATAGAACGTCTGGACGATTTCAGCAGGCTCACCGATGCGCGCCATGTTGCGGAACGACGGCCGGAAAAAGAATTCCCGGTCACCGAATCCGATAATGCATTCGCCTAATTCTTTAATGGGGGTCATAGTTACTCCATAGTCAGAATCAAGGGCAGTCGAAACCACCCTTTGGTCTGCTTACGACGCAGTATCTGTGATTGCGCTGGTCGCGGTCTTGCTACCGTCGCCAGTGGTGGCAGTTATGGTTGCAGTACCAGCACCAACCGCAGTTACAAGACCGTTAGCATTTACCGTCGCGACATCTTCATCAGATGTTGTCCAGGTTACAGCCTGGTTGGTTGCGTTGGCCGGTGCGATGGTCGCATTCAGTTGCTGGGTGCTACCCTCAACAAGGCTTGCGGTAGTCGGTGCAACAGTAACGCCGGTAACAGCAATCGGGTTAGCCAACACAAACTGCACACTATCGGCATCGTAAACTTTCCACTCACCGGAGAAGGTGGCAATATCACTGGTCCCCATATCCGTAGACCATGACGTGGTGTTGAAATAACCCACGATGTAGGTACCAGCATCTTCACCAACAAAATCAAGACGCACCCACAAGGTCGGCTGACGGCCCGCCTGAATCTCGTCAAAAATGTACTTTGAAAGACGCCAGGCACCGACTTCGCTCGCCTTATCAGATTTGCGTAACTCCCCTTCCCCGGAAATGGTCAGGTCCATGTTGTTTACCAGGTTCTCGACAATACCCTTCGCATCATCAGCTTCAGAGCTGACTGTGTTCATCGAGTAGTCAATCCCCTTGGTGGTCAACGCCCCAAGTCGCATAAATGCGCTTAGCGCTGGCATTGTGTCAGCACAGCCAAAAGCCATGCGTAGCACGGCCACCTTACCAATCAGCTTGCCGGTATCATTAGCACAGCCTTGCATGTGTACCTCTCAAAATAAAAAGGCCGCCCGATGGCAGCCTGATGGGTGATTCTGACGATTATTCGCCGTATGTGCAGGAGATGAGCAGCCGGGTTACTAACCGGCCCTCTTCGGTGGGTATAGCCGCCGGGACATTGCCGACAAGCCGCAACGCGCCGACGCAGTCATCAGCACCAGATTGCGCACTGACGTATTCAACGATGGCATTCACCGCGGCGTCAGCAGCATCTGGATTAGCTTTCGAGGAAACAACGTCGACCATCACATACCAGTCGCCGCCGAGGTCGTAGATGATGTCGGTGCCGCCGGAAGGCCGGAACACGATGAACTGATCGGCATCTTTCCCGGTATCGCGCCATTGCCGCCACTGGACCTTAAACCCCGCGGTGAGCCCCTCAGCCACAAAGAGGTCTTTGAGGCGCATATACATCGGAGGTGTCATAGCGAAAGCTCCTTGCGCATCACCGCATCAACGTTATCGCGCTCATCATTTGCGCCTTTGGTCAGGAATTGCGGTTCACCATGCGGATCCCAGTAGTTGCCCTTTCCTGTCCCGCCACCGAATTCTTTCGGTTTCTGCGGGTCGAACTCAGACCGGTTACTGGTCACGCCGAAGTGCGCGCGCGGCTGGCCTTTCAGCTTGCCTGACGCTTCGTGCACGTACGCAGCATAGTTGGCTGAGTAAACGATGCGCCCAGTGATGAGAACCCCGCCAGCGTCGATTTCGCGGAACTGGCTATTAATCAGAGTTGAGGTGTCGATCGGGGTGTAATATGCCGCCCGGGTGCCGATAAGCATCATCGCCGACTGCAGCGCGCGCACAACCTTGCGCCCCTGTACGCCCTTGATGATGCGGTCGAGATTGGCCTTGGCCTGGCGGATGCCGCGAACTTTAGCGCCCATAATTACACCTGTGTAATGATTGCGAAATCGTCCGCCAGTCGCTCGAACGTATCAGCGAACTGAACGATTTGCCGTATCTCGTCGGCCTCGTCCGGCGGAGCCGCATCGGTCGACGCGCCAATCAGGATGTAATCTCCCTCCCGCGCCGTTGCGGACTCGGTCCATATCGTGTTTTTAACCACGATCTCCCGGCCGAGGTCACCGATTTTCGCAGAGAGCCCGCCCTGATAGTCGCAAAGAATAGCGATCGGCGCTTCCCAACCGTACGGCTGGCCTCCGCCGTCGGTATCGCTACCGTCGGCATCGCGTATGCGCCGCCAGATGGTTGCCGTCGCGGTGTATGACCAGTTCGCTACCGATGACATCAGCCCTCCTTACAGCGCAGCACAACCGTCACGTTTCCGCTCTGGCCTTTAAGTTTCTCGCTGCGCTTGAGTGCATTTAGTGGAGTGAACGAGCTCATGGCTGCCTCGCCAACACGATAAAGTCGCCTGTTTTGCAGTAACCCGCCTCGCTTCATTCTTTCCACCTCAGCACCTTCGCGCCAGTCTCCCGGATGCGCGGGCAGTTGATGAACCACTCGCCATCCGATTTCACGTAGCCGGTAGTCTCCCGCCCGGTATCGGTCATCACCCACACCCTGGCGAAAGAGCGCGGCATGGCCTGTTTAACGGATTTCCATTCCATCAGCAGCCCCCGACCACCATGAACAAGCCGACGCTGTTACCGGCGCTGATTGGCAGCTCACCGGTGCAGCCGCTGGTATCGAGTTTCGCAAGGGAGTCGCGCAGCCAGGTAATGCCATCGTCTCCGTAATCGAACGAGCGGGACGCCCCGGACGGCGCCCCCTGCGATTTTATTCGCCGAGCACCAGAAGACGTCGCCATGAGCGCAGCGGCATACATCAGGATAAGTTTTGCCGTACAGTCGTCATATCCCGCACCATCAAGGCACGGGATAATCTTGTTAACCACGCAGAGGATCGGATCCAGCAGCGCGCCGGGAATGGAATAACCCAATTCACCGAGGTACGCCTGCACGTCTGCCGCTGTGATTGGGTCAGCCATGGTTATTTCGCCTTCTTGGTTGCTTCTGCCAGTGCGGCTTCGGCTTCGTCTGCGCGTTTTGTTTCTGCTGCCAGCGCGTCGGCGTGAGCCTTGTCTTTCGCTTCACCATCGGCGATTAGCTGTTGGTTCAGCTCCAGCGCGTCGGCGAGTTGCTTTTGCAGGGCAGTCAGTTCTGCTGCAGGCGTGGACGGAGTAGCCACTTCGAAGGAAAGCTTCTCGCCTTTCTTCTTGTCGGTCTCCTTTGCTTTGCCAGTGCTGATCCAGCGCTCCGCCGTTGCGTCGTCTACATCCACCACCGAACCAACCTCCAGTTTGCGGAGGCTGGCACCGGCGTGCAGGTTGCTTGCCACGATTTCTACCAGTGCCATGATTTATCCTTAGCTTGATGCGTGAATTACGGAGTATTTATTGTTGATGTCCTGCTTAACCATCAACCCCATTGCACCCCAGGTGCGCCAGATGTAGTCGCTGTTGTATTCCGGACGCGGGGAGGCAACGGTACCGATAGCCTGGCCAACGATTGGAGCAATGACGCCAGCAGACAGCGGAACGATGACAATTTCGTTACCTGAAAGCTGGCTGTCTTCTTTAATCGCCGCTACACCGGTCAGTTTCAGGATTTCATCCATGATCGTGCCGGACTGGAAGTTGTCGGAGAAATAGCGCTCCAGGTTGGAGATGATTTCACCGGATACGTACCAGGTCTGCTCTGCATACTGGTTGTTCACGCGACGCATCTGATCACGTAGTGCGATTGCGCCAGCGCGGATAGCCTGTGATGTTGCTGTGCCAGAGGTGAAGTCGATGTTAAGGCCAGAGGCGCCAAGGTCGATCTGCGCTACACGCTCATCGTCACGCAACCCTTTCCAGGTCAGGCCGTCGAACACAGCGAAGTTGCCAGCCTTGTCACGGAAGCCGTTGAAAATGTAGTCAACGTAACGACGCTGAACGTCTTCAACGGAACCACGCTGCGCATCCGACTGCGACTGCAATGCCTGCGGGCTGTTGAAGATTGGATCACGCCATTCGAACTTAAAGCCAGAGTCGTGAATAGGTACCATGGTGCCGTCGAAGGAATAGCTGCGAGCATCCAGCGCCGCACCGACCTGACCGGACATGGAAGTATGTGCCCAGCCGCGGCCGCCGGTACGAGCGTAATCGTAACGAGACTGCTCAATTCGCACGGAGCGAGACAGCGGCATCAGATCGTTTAGTAGAGTGAATTCGGTATTCGGCTCGAACTGCTGAAGCACAGTTGTGTCGAAAGCCCGATACAGGCGGCGGATATCGTCAACTGCGTTCACCGCGTCGAGATAAGGGGCGTTTTCTGCATCACCACGGAACTGAGTGCGCGCCAGAAAATCAGCTGCTGCCTGAGCACTGGCGTTTCGTTCAAGTTCGAGAGCGCGCCATTGCGCCTGGTTTACCGCGAGGTTACCGGTCTTCTCGCCGATAGACTTGGAGAATACAAACATTCAGTGCTCCTTATTTGAACACAACGCGAATCAGATCGCCCGCCACCGCAGTGACTGCTTTATCTTCTTCGACATAGGCGAATACGGCGGCATCGTCTGCAACCGCAGTGATCTGACCGTTGGCTACTGCAACCGGCTGGCCTTTGGTGTAGGTGCCCGCTGCTGCTCGCACGTTTAGGAACATGCCAGGTAGCGGATGAATACCAACAACCAATTCATTGGCTGGGATTGCGTCATCAACACTCAGGCAGCGCAGGTAGTCTTTGTTTGCCACATACTTGATGGCGGATTCTGCCCCGGCTACAGAGGCCGTGAACTTGTCAGCAGTACTGAAGAAGCCAACAGTACCAGGCAGAGTCGATGCAACTGCCCCGCCTTCACGGTTAAGTAGCGGATTAGGGAACACGCCGCCGGCGTGGATAATATGTTTTCCGTCTTTAGCCATTTTTTACTCCGGCATTTCGCTGACTGATTGGGTGTTGGTTGCCTGATTGCGGAATGCAGCGTTCAGGCCGAAAGAGGTCTGGCACTTGGCGTACATTGCATCGAGCGCCTTACCGTCCAGATCTGCAACTTCTTCATCGCTCATGTTCATCGCCAGCTTCACAGCTGCGCGCTTTTCGCCCTTCTCTTTGTCAGCGTTGGCATTGATCTGGCTGTTAAGTGCGGTGACCTGCTCAGTAAGGACTTTCGCCCACGCTGGCATTTCTTCGCTGTTGGTGGTCTGCTCTTTAGCCTTCTTGTCATCCGCTTCTTTCTTCTCACGTGCGGCCTTCTCTTCAGGCGTTTCTTCTTTGCTGTCGGCGTTTTCTGCCAGCATCTGGTTGTACGCGTCCATCAGCTCGGCATCGGTTTTACCGTCAACCGATTTACCTTTGGCCTTCAGCGCATTAACGATGAGCTCTTTCATCGGGTCTGTTTCCTTCTGGGTTGAATCGCTGTTGGCGCTGAAAAACGCCTTTAGCTGGTTGAAAAATGTTTTGAATGAGGCATCTTGCGGGTCTGGAACGTCAGCATCAGCGAGGTTCACTACTTCAATTTCAAGCTCGTCGCCTTCAGCATTTACGAAAATGCCGACTCCTTCTTCTGGCGTTCCGGCGCCGGGTTCATCGAGCAGCACCGCCACATGATCAAACATCATGTTGGTGGCGATCTCGTTGTACTTTTTGCCTTTTGACTCGCCATTAGCGGCAATGCCGGAATACAGCAATCCTGTGGAGATGTGGATGGGTTCTGAGTTGGTACCGGCCAGCATCTCATCCAGGCGGTTAATCAGGCGCTTGCCCTTATCGCTGGATTCGGCGTACTGGCGGTTGACGTACATGTCTCCCGTCACTCTTCTGTCTTTGTGGCTGACGTTCTGTAGCCAGGCGCCGACGTGGTACTCGTTCACCGCCCGGACATCGCGCGCCGACACATGCTTGCCGTCCACTTTCGGGTGGCCCAGCGGCATCGGGTTACGCTCGAGCGTGTTGTAGGCCTTTTCGATTTCTGCTGCCGGGTACAACTTCCGGTTCATCACGATATCGTCCACGACAGGCGTGATGCCGCGAACCACGATATGTGGCTTGCCGTCGATGGTTTCAGTAGTGATGTTTGAAGCGGAGTTGACGACGGTCAGCACGTTAACGCGGTTGCGTTTCATGCTGGGTCCTCGTTAGTAAAGTTTATTTTTGCGCGCTTGGCGGAGTTGCTTCTTTGTGGGTTTAACAGGGAACCACCAGGATGCTTCGACATTAAGCACCTCGCCGTCTTCATACCGTAGCTTTATCGTTACTCCCGGCTTCGAATAAACCCAACCGCGTCCATCGTATCTAAGTGTCCACATATGGGCCTCATTGGTGGATTACAGGCAATAAAAAACCCAGCGCTATGGCTGGGTCAGAAATTGTTTTTGGCTGCCGGATTCGAACCAGCGCTCTCGTCAAGCGTCAACATCATGCCGTACCGAGCACGACCAACAATAGAATGGTCGCGTTGATGCGTTACTCTACCAATTGAGTTACGCCAAAATTAATTTATCTAGTAGTTAATTAACCCGATTGAAGGCTGTGATGATTACCCCTTCAGGCAGTACCATATGTTTTTTGGCTATTTCTCTTGCTACTTTGCTGAAGAAAACATCTGGTTCAACATCGTCATGATCGGATAGAACAGCAGAACCATAAATAGGTTGCTCGCCATGTTTTAAGATCTGATAAGCAACGAAGTATTTTTTTAGCATGATTACCTCTATGGCATTGAATGAATGATAATTATGCTCCTTCCTTCCAGCTTATCCTCTCTTTTTTTAACTTATCAGCCAACCCTTCGTTGAATATGCTTCTATCGTCACTGAGAAGCACCGGAATCTGGCTGCAATAGCAGTTGTAACGATTGCCGTTCTCGGCGTAGAAGTCCTGCACCTCTTCTGTGGTGTAGACCTTGCCGTGACGGCTGGCGTGCCAGGTGCGCGTCGTTGGCTTGAGCGCCGACAGCCACAGCAGGCCGGTATTCAGCCCCAGCCGGTCAGCGGCCCAGTCAGTTTCATTCCACTGTGCCTGCCGAAGCGCGCCGACCTGCTCAGTCTGAGCGATGGTCTTAGCCTTCGACATCGACACATCGAGACGCTTGCTGATGACGCTTGCCGTCTCACGAGGATTCACGCCGCGCGCAACCGCATCGGTAATAATGTTGGTCAGGTCGCCGCGGGTGGTGTCGCTGATGACCTTCCAGTCACTGAACGTTGTAAGCCTGGCCGCCGCTATCTGGTTCAGATAACCGGGGCTGTTTAAAAGCTGCTGTAGAGTTGTCTGGCTGGCATATACCTGCGACTGCACCGAAAGGTTGGTGAAGGCGTTTAGCGTGCCGCGGTCATACTCCGCAATGACGTAGTCCATCGCCCATAGGTTCTGGTTGCCGCCATCGAGAAGCTCATCATCCAAAATTGACTGCACAACCTGCAGCAGGTCGGCCAGCTCAGCGGCGGTCATGTCATAGATGAACTTACCGGCGTTGACCTGATACAGCGAAGGGTCGGAACCCTCGTTGTTGCACATCATCCACGACTGATGTGCGTTCGCCTCTCGCTGCAGCCCTGTAAGCCTTTGGTCAAATAGTGCCTTTAGCCTGCGCTTTATGTTCAGATACCGGCCTTCGATATCCTGAAACATCTTGCTAACCGGCCTGGCTGATTGAGTTGGGTCGACTTTGCTGCGGGGGATTATCGGCGTACCGACTTTACTCTTTTGCTCCTGAGTCATCGGAAAGAGGATCATCGGTTGTCACCTTGTCTTCGGGGTTGGGCGGAATGACCTCTTTGCGTGGCTCAAGCTCGCCGACTGCCCTTACCTCGTTCTCATCGACCGCCGGGGTGCCGAAGGCTTGCTGAGTTTTCTGCGCCACATCGGCCATCTTATCCATGTTTGCGATCTTCTCTTTCTCGCTTGGCGCCAGTAAGTCAGACCATACCAGCGTGACCTCGCCCGATGCCGGAGGGTCGATAATGCCGATGGTCCAAAATCGCTCTATCACTCGCGTGATGACGTCGGACATAAAACCCCAGCGACGCTCGTTGCATCGGTTGGCCCAGGCCGTTTTATCTTCCTCTGATGCGAGGTTACCAGTCTGTTTGCCGAACATGATGTTGAACGGACACTGAATCGTCGAAGCGAATGAGTTTGCCGATACTGTCCAGGTTGGGGTTGGGTCAGCAGCAGCGACAGAGAGAACGCTCGCCTTCCCTGCCTGCATGGCTATTGCCGCATCCGTACCGCGGTTAAGCTTATTCACCTTGTCATTCATCGCATCGCCAAGGCTGTTATATCCAGCATCTTTGGCTTGCTTGATGAGCGTGTCAATTTGGGTGGCGGCGTCGAACTCCATCGCCAGTTGACGGCTGGCGTTCTTCAGGAACCCCTCAGCACTACCGCCTTTCGTCTTCTCAATATCAAGGAGGTCATTGTAGCCGGCCTCAAGAAGCGGGATTCCCGACAGGATATTCTCATCCTCTGAGCCTTCACAGAGCAGAATGATACGGTCAGGATGCACCTGAACCGAACGAGGGCTGCTATACGTGCCCTCGTCGCCTATCGGTTGTTCATTAAACTGATAGCTGACGGGCTGCCCGTAGGTTTCCGACCAAGTATCAATATCAAGGTTGCCAGGTTTGACTTGCGGCTCCCATGCCGGGATCAGTTTAACCAGTGCAGCACTACCTAGCCTCTGAACCAGTGCCACATCAACAGGCTCACTCCAGTCTCGATTATCTTTCACCTGAATCAGAAGTGCTGAGTAACGCCCAACCATATTGCGGCGGTCAGCGTCTTTAATTTTCGCCCAGTGCTTTTTCATCAGTTTGGTAACTGACTTTTCCCATGGGGTGGTTTCGGTCGACTCCCTGTCTTCATCACCATCGATAATGGTCGGCCTGTCCATCCAGCAGGAATCAAGCAATTTATGAACTGCTGCAAAACCGGTTGAACCGCGGCGATACTGTCGATAGAAGTTGTCGAAAGTTAGTGTGTCCGGATAACCGAACTCGTCCCATAACTTTGTCCGTTTGACGTTGCCATTACGCCCTGCGTAGAGCATGCGCTGGCGCCCAATTGCATCAGCAAGGGCATTAACGAGGAACTGCTCCCCGGTGCTTAATTCACTCACTGATGAGCTCCTTAGAAGAAGACTGCGCCAACCTTTTTCGGTGAGTGCAGTACGCGGTAACGAGTACCATCCCAGTCATGATCTTCCTGCTGGGTGTCTACGTCGTCAGGGTTTTTATCGTCGCGGACAAGCACAGGGATACGGCTAATCCAGCCTCGGCAGTAGTCGAAAACGTAGAATGCTGGCTTCTCAGGCACGCCTGATTCCAGCTTTTTACCTTCGATAACAGCTTCCAGCATGTCAGCGAATAACGATGCGCCATTGATGCGGGAGCCGGGCTTTTTGTCAGCAGGCAACCATGTAACTCCCTGCGCTTCCATCTTCTGCGCGATAGATAACTCGTTATCACCAGTGTTGAATATCGCGCCGTCAGCCGGTCCAGGAATAACTTCGCTGCAGATGCCAGGCATAATGTGAAGCTGGCCCTGGGTGACACCGTCGATTTGAATCTCTTCCGGCTCGTCGACGTCTTCGCCCGCCAGCCGCTTGTCAATCCACGCCACGCCTTTCGCGACGTTGGTGGATGACATATTCAGGCCTTTGTTCAGCTCGTCAGGCGGGCAGCCGTACCATTCTCCGATCAGGATTATCGAACCTGCCGGCGGGCAGAACTGTCGACCATCTGGCAGCTCGGCGGCAGTGCCATCAGCCTGCGCCCACCATAGATTAGAGAACGGTTTCGACTCACCCCAGTCATGAGAACGATCGACGGTCCAGCTATCCGGTATGCGGAACGGCTTAATGACGTGCAGCGATTCATTCCACAGGTGGTCAAAGCGCCCGCCGCTGGTGACATCCCATGAGCCTTCTACCCACGCTTTACGCCGGTTCGGGTCTTTAATAGCCATCAGGGTCGCGATGTACTGCGGATCAAGATACGGGTTCTCTTTGAACGAGCCGTGGATTGCAACGCGGGTGAGCGTCACATCTTCCTCTTTCTCCGTCTGCGGGTTAAATACCCGCTGCGTTTCGCGGATGATAGTCCCTCGGGGAGCTGGCTCTATGAATCGTTTCTTTACCCATGTGTGGCCGATGCCAAAGGGGTTGGTCGTGCTGAAGGTCTCCAGCGGGATCGGCTTAAGCAGAGAGCCGTTAGCAAGCGGGTAATTCTCTGGCCTGAACGATGAGCGCCGGCAGGAGAACATCATTTCGTAGAACTCGGCAGATTGCTGCTTTGTCAGTTCGTTGAATCCGATAAAGGGGAATTCCTGCCCGTGATAATCCCAGTAGTCGCTCTCTTCTTTCCCGAACCGGAAGAGAAGCTCTTCACCAGTCGGCCACACCCAACGCAATTCCGAGGCTGATGCCAGGTAGCGCGCGCCGTCATTAAACAAGCGATACATACGCTTTGACTGGGTGATAATGTCGGTGAGGTTCTTATACTCGGTATCGAAAATGACACCGCGCCAGAAAGAGCCATATCCCAGACCCACGAGGCGACGAAAGCGCGCCAGCTGTGCGGCGGTTTTACCAGGCCCACGCGTTCCCTCGTAGAGGATTTCGTTACACGGACAACTCAGGGACAGCGACTGTGACCCCGGCAAAGGTTTCCAGACAGCTTTGTAATTCATCCACCAAGAACCTCGCTCTGCTGCTTTTGCGCTGCCGCTTCCCATTCATCAACGTTATCGCAGGTCGGAACGGGCATAATGCTATGAGTTGCAGTTACCTTCTGTTCAACCTGCTCCTTGAAAGCCTGCACTCGGACGTGTTTGCCCAGCAATTCGAGGTTTTTCACTTTGTCCGGCCACTTAATCTTTTTGAGGATGGTCTCGGCCGACTCTTCATCGAAGTTCTGGATAGTAGTGCTAATATCCAGCCCAGTGAGCGTCGTTCTCCACGACCTTGGCCAGAGGTTGATAGCCTTCAGGCTGCCATCGTCGTTAAGGATATCCATAACATCCATCTGGTCGATTTCAACCAAACGACGCAACACATAATCTGCATCGATGCCCACATCCTCGTTGCGCTTACTCTTGAGTTCGGCGATCCTGTTGTGGATGTCAACTTTTGACAACAACTTAGCGGCAATGCGGTTAGCAGTCTTAGCGCTGTACCCCGCCCGAATAGCCGCTTGCGTGGCGTTTAAATCGATGAGGTACTCGCGACAGAACATTTCTTGCTTGTCGGTGAGTGCCATATGTTTCTCAATGAGGTTTTATAATGGAAAAGGTTACTTTAAAAGTTAAAAATGGCCCTGATATTGCATTTAATGGTGAAGAAGTGGCTTACGAACATATCCGGGAAGAAGACACAGCTTTGCGTGTTTATGATACTGAGAAAGGTCATTGGCTCATGACACTTACGTCTAACGATGACGTACTTTTAAAGCATGAGATTTTCGAGAATAAGTCTGTAGAAAGCCTTGTTAATACTCTCGGTTACACAGCTTATGCCAAATCTATATACGAACAATTAGGTATCGACACAACCAAAAATCTAGACATCTAAACATTTTTGCAAATTATAATTATCTAAGCCACTCCAGAGAGTGGCTTCAGTAATGCAGGCTCTTATCTCATCGCAGCCCCTTGCTGCGTGCCGGATGCTCGGTTACGAGCACCCGCTGTGAGATGGATGGGCTGACTTCTGTCCAGCCCAGTTTCTCCGGTAGTCAACAGAGCCATATAGACAGGAGAATGAAGAGTAGGAGCATGGTCACAACCCTACTTTGAGAGTGATTGCTGCAGACTCATTTAACGTACACAATAAGAGCACTTGTCTACTATAAGAGACAAGACATCCTTCATGGTGCAGATGATTTAAGTGCCACAATAGAAGCCAACACTTGGCGCTATCTGAACTTAATGGAGGATTTATGAAACAAAAATATTATGTCGACTTGGCCGCTTCCTATTGCCTGTTCTTTAATGCTGCTATTGAACTTGCTTTGAATGCTCATTCTCTGTTTGTCGAGCTTTCTCAATACTTCTAATCCCTGCCTTATCCAGATTGCACTGCCCCAGCGCAGAGTAAAGCTTCGCGTTTAACTCCAGACTAGCCTGCCACGTGAACGGAACATCCATTCTGGGGATCGTTGTGTCTGCAGTAAGGTCAGCGCTAATCGGGACCACCGGCGCCGGCACGTAAACCGTCCGCGTATTCCCGCATGATGTCAGTAGCGGCAGCAGGAACAAGCTGCTTAGCACACTGATCGCCTTCAAGCGCCTGCCTGATGTAGATAACACGCTGCTCACCTGCCTGGGAAAGTTCGGTCTTTGCATTCTGGGTTATCCGGGAAATGTCATTGATTAGGTTCATGGCAGTGATTACGCTATTGCTAACAGTCTCGGCGTTTTCCGCTCTGACCGTTGCTTTATCGCGCTGCTCTTTGAACTTGGTGGCGTTGTCGTAATAGTGGTTAAGCGCCCAGCCAAGCGACACGATGATGCAGGCGACAACAGCAATGAGGAGTGCAGTTAATCGGCTCATGACTTTGACTCTTTTACCGTACCGCCAGCCTCTTTAAATTTTGCAATGAGGTTTTCGGCCTTATGTTCAAACTGGCCATAGCCGGCGCCGGGTAATGACGCCCAGATATTGCTGCAGCGATCGATAGCCTGACGAATCAGCCCGCTATCAATGAGCGGCAGCGCGCCACGTTCTTTAATCTGCTGGAGAGCGACCTGGTCCTGCGATGCCGGAGAGAAGTCTTTCAAACCAAGTTGTTTCCGGTACGCATCCCACCATCTGGCCAGCAGCTGATACCGCCCGGCAGCCGTAGATTTTAGTTTGGGGTTTAACGTAACTAGTTTTCGGGGATGATCGGCGTAATTGCTGAACAACGAACCACCAACAATCACATCATAACCACGATTCTTTGTCGGCTGACCTGCCTTATCGGTACCTTCAGACCAGGCGAGCATATCCAGAAATGCTCTACGCTGCTTATTGAGTTCCTGCATCATCAACCCCTGCTTTTCTGGCGGCGAACTTCTTAATCAGGCTGCCGATCGAGTCCGTACCGATATAGCCAATGAACACGCTGGCGATGTAGGCGAGATTGCTGCTCAACCCCGTAAAGTCGAGTAGATCACGAACGAACCAGGCAATCATTGCGCACATAAGCGCATCAATTAGCGTCTTCGTCATGGCGCCACCGTTATACCGGCCTCGTAGGTACGCCATCATAAAAGCTAGTAGTGCGCCAATGCCCTGCTCCTTAGCTGCCAGCAGAGCGGCGATGAAATCTTGTTTGTAGGGCATACGCATATCTCTCACCTCCGGTATTTCCGGTTGGCGCTGTGTGTGTTTGAAAAGGGTCAGGCCCGTCAGGCTGGATTTAACAACGAAGCGTGTCGATGATGATTCCCGCGGGACCTGATAATAAAAAAGCCATGCAAATGCATGGCCCTGTGATTTGAATCCGTTATTTACAAAATGAATTCGAGAAATTATCTTTCGATTTCCGGACAAAAAAACATATACCGGGACAAAATCTAAATGTAACTGCCTTGCCTGCATGAAACCATGCGGGCTTTTTTTTGCCTAAAGAAAAGGCCCGCCGAAGCGAGCCTGCCACTGCTGTTTCTAATTTTGAGGTGATTGTGGTGCCGGATGCCTCCCGGTGAGCCTTTGGCTGACCAACCATTGCTCGCGGTCAATTTTTCATATGGCATTATCATCATGATGCCGCCTTGTCACTTCCGCCCCTCCGCACCGGAGGATTCACCACGCCGGAAATTTTACATCCGACCAATTTTTTTTCAATGCCATACGACGATGTGACAGGGGTACTGATGCAAAGTATCTCGCGAATCCCCCTGTCGTATCGCCGGAAAGCAAAAAGCCCAAGGTGTTAACCTCGGGCTTGAATTCTTTGTGTCGACAATCAAAGCTTTGGCGACGATATCAGATTTACATGAAATATATGCGTTTCAATCCAGTTTTGCAAGACTTCTATCGAAATTTGTCGCCTTTTGTTGTGAACGTGATCGCGTAACCTGCAACAAAGCACCGCTGTCTAGGCGCAGGAAGATGTGGCGCATCTCAATCCAGCGCTCCGTAAACGTCTCGGACCAGTTCTTTGGCGTTACACCGACCAGTTCCGCCATCTTCTGATATTCGTAAGTATCACGGCCCGCCAGCTCTGCTTTCACGTCCTGCGCCGCCAGCCAGATAAGCTGACGCAGGCGATCGACAGTTTTCTTTGCAATGCGAACGCCGGCAAGATTCTCGCTAAATTGCTCCCATGCCCACCGGGTTATCGTCTCCTGGTGCTCCCAGCGGATATTGTCGCTGTAGTTCCAGAGGAGCCAGGATTTCTGATGCTCTTCCAGCGAAAGCAATGCCCGGCGCCAGCTCGCCGTCGAATACTCAACGGGCAGAACGAGGGCGATTGCGGAGCCTTTCGTGCGGGACTGGCTGCCGGCCATCGCTGGGCCGTCCGGGTTCACCATGCGCTGCTTATCCTTGTCGAATACCTTTTTCCTTCCCCGGCTGCGCGCCGTTGCTGTGAATTGCGCGTTCTCAGCGAAAGCTACCAGTTGCCCTTTCGTCGCCCCGCTAAGATCTGCGGTCGCCACAATGAGCTGCTGACGTACGTATTCCAGTTGCTGATTGTTCATGCGGCTTCCTTATGTGGCTGGTTGGTTTTGGTCTGGCTGTGCTTTGCTACTGGTGGCAGGCTGGCGCGCTTAACGCTTTCTGCCTGGTATTGGAGGAAGTCGGCGTGGTTCATGCGGCCTCCTGTCGGCGGGCCCGGCGTTTTTCCAGCGCGCGGGCTTTACGGGTGAAGATGGATTTGATGCGCTGCAGGTACGGGATGTCGAATCGGCGCGGTTCATTATCAGACTCAAGGCGCTCTACACGTTCCTGCCCGATGCGCTCAATCAACCGAATACGGTACTCGACGGCATTACCACTCAATTGACGGTTGCACCGGGTGCAGGCGGAGTGGACGTTAAACACGTTGAATTTAAGATGCGATGCAGCGCCGCGCGAGCGGTAATGACTGGCATCGATGGCGCTACCAGTCAGATAATTGCTTTTTCCGAAGAGTGGATTGCCGCAGCTGACACATTCTTTCCCCTCATCCCGGATACGGATGTAGCGGTTGAAGGCCGATTGAGCCTCTTTATCCCACTGGGATTTAGACTTTAGTGACTCACGCTTTTCTTGTCGGCGTTTTCGCCCAGCCTTCTCGGCTTCCTTCTGCTCCTTGATGCGCTTAGCCGCGGCTTTCACCTTCTCCTTTTCTCGTTCTTCCATCGCGATGATTGTGCCGTGCTCCGGACAGCACCAGCGGATCCGGATATCGTGGAATTTCGGCACGAAGTATTCACCGCATACTTTGCATTTACGGCGGGATGGTTTACGCATGGTCACCACCCTGAACCTGCACCAGCGTTAGGTTTCCGCAGAACACAGCGCCGGTATCGATGTACATCTGGTTTTCATACTTCACGGGCTGGTGGGCTGGGGTGTGTCCGAAAATAAAAAGATCAGCACCGGCTATCGGCGAGACAATGCCGTCCTGAGCGTCGCTAACCCGCTCACGATTCCAGATCACCATTTCTTCTGATACTGGCTTATCGAACGCATATTCGTTATGCGGGTAGTCAGCGTGGCAGATAACAACCTTCCGTTCAGCGGTAACCAACTCGATGACGAATGGCAGATCAGCCGCTTTGTGAACCAGAGCCTTAGCCAGCACTTCTTTGTCATAGTCGAGATTGAAGAACCAACCGCCACCATTTACCAGCCAGTGATTGACGTTTC
The DNA here is from genome assembly GCF_016516145.1 of Klebsiella sp. S69. Classification (NCBI taxonomy): domain Bacteria; kingdom Pseudomonadati; phylum Pseudomonadota; class Gammaproteobacteria; order Enterobacterales; family Enterobacteriaceae; genus Klebsiella; species Klebsiella sp. S69. The sequence goes on along the minus strand of NZ_JACVUU010000001.1, from coordinate 321,802 downwards.
CGTACTCTGAAAGGCTGTCTACCATCATCTGCTCATGGTTTCCGCGCACAGCCCGGAACCACGGCATAGTAATCAGCTTCAGGCACTCGACGTTTTCCGCGCCGCGGTCAACAAGGTCACCAACCGAGATCAGCAAATCACGAGCCGGGTCGAACGAAACCTTTTCGAGCTCACTCATCAGCAGCGTGTAGCACCCATGCAGATCGCCGACGACGAAGATATTGCGCCAGTCAGCGCCATTAATGCGTTGATACATGCTCATGCGGATTTTCTCCTCGCCGCGAGACGCAGCCATTTCTGATCAACCAGGCGGGCGGTGTAGTCCTTCATGGTCGGGATTTCGGACGGCTTAACCACGGCCTTGCGCTGGCGGCGCGCCGGTACGCGGAAGATTTCGTTTGTGATGACGCGGGAAAGTGGAGTAGACATCAGGCCTCCTGCTTATCGCGCAGTTGCTGGTATTCACAGCTCTGCGGAATGGTCAGGTGACACCCAATATTCATCGCCCAGGCTTCGACTTTGCACAGGAAGATGTACATCTCGCCGGTTTCCAGATCGGCGGTATGGCGGAGGGATTGAACCGTAGTCACCTCTCCGGACACGACGTCTACCCGGTCTTTGCTTTCGTAGCCGAGATAAGTGTGCTTCATCGCGTCTTTGACCCACTCAGGCGTAGCGAAGGCCTTACCGCGGGCGATGAGGTAGTCGCTGATTTCCGTGTACCACATATGGCTGAGCGCGTTCTGCGACAGGCTGCGCTTCTCGCGCCATGGCTTAACCTGCAGGCGGAAGCATTGCCCGGCATCCAGCAACGGCTGAATCTGCTGGCCGATGGTCGCGAAGTTGCCGCGATGGAGTTTGATGCCGTCTACTGGAAGAGTCATACGGCCTCCTTAACGGAAACCGCAGAATGTAGAAAGTCGCAGGTGCATTTCTGCATCTGTGACAAAGTGAGGAGTTCAGATTGTGGTCGCATTTAAGTCCCCTTAAATGCGCAGAAGTCACCGGAGTTGTTCAGGCTCCGATGACATGATTATGGCTGGTTGATAACGTAAAATCAATTTAATGGCTTCGGTTTATAAATCTTGATCGCTTCCTCAAGTGATTCATGTTTTATCTCTCTCTGGTGGGCAACCAGAAAGCTTTCTCCTTCGTACGGATACACCGTTAAAGAATATTTTTCATTCTCTAAAACTATGGACCGTATCTCAGGAGGGATTCTTCCAACATATGGTTGACACGTAACGTAGGAATCGAATTCGCCGCGAAAAACTAAAATTTGTCGCTCCATACCTCTCCTTATTTTTTATTTAGCTATACCATTTCGATGTAGCGTGGATCTGATGCTCGGGGCCACTGGATGCTCTGCTCGCGGTAGTAGCGCACGCGCTCCATGAAGTATTCGCGAAGGCTCCGGTTGTTCTCTGGCGACTACTTCGGCAACGACAGGCATGTTAAGGCGCTCTTTGTAGGCGACGCCGGACCCGGCAAGGTCAACGTTAACCTTGTCCTGCTCGTCTTTTAGTTTAGCTGCAATGTTATATCCTGACATGTCTTTCCCTCCTTCTTTTCTCAGCCTTTATGCGACAATTTTCACGTACCGACTAACGACGATAGCCATTAGCCATATAGTCACGATAAATATCAAAGTGCTTTCCAATCTCTTCGCTTTTAGTGACCATCGCAGAAACGATCTGTATCTCATTGCTAAGTGGAATGCCTAAAGACTGAGAGGCTTGTGATAACAAAGGTATATTATCAATACCATAAAACTTAATATCTTCTGATTGTTTTAGGGATTTATATGTACTTTCAGATAGTGCACCTTCGATATCTGCTTCACTTGAAATCTCATTGATGGCTCTCACACTTAGAACAACCTTGAGCTGCTCTTGCGGTCGCTTTGGGAATAGCCATGTATTCCCCGAATAAACCTCAGAGATATCATATTTTCTTGCTAACTCAGTTAACATGCTGTTGGAGGTTATAATCTGCTTTGCAAAAAAAAACACATATAGTGCTGTTGCGGCAAATACTAAAAACGCATAGAAGTCAGCGCCCATCAGATGCAATTTGACAATTAACCCTACAAGCACGATTAAGGCAAAAGACGCAGACAGGGCTGTTTGCGTATTTAATTTATTGATTTCTTTTGATATGTTCTTTCTTTCCATAATTAAACCCCTCTTGTTATGAGGAGATTATATATCATTGCCGCGCGTGCTGCGCGGCTTTGAGTAATGAAATGCTCCAAGGGACCGGGCAACTTCCGCAACCTGTTTATGTACTCCCCCAACGGGAAAAAAAACGGCATCCAGATCATTCCACTGTCAGAAGTAGCGGCAAAGGATGAGTTTCTAAACATTAAGAACGTGAGCCGTGATGACATGCTGGCAGCTCACCGCGTGCCGCCGCAGCTGATGGGGATTATTCCAACAAATACTGGCGGGTTCGGTGATGTTGAAAAAGCGGCGCGCGTTTTCGTACGCAACGAGCTGACACCGCTGCAGTGCCGCATCACTGAAGTTAACTAGTGGCTGGGTGACGAAGTTATACGCTTTAACCCATACCTGACCGATGAAGACTGACGCGCAGCTTGTCAACCTTTGATAACAACCGCCCTTCTCCGGGCGGTTTTTGATTACCCCCCTAAACCACCTCCCCAAAAGGTGGTTTAGGGGGGCAATCAAAACGCTCTTAAGATCGTTTCTGTTTACGATTCGACTCTATTTGTTTTTTAAGCTGGATAAGTCTTTCAACCAACTCAAAAACTTTTGTACTTGGATTATCAGTATCGCTAGCATCAGCTGCCTGTAAACTTCTCTTAGCCCTCAGGACTACTTCATTTAAATCTTTTGAATCTAGAGCATTAAGGGTTTTATGAAAAATCCCTTTTGCGCCTTTCTCATAGTTCTTAATATATTTTTTTAACTCACTGACAATTTGATTTCCCGAACTGTTACCCGGTAAATTTCTAAATGCCTTTGTCGAATAGGTATAATGAAGAAGTAACCAATACTCAAAACAAGGTACTGAATTTACAGTAAACCAACTTGAACTTGGTTTACTTCTCCTGAGAGCATCGAGTGCTGCCACATAGTCAGTGTGGGCATCCTTATCAATCACTACAAAGATTTGATCATAAGGAGCCCCCTTTTCAGTCATTTCTTTATGTTTTTCTTTTGCATGACGAACAACACACATTGGACTAGAGCCACACTCACCAGTTACATCAATTACACTTGCTGTAAGTAATTCATAATGGTTAATCAAATCCTCAAAATAGTTTGGTTCAGTTTTCTTACCCTCACAAACAATTAATATTTTAGCGAGAGGGGATTTAACTGCATTACGTCTTGCCAGATCCTTAGCAGTTTTAGGACCACGTTTCTTTTTAAATAAATCCTCGCTTCCCATATCAAATCCCCGTCAATTTCTTGATGAACGGCAATGCTCCATATCTACCGTCTAGGTATGCGGCTTCTAGATTTTCCCTTCCCTTTCTTGGGCTAAAATCAGTCAATGGATATAGATTGGTTTCACTGAGTTCATTTTTCTCACAAAACCAGACTTGATCGCGTCTAAAAATGCTTTGATTCAGAATGGATGTCTCATGCGTTGAGAAAATTAACTGAGCACCTTTTTTATTAGTATCAGGACTATTAAAAAGATTTACCAAAAAACTAACCAGCTTTGGATGCAATGTATCGTGAAGCTCATCGATAAATAGTACATATCCATTATCGAGGGCGTCCAGCCATGGACCAGCTAAAGAAAAAAGTTTTTGAGTGCCATGAGACTCTTCCTCAAGAGAAAAACTAACCGGCTCCCCTTTATCGTTATAATGCACGGTAGTAACATCAAGGATATCTTTATCCTTCATGTTAGAAATAACGATTTTTTTGATATCATCTGGCATATCAGAGGGCAAATCGTCTGGATTAAATTTTTCTTTTGTAACTAAAACATCATCAATGCCAATGTCTGCAGCTTTCAAGAAATTCAAGATATCTTTCTTCGTATCCTCAGTGCAGCGTTTGGCGGAGAATGTATTGGCCCATCCTTTAATACCAGAAAGTCTCAGTGTTTTTTTAAACCAAGTAAATACAGGCTTAAGCTGCTCACTATTTAATTGAACAGCTGTAGATAAGAACAAGGCATTATTTCTAGTTGAGCGCTGCCAAACTTGTTTTTCACCAAGCAGTGATGCGCCAAAATCCCACTCATATTCCTGTTTCTCTTCATCCCAAGCTCTGAAATACCGCTTTTGAGGTCTTCCTTTTGGGTACGCAAAGAGCCATTCATCAATAATTCTTTCATTTGTAGCAGAAAAACCAAACTGATACCGAATGCCCTCTGCAATAAAAGTAACTTCAAATTCAGTAGGATTTTTAATTGAATCTGAATCAAGCTTGAAAGGGAATACAGGAACCTCTTCGCCAGCCTGAGTATTAGATGCAGATTGAGTAACGATATCCATCATAGCTCTGACAGCGAGAAGCACATTCGATTTTCCCGCTGCGTTAGCACCGTAAATAACAGCTGACTTGAGAACATTAAGGTTAACGTTTCCTTCAACTGTAAAGATATTCTCTTCTAACTCATTACTTTTGTTAGCAATAAGTGAAAATGTTTGTTTGTTTTTGATTGAGAGATAGTTCTCAACATTGAATTCAATAAGCATTTTTCCCCTCCTGGTGGTTGAATAATCTTAGTTGCAAAAGCAACAAACGTCACCAACAACCAAATCTTAGGACACTTTATGACAAAAAACGTCAAAATGGTACTCATAAAACGGTTCAACGCCCATTTTAAGACTTAATCACCTTTGCTTTCAGCTAGCTTTGCGCCCTGAACGCGCGCTCGTATCCCCGCCACGCCTGCCCGCTTTCTGTAGCAGTTTTCATGCACATGCATGAAATATGAAAACCCTCGCCAGTACTGGCGGGCGGGGGCTAAAACGCTCCACAAACGATACCGACAGAAGAGTCCAGGCCCGTTCCGGTGCGTATCTCTGAAAAAGTGCAACCGGGATGACTGCCGATAAAATTGATGACGATTTGAGTTCCGGATATACGTTTCATTGAATCAGCCCCTTTTCTTTGCCAATCAGGTATTCGTCCCGCAGCCACTGAGCCGGGGTTAGCGCGCCGAGTGATGCGGCGCCAGGCATGCAGCCAAAGCTTTTGCCTTCCGGATGAAAACCCTGCTGCCGACTGACATGGTTTGTCGGAATTGCCTCCTGGTTGTTCTCCAGCGCCAGTACCGGTGACGGTATTTGCTCTCCGGCGGCGACTTTAAGCGCCCAGTCTTCCAGCTTTTTGGCGGCATATTTCTCGGTTTCCGCCTCGCTGAGCTGTCGCTGATACATTGCCCGCCGGGTATCGGTGACAATCCAGTACATGACCGGGTGAGACCAGGGGAAGCGTTCCGCGCCTCCGGTGTGAAGCCCCTTCTCGCGGTTGTAACGTTGAAATTCACCCATCACATCAGCCAGCTTGATACCGAGGACCGTGCCGCTGTCCTTGCACCACTTGATGAACTGTCCGGGCGATGGCCAGAACGGCGACTCACTGGCTCTTGCATGGCGCACACCGGCGGATAACTGTTCGCGGGTGCGGATACCGTTTTCCGAAAATGCCGCAATCCACTGCTGCTTAGCCACTCGCTCGTCAGCATCGGATCGGAGGTTGGTTTGCGTTGCTGCCGGGAAAATCTGCTTCAACTGCATGAACAGCGCGTCAACAAGGCGCTCAGCGTCTGAATTCACAACCCGGCCATGCTCAGGGGTGCCCCCGGCCATGCTTGCCATCGCTGCACCATCCCGATTGTTTATTGCGCGGTAGAGTTCAGGTTTCACAGGAAATCCCTCCATGCATCCGGGCTGTTCCAGTGGAGGCCTTCCTGCCCTGCATCTCGGCTGCGCTTCGCCTGTCCGTCAGGTTCAAACAGACCTTGCCAGCCATTGGCGATGCTTCGGTTAATGATTTCTTCAGGCGCGTATCCGTTCAGCCTGCAGCGGTCGAGCAGGTTGATGGCCTGCGTCACGGTCTGCTGAGACTTGATCGGCTTTTTCAGGTCACGACGGTATTCAACCCACGAAGACCAGGTTACTACGGACAGCCAGTCAGGCAGTTGAACACTGGCCGCATCGAACGAAACCGCCCGGGGGGATTTAGGGGGTTTATTACTATTGTCTTTATTGTCTTTTGTATGTTTGTCTTTTGTGTTTACCTGATTTGGGTAATAGCCGTTACCTGATTCGGGTAAACTTTTCTTACCTGATTCAGGTAAATTTACCTTTTTCAGGTAAGGTTTTTTTTCTGTACCTTTTACAGGTAAAGATGACCATTCGCTGACCGTTTTATTAATCCCGATAACACGACCGGTTTGAGTTAATATCCCACGCTTAACCAGGACGCTTTTTGCAGCTGAGCACTTATGCGGGAGAATGCCGGTCAGCTCCGAAATCTGCTCGTTACTGACCCAGTCAGATTTCTTATTGAAACCGTATGTTTTGCGCATGACAGCCATGAACACCAAAAGCTGATGCTGCGACAAGCCTGCATGCATGACAGCCTCAAGGAGCTCATTGGCGATGCGCGTAAACCCATCGTCGAGATCTGCCACTCGCAGCTCCTGTATTCCCGAAACTACATCAGGAAAGTTGAGAATTTTTGCGGTATTTGACATACTTACTCCCGTTACTTGGCGTAACACAGTGTCTTGAAAGCCGTAGCTGCTACCAACAGCGCGGCTTTCGCCTTTATTGAGACTTCCCATCACATAACCCCCAGCATCGATGTCACCATCGTCATCAGTGGGCCTACCTGCTCCGGCATGAGGCGAAACAGCGAAGCGATACCCTCGCTTACCTCCTTCAGCTTCTGGTGCTCTGGAGCGCCCAGCAGAACGGCCTGCTTTGCTTCTGCACACTCTTTCATTGCAGAGGCAATCAGAGACATCGTGTCGTTCTGAGGCACCAGGCGGTTGCGAAACTCCAGCGGCAGAACAGCCAGGATTGCCGGTGTCAGCTGACGAACGTTCTCGCGGTACTGATCGGAATCAAACCGGTTATCCAGGAAGCGAAAGAGTTTCTGCCGGGCCCGGCTGATATCGCCAGGAAAGCTGATTGAATCGCCGCCCTGTTCCCGGTACTCATTGATAATCAATGCTGATACCACGTCCTGATTGTCGATAGCCGACGCCCAGGCTCTTACTGCATCTCGGATCAGGTCATGATCGTGACCCTGCTCTGTTTGAGCGCGATTTATCATCGCGGCCGGAACGAATCCGGTATTGTGTTGATACGTAAGTGATTGCATTTGCATTCCCTTAGTTAAATAGTTTCCAAATGGCTGATAATTCAGCCGTTAGATTTAATTTCCTGATTGTTAAAGAGCGTTAAGCTTTAACGCGGCTCAGGCGGATGTATTACTAGCACCAAGCAGTTGAGCAAGATCAGGACGGATATCTGCTGGTTTTAGTTTTCCGTTGGTAGCAGAGACAATCTTCATTACGTAACGAGCGTCGATGCCACCGCCGTGCAACCAGCGCCATACAGTCGGCTGCGCTACTCCGCACAAGTCGGCTAACTTTTTTTGGCTACCAGCAATATCAATCGCGCGCTGGATGGTTTTGTTCGTCATATTCCAATTCCTATGAGTATTGGTTTGAATTAATAATAGCAATGCGTATTGATTATGGCAATAGCTAAACGTGTTTTGACCACCAATACGCAAGCGTATAAATTTAATGTTATGAAAAAAGAAACTCTTGCAGATCGCCTTAACCTGGCGATGGAACTATCTGGTATGTCTCAGGGTGCCTTGGCGAAGGCGTCTGGAGTGGCTCAGCCAACGATCTGGAGGTTAACTAGTGGGAATGCTCGTGGCTCAACAAAAATAGTTGAGATAGCAAAGGCTCTCGGAGTGAGAACAGATTGGCTTTCAACTGGGTCTGGTCCGATGCGTGATGATGGGCAAGAACCTGTATCTGCCCCACCAAAGCAGAACACTTCCCCTGCAGGTGTTTTCAGGGTCGATGTACTTGACCTTACTGTAAGCGCGGGACCTGGCTCATTTATGATATCCGAATTCGTCGAGGTCCTTCACGCCATTGAATTCACCACTGAACATGCGCGTTCTCTGTTTGGTAACCGTTCACAAGCAGATGTGAAAGTAATGACTGTTGACGGCGATAGTATGTGCCCAACAATCCAATCAGGCGATCGTCTGTTCTTTGACGTTTCAGTAAGAAGCTTCAAGGTTGATGGTGTTTACGCTTTCGTATTTGGGCAGCATTTTCACGTCAAGCGGCTTCAGATGCAGGGCTTGCAGTTAGCTGTACTATCAGATAACCCGGCATATAAGGATTGGTACGTGACTGAGGAGAACCAGGACCAGCTTTACATCATGGGGAAGGCGCTCATTCACGAATCAATTGCTTACAACAAGCTATAGCAATGGCCTGAAGAGACGTTTGGCTCAGAGGCAAGGTGTTCTGGTCGGCGCATAGATGGTGAACGGTATTATATCTCACATCAATAACGCCATTAAGGCTCAAAAGCATCACTAGGGCCAAAACTACTAATCAGTGAATGAAGCAAAATTTGACTGACATTTATTATTAATATTTTAATCCCGACGTGATGGAGCAAAAGATGACAGCAGAAATTGCAGTTTATAATCGTTCTGGCATAGCATTGGCCGCAGACTCAGCTGTAACTACTACAAATGGATTCTCCGAAAAAATATATAATAACGCAGATAAATTATTTGAGCTTTCAAAGCATCACCCCGTCGCACTGATGATATATAATAACGCGGGTATATGCGGTGCCCCATGGGAATTGATGATCAAAGCTTACAGAAAAAGCCTTGGTGACAAGTCTTTTGACTTTATTAGCGAGTATGCTGCCGATTTCTTTAGTTTCGTTCAGAATAATCAGAATATTGTCACCGTTGATATGCAGGGGAAATATTTCTTTAGCTTGTTTTCAGATGCTATCTTACCAAAGTTGTTAAAGGATGTGCAGGATGAGGACGTTGCTGGCTTTATTAAAATAAATAATGCCGCCCCATCTTTTGATGAATACCACGATTTTATTGAGCAACGCTGTCGAAGAAAATTCTCTGAGATATATGAGAATCCATTTTTTGATTCCTTTACGAAAGAAGATTTCGAATTAGCATTTAGTGAACTCTCTCCAATAACATATCAATTATGCGCCTTAAGAATACAACCCAACATTGACAATCCTGACAACCCATATCCTGAATCATTAAAGGAAGCGCTAGCATTGCTTCTTTCCTCTTATATGTGTAAAGAAAATGATTTGCAGACTTATTCAGGGATTGTTTTTGCTGGCTATGGGGATCAGGAATTTTATCCAGCAATTGAGTCACATCATATTTACGGTGTTTATAATGGGAAAATTATGAAACCAAGCACCAAGGATAAAGACAATACTGGCTCTTCAATTGGAATTTTCCCTTTCGCGCAAGAGGATGAGGTGCACACCTTTATGCAAGGGTGTAGCCAAGGAATTATAAAATGTGTAGAAGATTCAGTCTTTGGCTCTCTTCAGAAATTAAAAATGGAAGTGACTGGGTTGATATCGGCACAGCATCCGTCAATCTCTAGATATGAGATTGAAGCAGCCTTCGATGCAACCATTGCAACAACTCAAGGTGATACTCTTGAAGCAATTCAAAACCATATGACGTTAAATCATGTGCAAAAAGTGCTTTCAGTGCTGGGTTCTCTAGCCAAGGTTGATTTAGGTTATATGGCTGAATCACTTGTAAACCTCACCGCCTTTAAGCGTAAGGTCTCAAATGATAGCGACAGTGTTGGCGGACCTATTGACGTTGCTGTATTATCTAAGGGTGATGGTTTCGTTTGGATGAAACGCAAGCATTATTTTGATAAAGAACTGAATTATCAATTTTTTAAGAGAAAATGATGGGGGGAAGCGTGAGCTTACAACAGGTAGTGGATAACGCCTACAAGGCACTTGCAGCAGCTAAGTTCCCGATTGGTAGTGGCAGCAGCTCTCAACAGGCTGCATTAGCCACCAAAAAGAAATAACCTAACCCGGCCACCGCGCCGGGTTTTTACTGCCCTTTCCTCATGAACTCCGCAGAATCCCGTAGTAACCCTTTGTGAATAACGTTCCCAACGGAGCGGCGCTTTGCTTCCAGCTGGTCAACGATAACGTCACGATTGATTGCTACACCCTCAATAATCAGATCAACTACCGCCCCACCTATCTCGCAAGCGATAAACGCTGCACGCTCTTCGCGTAACTCATCCCGATCCATATCCATACCTAGCGCCATAGCCATACCCTCATTGATGTTTTTTTTGAGCATGTCACGCATCTTTTACAAAAATAAATTCCTTTCTCTATCAGTCATTTAATTTCAATTGCTATTAAACAATACCAATACGTATTGATATCAATAATACTCATAGCTATTATCAATCCATCGAAACGAAACATCGACAGCTGAGCGAAGTTAGCCAGCGGCGGACAGCAAGTCGCCTGCTTTTTAACAACATGCAGATTTACAGCGTCAATGACCTGTTTAGACCCTTACACGAGAAACGTGCTGTATCACCGGGTGCGATCCGGTCGGTGAGAGAGTATCCCCGCGCGAGAGCGAGAACGGCGTGAGAACGGGCAACACTGGCAGGGAGTTGGCGCTGACCAAAACAGGGAATGTTTTGGGATTGGATGAATGAGCAGGCTGATGCTCGACCGATGTATTCACAGCGCTCATGGCAAGCAGTAACCAATCTGCGCCTCAAGACAGAGTCACTGGTAGTGCGGGCGCTCTAACCAGTAAGCCGGAGATCAGCGCCGGCCATCCAATCGCCAAAGCATTTCTCCCGCATCAGCGGGTAACGACAGAGGGTAAGGCGATGGAGTTTAAGAAAGGAGATGTTGTTACGTGGTCAAGCCAGGCTGCGGGCAGCTGGAAGACGAAAACTGGTGTGATTACGGAAGTGTGGGAATACAAAAAACAAACGCGTTACACCGTAAAGGTTGATCCGAAGGAAGGGTCGACGGCGAAACCGAAGTTTTACTACCCACGCACATCAGCACTACAGAAGGTGTCATGACCCGCTCCGGCGGGTTTTTTATCGGCCATACATAGGCAGATTTTCGAGTCTGCCCATTTATGACAACCGGCGGCCATCCACCGCCAGAGATTAAGCGCAGAAGTCTTTCTTGTTCCGCTGGCCGGCGATAAGGCAACGAGGGTGATATGAATCACGATGAATTTGATGATGGTCGTTGCGGTATGTCGCGCCGGTGCTGGCGAAACCTGACCCGCATCTGCATTGGCTTAATAGCCATATACCTGCTGGTATCCTTGTTTGTGATGGAGGCCCTGCGTGATTAGTCAGCACTACGGTACCCAGACCGTTAACCGCGGTGCCGTTCAGCCAGGCATGCTGGTTAAGCATCGCGATGGCACCTGGACGGCATCAGCTCACAAGCGCGGCAAGTTGTACCTTCACCGCGGATGCGAGCGTACCTACACCAAAGCCCTGCTTATCGAAATCTACCTTGATGGACGCGGAAACGGCTTAAGCAACTAACCAACCAATTAAACCGATCTGCCTGGCTTCAAGCGGGCGGGATTCGTACATCCAAATTTCAGGAGTTCAGCCATGAACGCATACCTCACTTACGACCGCATTGAAGATCGGCGCTGGGTTGAGCAGCAGCTCACCGACGAGAAAGAGAAATGGATCGACGAGCGGGCGAAAGAATTGATCGCCATGTTCCCGAAAGACCCGCTTTCAATGCGCTCCCTCTTCCTTCCAACAGCAGCCACTCTAGTGCTAACCGGTGATAGAGCACTAGAGCATTACAACGACTATATCACTCACCTTTGCTATGACCGTGCAGAAGAAGAGTGGGACCGCCTTCATTCAACCTGCCCTTTTTAAGGAGGGATTATGAGCTTAACCCTTGTTGATTTCGTCAAACAACAGGAGCCGCTTTTCATTAAGGCGGCCACTGACGAGCGGATGGTGTGGGCGAAGGAAAGTCAGTTCGCCATCCAGCTATTTCAGAACAACGACTACCTCGCGAAAGTTGCATTCCAGAACCAGACCAGCACGCAGAACGCGATCATCAACGTTGCGGCCATCGGCATTTCGCTAAACCCAGCCCAGAAGCTGGCTTACCTGGTTCCGCGTAAAGGGGCAATTTGCCTCGACATCAGTTACATGGGCCTGATGCACATTGCGCAGCAGTCTGGCGCCATTAAGTGGTGCCAGTCGGCAATTGTTCGCAGAAACGACCAGTTCCGCCGCGAGGGGCTCGATAAGCCGCCGATCCACATCTACAACGACTTCGATACTGAAGAGCAGCGCGGGGACATCGTAGGCGCGTATGTAACGGTAAAAACTGACGATGGTGATTACCTCACCCATACGATGCGCATCGATGCCATCTACTCCATCCGTGACCGGTCTGAAGCATGGAAGAAGTACAAATCTGACAACAGTAAAAAGTGTCCATGGGTCACTGACGAAGAACAGATGATCCTCAAAACAGTCGTGAAGCAGGCAGCAAAATACTGGCCTCGCCGTGAGCGCCTGGACGCCGCCATAGACCACGTTAACACCGAGGGCGAAGAAGGTATCAACTTTACAGCAGAGCGTCAGCCTGAGCGCGATATAACGCCGCTTAGCGAAACCACGCAGAAAGAGATTAACGACCTGCTTGTCTCCTTGGATAAGACATGGGATGCCGATCTTCTCCCTCTCTGTTCACGCATTTTCAAACGCCCTATCTCGCAGCCAGCCGACCTGACAGAACTGGAAGGTATTAAGGCTCTCGGGTTCCTCAGGCAAAAGGCGGCAGCATGACACCAGATATTATCCTGGCCCGGACCGGTATTGACGTAACCACTATCCAACAGGGGGATGAGGCGTGGCATAAACTCAGGCTCGGCGTTATTACTGCCTCTGAAGTGCACAACGTCATTGCCAAGCCAAGATCTGGCAAAAAGTGGACTGATATGAAGATGTCCTATTTCCTTACGCTCCTTGCCGAAGTGTGTACCGGCGCTGCGCCGGAAGTTAACGCCAAAGCCCTGGCCTGGGGGAAGCAGTACGAGGACGACGCCAGGGCGCTGTTTGAGTTCACCACTGACTTGAAGGTCACCGAGTCACCGATCCTGTTCCGGGACGAAGGCATGCGTACCGCCTGCTCACCAGACGGCCTGTGCAGTGATGGCCGCGGCCTTGAGCTGAAGTGCCCCTTCACCTCTCGCGACTTCATGAAATTCCGGCTTGGCGGCTTTGAGGCTATCAAATCCGCCTACATGGCCCAGGTGCAATTCAGCATGTGGGTAACCGGCAAGGATGCCTGGTACTTCGCGAATTATGATCCTCGCATGAAGAGAGAAGGCATTCACCACGTGGTTGTTGAGCGCGACGACAAATACATGTCCGACTTCAACGAAATGGTGCCGGAGTTCATCAGCAAGATGGACGAGGCGCTGGCGGAGATCGGATTCACGTTCGGGGAGCAGTGGAAATGAAACGCACACCCTTCTACCGTCGGCCCGGGCGCACCGGGCAATTCTCCGGCCTCCGTGAACGCGTTATCTGGATGATTCAGACGCGCGGCCGCCCGGTCACCGGTAGCGAAATTGCTGAGAAATTCGGCGTAACTCTCATCGAGTTTAACCGGGTGGCCAATGGCATTACCCGCGGCTCAGGGCAGATAGCGCAGATAGTTGAGTCAAAAAAATGGCTTAACGAGGACGGCATCTGCGACCGCACTTTCGACCTGGTCACAAAGCCAAAAGTCATTACGCCGCAGGGTAAGTCGCGGTTGTTCACCCGGCGCGCCATAGAGCACTCGCAGGAAGGTAGACGGCAGGATTGCATAGCGCGTGCCGCCCGCCGTCGCCGCCTGATTGCTCAGGGCCTCTACATCGACGAAATGGAGTCAGTGCTATGACTCACGCTCACGACGACATCAGGGTTGGCACACTGTGCCTTCCCTTCATTGGTAACGGCTGGCTAATGCCTTTGGGTGAAGTGGTCAGCAATCCATTAAAGGCGCAGCGGCTCGCTGAGGAATATCGGGAAAGGCAGGAGGTGGCATGAATGAGCTGGCTCTTTTCGCAGGCGCTGGCGGAGGAATACTCGGAGGTATCCTCCTTGGCTGGCGGACAGTATGCGCAGTTGAACGTGATGCCTACGCCGCACAAGTTCTCGCGCAACGACAAAATGATGGAATCCTCAAACCTTTCCCGATTTGGTCTGACGTGTGCAGTTTTGACGGAAAGCCATGGCGAGGAATTGTTGACGTCGTTTCTGGCGGGTTTCCCTGCCAGGACATTAGCGCAAATGGTAATGGCGCCGGCATCAACGGACGTCGTTCCGGACTGTGGACAGAAATGGCGAGAATCGTCAGTGAAGTACGACCTGCATTCGTCTGCGTGGAAAATTCGCCGCGACTCAGGGGAAAAGGTCTTGCCGTGGTCATCGGTGACCTTGCCGAGATGGGGTATGGCTGCGAGTGGTTTCGTCTTTCAGCATCGAACTGCGGGGCGCCCCATGAAAGAGACAGGATGTGGATTGTGGCCCACGGCGAAGTCAACGATCCGAGGCGACTGTCCAAGCGAGCGGCTACGCAGAACTCCAGACTTACCGAGTGCGATAAAGATGCGTCCATTGCCGGATGGGTCGCAGCCACACCAGGATGGACAGCTGAACCCGGAATGGGTCGAGTGGTTCATGGGCTGGCCCATAGGGTGGACCGAATTAAAGCCCTTGGCAATGGACAGGTTCCTCGAGTGGCAGCGGCAGCATTCTCCATCCTCAAAAATTCATAGTGAGGTGAAGATGGATTACGTATACGAAACAAAAACACCAGCGGATCAGCGCGACCTTTGGCGAACTCCACCAGCCCTTTTCGCTTCCCTTGATGCTGAGTTTTGCTTCCAGCTTGATGCCGCCGCAGCGCCGCATAACGCGCTATGCCGGAAGTTCATCACCGCCGAGCAGAATACGCTTGAAACGCCATGGGCTGATTACCTTAATGTGCCTGGCTACGTCTGGCTGAACCCGCCATACAGCGACATTACACCATTTGTTAAGAAGGCCGCCGCCGAGAGCGCCAATCAGATCGGCACAGTCATGCTGGTTCCGGCAGACACTTCTGTTGGCTGGTTCAAAGAGGCGATCCAGACTGCTAGCGAGGTTCGCTTCATCACCGCCGGGCGGCTGGCATTTATCAACCCGGTCACCGGTAAACCTGTCTCGGGAAATAACAAAGGCTCGATGCTTATCATCTGGCGACCGTATCCGCGTACACACTGCCACTTCGCAACTGTGGACCGGGACGAGTTGATGGCTTTCGGGGCGAAACTTCTCGCCCGCAGGGAGGCCGCATGACACCAGCAAATGAAAACGCCATCCGCGCCGCCTGCCGCCGCACCGATGAAATCCAGCAAGCCATGCGCAAGAAGCCAAAGCCTAACTGGAACGAAACGGTGCCTCCCATCATCAACAAGCATCACAAGAAAATTGAAGCTCTGGGAGTTAGCCTCCTGGAGTTCGTCGTCAAAACTGGCCGCCTAAATGGGCGGTTTGGAGCCGAACAATGACAACAGAATTTAAACCCCTACCCGTCGAACGCGACCAATACGGCTACTGGACTCACCCGCTTTACGATGAATTTTGCGATGGGCGCGAGTCTATCTCACCTGATGAATTTAACGCCTGGTTGGATAAGAACGGCCTTGAGTGGAAAGTGGAGTTCCGCGATGAGGATGATGTCGATCCCGATGTGGACGGTTATGACATCTCAGCGTGGCAGCCCGAACCCCCTGCCGGTGATGGTTGGTTTGTCGGTTCAATTCACGAAACGGAAGATGGCGCCGTCTGCATCTGGCTGCGAAACGTTGGCGGTGCAGCATGAACAGAGCATCACCAGTTGATTTGAGGAAAAGCCTCGAAATCGCCAACCACCTCGCACACATCGGGATTCGCTTTGTGCCGATCCCGGTGGCTACCGAGGAAGAGTTCCAGACGCTTGCCGCCGAGTTATCGCGACGTCTTGAGCAGATGGCGGTCGAAGCCGAGAAGAATGAAGGCGGTGCAGCATGAAGGCACTAATCACCATGGAGCTTAAGGCTCCCTTTTTATTGCTGGCGTTCACCTTCAACCGAATTAACCGACAGTTCCGGGAGCATTGACTATGGCCGACATCATCGATACCGCAGCAGAGATTGAAGAGCTTCAGCGTAACGCTGCCCTTTCCGCTCACCGCATCGACCGCAACGCCGTATCAGCTGAGCATTGCGCGGAATGCGGCGAGGATATCCCAGCGCCGCGGCGCGCTGCCGTTCCAGGCTGTCAGACGTGCGCGGAATGCCAATCTGTTATCGAGCTGAAGAATAAGCAGAGGGGGATATGATGGATTACAGCAAGCTAAGTGATGGGGAGATTAGCGTCAGGTTGGCCTATTTCCTCAAACCAAAATACAGCGCCACCATTCACCCGCACGAGAGTTCTGCCGCGCAGCTGTCATGGAACTGGTTCAACACGGTACAGAACACCGGGTATTTCCCGCTGCGGCGCGCCGAAGAGCTTTACCCGGCAATGAAGAAACGCCGGATCGGCCTCATCCCATCAGGCAAGACCGTATGGACAGCATCACACGAATCGGGAGTCACCTCTACTCACCGCAACCCGCTGCGCGCGGTCGCGATTGTATTCCTCATGCTGCAGGAGAAAGAAAAAGATTCAGGAGCAGCGAAGAATTGCAGGAGTAGCAAAAAAGTGCAGGTGATGCAGGGGCCGCAGGAGTTAACCAATGTTCCAGCTAATTCAACGGGGTCAGATTTACGCTGACCAGCACGGTTGGCCCGTCATCATCCACAGCTGCTCATCACAGATAGTCCGCTACTGGCGACAGGGCCGGATAAACACCGCTTCAGTAGACCGTTTTAACAATGATTTTGAGCACCTCGATCACCGTGAGGCGACGCAGATACGCGCCGAACTGGAGACGAGCGAGCACATTAAATCGCTGCGCGCCCAGCGTGCGGCGTAACCGGGAGGAAATATGGCGTCTGACAAACCGATAACAGCACAGCAGGCTGCCGATTTGCTCATCGTGTCGGCGCGGGTGATCTACCGTCTCATCGAATCTGGAGAACTCGCCGGCCGCAAGGTCGGCAACAAGTACAGAACAACTGAGGCGGCTTGTATTGCATATTTGAAAACCCCGCGCGATCCTGTCATCGCGAACGCGGGTGAACATAAAGGAGAAGTTTTATGTCAATCACCCTCAGGGGCGGCGTGTGGCACTGTCATTTCTTTACGCCGTCAGGAAAAAGAGTTAGGAGATCTCTTGGCACGGGGGACAAAAAGCAGGCTCAGGAGCTCCACGACAAGCTGAAGGCGGAAGCGTGGCGGGTTGACCAGATTGGCGACCTGCCCGTCAGAACCTTCGAAGAGTGCTGCATCCGGTGGCTGCGGGAAAAGGACCATAAGCGATCGCTTGATGATGACAAAACCAAAATTGAGTTTTGGCTGCAGCATTTTTCCGGCCGTGATGTCTCGAAGATAACGGCGGAGGAAGTGCATGAAGCCGTTAACGGGATGATCAACCGTAAACACCTGCAGGTGTGGGAGAGTAAGCGTGATGCCGCGCTGAGGAAGGGTAAGCCTGTTCCTGAGTACAAGCCATGTCAGGTTTCACAGGCGACGAAGGCGCAACACCTTTCCTTCATTCGATCCCTTCTCAGGGCTGCGGCGAATGACTGGGGCTGGATAAAAACAGCTCCTGTTATCAAAACCCGCAAGCCTATCAGTAAGCGGATACGGTGGCTGACCAGAGAAGAAGCTGAGCGGTTGATCGAGTGCATGCCGGAGAGCATTAAGCCAGTGGTGATATTTGCACTGGCGACCGGACTGCGCCGCTCAAACATCATCGGGCTTGAGTGGCAGCAGGTCGATATGCAGAGAAAGGTTGCATGGGTAAATCCGGAGAACGCAAAAGCGGGCAAGGCGATTGGCGTAGCTCTGAATGATACCGCATGCAGGGTATTAAGGGACCAGATAGGGAAGCACTCCCGGTGGGTGTTCGTTCACACCACGGCAAAACATCGCCCTGATGGAACGTTGACGCCCGCGGTGAGAAAAATGCGGGTGGATGACAATAACGCCTGGCGTGCCGGGTTGAAAAAAGCGGGGATCGGGGATTTCCGTTTTCACGACCTTCGGCACACCTGGGCAAGTTGGTTAATACAGTCCGGCGTCCCGCTTTCTGTTTTGCAGGAAATGGGAGGATGGGAGAGCATCGAGATGGTGCGCCGTTATGCTCACCTGGCACCGAACCACCTGACCGAACACGCACGGAAAATTGACGCCATTTTTGGCGCTAGCGACACAAATACGACACAAGGAGGAAATCAGGCTGGATTAAAACTAGCGTAACTTGTTGATTTTAAATGGCACGCCCTACAGGATTCGAACCTGTGACCTACGGCTTAGAAGGCCGTTGCTCTATCCAGCTGAGCTAAGGGCGCATTGAGAAGCGGGAGCTTCGTGATGTGCAATCGCCGGAATTATACGGTCCACGCCTGATGAGTCAATGTATTTTGCCGCGAAACTGCGGTTGTCTGCGCAACCTGCCTGGTTTAGCTGCGAAAGGAGTATAAAGTTTATTCAACCTTATGTTTATGCACGGTAACTTTGCTTTCGACTCCATGCGCTTTTTGGCTCCGCTCGCGGCAGGATTATGCAGGGATTGCAGCGGTCGCCTTACCAAAGCAAGATAAAATCTTAAACGAAGACTGACAGCGAGGCTGGCTTCTGACAAAATATCGCCATCCCCCTTTCGTAAAGATACAGATGGAATCCTCTCTCTGATGGCAGCAAAAATTATTGACGGTAAAACGATTGCGCAGCAGGTACGCTCTGAGGTTGCGGAAAAAGTGAAGGCTCGCGTGGCGGCCGGATTTCGAGCACCAGGCCTGGCCGTCGTGCTGGTCGGCAGCAACCCGGCATCGCAGATTTATGTCGGCAGCAAGCGCAAAGCGTGTGAAGAGGTAGGCTTCGTCTCCCGCTCGTACGATCTCCCGGAAACCACCAGCGAAGCAGAGCTGCTGGAACTTATCGACACCCTGAATGCGGATAGCGCTATCGACGGCATCCTGGTTCAGCTGCCGCTGCCCGCCGGCATTGATAATGTCAAAGTGCTGGAGCGCATTTCGCCGGACAAAGACGTTGACGGTTTCCACCCGTATAACGTTGGCCGCCTGTGCCAGCGCGCCCCGCGCCTGCGTCCATGCACGCCGCGCGGGATCGTCACGCTGCTCGAGCGTTACAACATTGATACCTACGGCCTGAACGCGGTGGTCATTGGCGCCTCCAACATCGTCGGACGCCCGATGAGCATGGAGCTGCTGCTGGCAGGCTGTACTACCACCGTAACCCACCGTTTTACCAAAAATCTGCGTCATCACGTTGAAAACGCCGATCTGCTGATTGTGGCTGTAGGTAAACCGGGCTTTATTCCGGGCGAGTGGATTAAAGAAGGCGCGATCGTGATCGATGTCGGGATTAACCGCCTGGAAAGCGGCAAAGTGGTTGGCGATGTCGTTTATGAAGATGCCGCCGCGCGCGCGTCGTACATTACGCCGGTTCCCGGCGGCGTCGGCCCGATGACCGTAGCCACGCTCATTCAGAACACGCTGCAGGCGTGTGAAGAGTATCACGATATTCAGGAGGCCTGAGATGGCGAATTTTTCTTTAGGCAAACACCCGCACGTTGAACTGTGCGATCTGCTGAAGCTGGAAGGCTGGAGCGAAAGCGGCGCGCAGGCTAAAATCGCTATCGCCGACGGTCTGGTCAAAGTCGACGGTGCGGTGGAAACCCGTAAACGCTGTAAAATCGTCGCCGGTCAGACGGTCAGCTTTGAAGGTCAGAGCGTTACCGTTACCGAGTAACACGTTCAGGCGCCGCAACCGGCGCCTGTCCCCCCACCCCGACAGATGGTCTCTCGTTTTCCTGCACTTCAGTCAGCGCCGCCATCTTCCGATACCACGTCCTTTGTAGCACAGCCGGTCCCCTGGCTGCCTCCGGCAACCTGCACTTCCGCCTGCGACGAACGCTTCAGCCGCTGGTTAGGAGCGTGCGAAGGCGAAATCAGGACCGCGCTTCGTTTCTTAGCCTGAGTCAGGGCAAAAAAATGCCGGGGATGGCCCCGGCTAAAAAGAGAGAATGAGACTACTTACGGCGCCAGGTGGTACCCTGCGGGCCATCTTCCAGCACGATGCCCATCTCATTGAGACGGTCACGCGCGGCATCCGCCGCCGCCCAATCTTTCGTTTTACGCGCGTCCAGACGTTGCTGAATCAAAGACTCGATTTCCGCCACTTCCCCGTCGTCCGCCTGCGCGCCGCTCTGCAGGAAGGCATCCGGCTCCTGTTCGAGCAGACCGAGCACCGCAGAGAGCTTACGCATATGCGCCGCCATCGCGTTGGCCGCGGCGGCATCTTCGGTTTTCAGGCGGTTAACCTCACGCGCCATATCAAACAGCACGGAATAAGCCTCCGGAGTATTAAAATCGTCGTCCATCGCTTCAATGAAGCGCACTTCAAACGCTTCGCCGCCGGCCGGCGCTGCGGTTTTATCGGTTCCGCGCAGCGCGGTATACAGACGCTCCAGCGCGGAACGCGCCTGTTTTAAGTTCTCTTCGCTGTAGTTCAGCTGACTGCGATAGTGGCCGGACATCAGGAAGTAGCGAATGGTTTCCGCGTCATAGAACTTCAGGACGTCGCGCACGGTAAAGAAGTTGCCCAGCGATTTTGACATCTTCTCGCGGTCAACCATCACCATCCCGGAGTGCATCCAGTAGTTCACGTACTCGCCGTCGTGGGCGCAGGTGGACTGGGCGATTTCGTTTTCATGGTGCGGGAACATCAGATCCGAACCACCGCCGTGAATATCAAAATGGTTGCCCAGCTGTTTGCAGTTCATCGCTGAACACTCAATGTGCCAGCCCGGACGGCCCGCGCCCCACGGCGACGGCCAGCTTGGCTCGCCCTCTTTCGACATTTTCCACAGCACAAAGTCCATTGGATTATGCTTGACGTCAACGACATCAACGCGCGCGCCGGCCTGCAGCTGGTCGAGATCCTGACGCGACAGCTGGCCATAGTTCGGATCGGTCGGGACATCGAACATAACGTCGCCGTTGTCGGCAACATACGCGTGGCCTTTAGCGATCAGCTGCTCGGTAATCTCAATAATTTCCGCAATGTGATGAGTCGCTCGCGGCTCCATATCCGGGCGCAGGATATTCAGCGCGTCGAAGTCTTTGTGCATCTCGGCAATCATGCGGTCCACCAGCGCAACAAAGCTCTCGCCGTTTTCATTGGCACGCTTGATGATTTTGTCGTCAATGTCGGTGATGTTGCGCACATACTTTAGCTTGTAGCCTAAAAAACGCAGATAACGCGCAACCACGTCGAAGGAGACGAAGGTACGGCCATGACCGATGTGACAGAGGTCGTAAACGGTAATACCACACACGTACATGCCAACTTCCCCGGCATGGATAGGTTTAAATTCTTCTTTTTGGCGCGTCAGTGTATTAAAAATTTTTAACATCGAAGATTCCGTGTAGACGTGTGTGGATATAAGTCGCGTATTCTAACCTTAATTCAACCCCGAAGCAGCACACATTGCAAGGTGATCCAACCTCGCGGTTATGCTATAACAGCCCCCTATATCTCACCCGACACCGGGTGCAGGCACCACAATCATCGGAACAGGATGCAAAAATGGTTACTTTCCACACCAATCATGGCGATATCGTAATCAAGACGTTTGACGACAAAGCGCCGGAAACAGTTAAAAACTTCCTGGACTACTGTCGTGAAGGTTTCTACGACAACACCATTTTCCACCGTGTCATCAACGGTTTTATGATTCAGGGCGGCGGTTTTGAGCCGGGCATGAATCAGAAAACCACCAAGTCTCCTATTCAGAACGAAGCTAACAACGGTCTGAAAAACACCCGCGGCACCCTGGCGATGGCCCGTACTCAGGCGCCTCACTCCGCCACCGCGCAGTTCTTCATCAACGTCGCCGATAACGACTTCCTGAACTTCTCCGGCGAAAGCCTGCAGGGTTGGGGCTACTGCGTATTCGCAGAAGTCGTTGAGGGTATGGACGTGGTCGACAAAATCAAAGCGGTCGCCACCGGCCGCAGCGGCATGCATCAGGATGTGCCGAAAGAAGATGTTGTGATCAAAAGCGTCACCGTCAGCGAATAATTCGTGGCGACACTTTTTATTGCGGATTTACATCTGCAAACGGAAGAACCGGCGATTACCGCCGGTTTTCTGCGCTTTTTACAGGGGGAAGCCCGCAAGGCGGACGCCCTGTATATCCTCGGCGACCTGTTTGAAGCCTGGATCGGCGATGACGATCCCAACCCGCTGCATCGGCAAATTGCTTCAGCGCTGAAAGCGCTGGCCGATTCCGGCGTCCCCTGCTACTTCCTTCACGGCAACCGCGATTTTCTCGTCGGTCAGCGCTTTGCCCGCGAAAGCGCCATGACCCTGCTGCCGGAAGAGAAGCTTCTCGACCTCTACGGGCGCAAGGTGCTGATTATGCACGGCGACACCCTCTGCACCGACGATGCCGGCTATCTGGCGTTTCGCGCGAAAGTGCACAATCCCTGGATCCAACGCCTGTTTCTGGCCCTACCGCTGTTTATCCGCCGCCGTATCGCTGCCAGAATGCGCGCCGACAGCAAAGCGGCCAACAGCAGCAAGTCGATGGAAATTATGGATGTGAATCCACAGGCGGTCGTTGACGTTATGGAAAAACATCACGTTCAATGGCTAATTCACGGGCATACGCACCGTCCTGCCGTCCATCCGCTAGAAGCCAACGGTCAATCCGCATATCGCGTGGTTCTGGGCGCATGGCATAGCGAAGGTTCAATGGTCAAAGTGACGGCCGAAAAGGTCGAACTGATTCAGTTCCCCTTCTGAGTTCCAGCAAGCACTATTCCGAAAAAGCACTTCAGGCAGCAGAATGGCTGTCCTGACGTTTAACCCCAGGTTAATTTTCCAGCAAACCACTCTCAAGGAACGAGCATGCAAAAGTGGAGTCAGCCCCTGATTTGGGGAATGGTTATCGCCGTCATCGCCCCGATTACGGTAAGCTTTTTCGGTCTGGCGTTTATCTACCTCGGCTCGCTCAGCGTAGTGGGAATCGCAGTTTTACTCTGGGTGCTCTATTTTTACGCAATCTATCTGCTCTGCACACGTCCCCATGATGACCGCTTTGTGCAAATATACATGCTGGTCATGAGCATTCTTATGCTGCCCTGGGGAGTGGTGCTGGTTTTTACCTTTTTTGCCAGCGCGACCACCGCCCATAACCGGCGCGTTGCCCCCAGTCACGACGAGACAAAAGAGGGCTAGCCATGCGCACGCAACCGTTTTCCTTGCCGGGAGTTCATGCTATTCTCTGTGGCCTCTAAAGCAGTGTGCAACACACCCACAGGAGTTTTAAGACGCATGTCTTCCCGCAATAATTCGGCGCGTATCGCCATCGTGATGGGGTCCAAAAGCGACTGGGCTACCATGCAGTTTACCGCAGAAATCCTTGATGCCCTGAACGTTCCGTACCATGTCGAAGTGGTCTCCGCCCACCGCACCCCCGATAAACTGTTCAGCTTCGCCGAAGGCGCGCAAGGCAATGGTTTTCAGGTGATTATTGCCGGTGCGGGCGGCGCGGCGCATCTGCCGGGCATGATTGCGGCGAAAACGCTGGTGCCGGTGTTGGGCGTGCCGGTGCAGAGCGCAGCGCTGAGCGGCGTAGACAGCCTCTACTCCATCGTTCAGATGCCGCGCGGTATCCCGGTTGGTACGCTGGCTATCGGTAAAGCCGGTGCCGCCAACGCTGCCCTGCTGGCGGCGCAGATCCTCGCCCAGCACGATGCGGAACTGCACCAGCGCCTCAGCGCCTGGCGCCAGGCGCAAACCGATGAAGTGCTGGATAACCCGGATCCGCGGGGTGCGGCATGAAACAAGTTTGCGTTCTCGGTAACGGCCAGCTAGGCCGAATGCTGCGCCAGGCTGGCGAACCGCTGGGTATTGCGGTCTGGCCGGTCGGTCTCGAAGCCGACCCGGAAGCAGTGCCGGTACAGCAAAGCGTGATTACCGCAGAGATTGAACGCTGGCCGGAAACGGCGCTGACCCGCGAGCTGGCACGTCATTCCGCCTTCGTCAACCGCGACGTTTTTCCGGTTATCGCCGACCGTCTGACGCAAAAGCAGCTGTTCGATAAGCTAGAGCTCGCTACCGCGCCGTGGCAGCTTCTGGCGGAGAAAAGCGAATGGCCGACGGTATTCGCCCGTCTCGGCGAGCTGGCTATCGTTAAGCGCCGCGTCGGCGGCTATGATGGCCGCGGTCAGTGGCGTTTGCGGGAAAATGAAACCGCGCAGCTGCCGGATGATAACTACGGCGAGTGTATCGTTGAGCAGGGGATTAACTTCTCCGCCGAAGTGTCGCTGGTCGGCGCACGCGCCCGGGACGGCAGCACGGTCTTCTATCCGCTGACCCGCAACCTGCATCAGGACGGTATTTTACGCGCCAGCGTCGCCTTTCCGCAGGCCAACGCCCGCCAGCAGGCGCAGGCCGAACAAATGCTGACGGCGATCATGAATGAGCTGGGCTACGTTGGCGTGATGGCGATGGAGTGTTTTGTCACCGCTGATGGTCTGCTGATTAACGAACTGGCGCCACGCGTGCACAATAGCGGCCACTGGACGCAGAACGGCGCGTCCATCAGCCAGTTTGAGCTTCATCTGCGGGCGATTACCGATCTGCCGCTGCCGCCGCCGGTAGTGAACAGCCCGTCGGTGATGATCAACCTGATCGGTACCGATCTCAACTATGACTGGCTGAAGCTACCGCTGGTGCATCTGCACTGGTACGATAAAGAGGTGCGTCCGGGACGTAAAGTCGGCCACCTGAACCTGACCGACAGCGATACCGATCGCCTGAGCGCGACGCTGGAAGCGCTGAAGCCGCTGCTGCCGCCGGAATACGCCAGCGGTGTATTCTGGGCACAGGCGCAGCTGGCGTAATCCAGCTCTCCACAGTCCCGGAGGCGGTGCTGCGCACCTGTCCGGGCTACCTCTCTGGCATAATCCTTCGCCTGAATCCCGGCTTGCGGCGCGCTGCGCCTTAGCCGGGCTACCAGACCAACCATCATTTGCCCCGGAGCCATTCAACAAAATCCGCAAACTGCACGAACCCGTAGCCCGGGCAAGGCGCGTCGAGCGCCGCCCCCGGGGAAAGAGCGCAGGATATTTCAGCGTCTGCTTCGCCGCGTGATTTTATCTGTGCATCAGGGCCTAATGCAGGTTCCCGCCAGCCCGGCAAGGGTGTCATCGATACGTGACAGCGCCCCAATCCACGCCCGCTTGCCCCGACGGCGCACGTAGCCGCTTACCGCCGCGATTTTCGGCCCCATCGCGCCGTCGTCGCGGGCAAAAGGCGCCAGCTCTTCCGGCGTCGCTTCGCGGATCGGTCGCTGCATGGGGGTGCCCCAATGTTCATATACCGCATCCGCGTCGGTCAGGATCGCCAGGCCATCGGCATCAATCTGCTCCGCCAGCAGCGCGGCAGCGAGGTCTTTATCAATCACCGCCTCTGCGCCCTGCCCGCTCTCAAGCACCGGAATTCCGCCGCCGCCGCAGCATATCACCACGTGCCCCTCACCCAGCAGACGCTCAATCGACTCGCTCTCCTCAATCCTCACCGGCGTCGGCGAAGGAACCACCCGACGCACATATTTACCGTCGCGCTTCATCCTCCAGCCGTACTCATCTTCCAGCCGTTTTTGCAGCTCCGGATCGTAAACCGGACCAATAAACTTCTCCGGCGCCGAAAAGGCCGGATCGTTTGACGAGACTGTAATGCGGGTCATCACCGTCGATACCGGCGGCATGAGTGATTCCTGCGCCAGGCGCTGGGCCAGCATATAGCCAATCATGCCCTGGCTCTCCGCGACCAGCACGTCCAGCGGATAGGGCTCAACGTCGCCGTAGGCCAGATTTTGCAGCGCCAGCAGACCCACCTGCGGCCCGTTGCCGTGCACAATGGCCAGCCGATACGTCTGCGCCAGACGCGCCAGCGCGGGAACCGCGCTATCGATATTGCGGTACTGATTTTCTACGGTCAGCGCTTCCCCGCGCTGTAATAAAGCGTTGCCGCCAAGGGCAACAACCAGCGTTTTCATAAAAAGTCCTTAGATAAGATGTTGCGCCAGCCAGAATCCCAGAAGCGTGTCGGCGCCGGAGGTATGCCCCATCGCCAGCAGCGCTTCGACGGCGGGCTCGAGACGTCGTCCACGTTGCAGGGCGCAGGCAAAATGCATCAGCGGCGAAGCGAAGCGCCCCTCGCTGGCGTAGCGTAAATAGTTGACGCTCACCTGAGTGGTGGCCGCGCGCAGATCGCCGGAGGCGCGAAAAAATGCCCTTCCGCCGCAGGGTGACATGCGCCCCGAGCGCCACGCCGCCAGCATCATGCCGATCAGCATGTCGTCCAGGCTGGGCGTCAGGCCCGGCCCCTTGCCCAGCCACAGGCGCCAGTCGACGGCGTTGCCGGCCAGCGCGGAGGCAAAACAGTGGCGAAGCTGGCGCAGCTCGGGATGCTGCCGCAGCTCGATAGCCTGCGACAGCGGCCCGAACAGCCCGGTCTCCTCCGGTCGACTCATCAGCGCTGGCGGGAGATAAGCGTTTACGGATTGACAGCGGAGCCGCAGGGAGCAGCGCCTGCGCGGCGGCATCAGCAAAAGATCGCCGACCTGAATACCGTCATTCCGCGCTATCGGCGACGCCCCCGTCCGCAGCGCCGCGTGCAGCCGGATAAAATCGCGATGACGAACAACCCATCCGCCGGGGCTCACGCCCTGCCCCCGATGATGTAGCGTCAGCAGCGCGCCGCCTGCAACATAGAGGTTAATGGTGCGCCGCCAGAGGCCGCCGGTTCGCCACGGTTGGCGATGATCCGGCGCATCGACGCTGCCTATCAGCGGACGAATCCTCTCCATCGCGCTACCTCAACTCACGCCCAGTTCGTCCGCCAGCGCTTCCAGCGCCTGCTCGAAACAGGCCAGCGGCGCTCTGACGGTTCCGGCGCCAATCTGGCCGATCCCCGCTTCTTTATGGGCGATCCCGGTGTTAATGAGCGGCGTAATACCGGTTTCAACCACCCGGCGAATATCCAGTCCAAGACAGGCACCCTGGAAATCCCAGCCAGGAATCTGCAACTGCATATTGCGCTCAAGGAAGATTTCCGCCATCTCCTCCGAAACGGATTTTGCCGCCTCCATTCCGCCAGCGCCGACAAAGCGGGTCACCCCCGGCGCCGCAATCATCGCCGCGCCGCCGATGCCGAAGGTTTCGGTAATGGCGCTGTCGCCCATATCCGGGTTGGCCTGTTCCTGAGAGAAACCGGTAAAGAACAACCCCTGCGGCGTATTCACCGGTGCGGTAAACCAGCGGTCGCCCAGTCCGCTAACGCGAATACCGAACATATCGCCGTTGCGGGTCATCGCGGTGACAATACTGCCGGCGCGGATCTGCGCCCCGGCATCCATCGCTGATTTGCAGTAGGCCATCGCCAGGTTGAGGAAGAACTGATCGGTGATGGCGAGAAAATCCATCACTTCGGCGATCTGTTGTTTGTCGTGGTCGAGTCGCGCCAGATGCGGTGCCAGCGTGCGCATCAGCAGCGCGGAGGTGGCGATATTACGCTGGTGGAACTCATCGCCCATGGTGATGCCCTGCGCCATCATCGCGGTGAGATCAATGCCGCGCGTCATCTGTTTCAGCGCCGCACTGAGGACGGGCATCAGCACATCGCGCATCCAGCGCAGGCGCTGCTGCACGTCTTCGCCGTAGGCGCCGAAACGCATCACCTTGCCAATGCCTTCGTTCAGGTTGCAATACGCGCGGTTACCTTCGGCGATGTTCTCCACGACCAGCATCGGCATATTCGGCGAAGTAATACCGCCCATCGGCCCTACGGCATTAACGTGGTGGCAGGGAATAAAGGTAATCTCGCCGTTTTCCAGCATCGCGTGGGCCGTTTTCTCATCCTGCGCCCAGCCTTCGAACAGGCAGGCGCCAATGCAGGCCCCTTTCATCGGACCGGTCATCTCCTGCCAGCGCATCGGCGGCCCGGCGTGGAGCAGCGTTTTGTTTTGATTCAGCGCCCCGATTAAAGAACCCGCTGGCTTCACATCCAGCCAGTGCGGACGTGCATTACGAATTCGTTCTATTACTGCGTCATTGGCCTGCGCCACTGATGTAAACATAGAGACCTCTTATTGCAAACGTTCTAATAAACGAGCCAGTTTCTTATTCCCACCGGCAATCGGCGCCCACTGATAGTGAACAACCGGCGTTCCGGCGGTCTGTAAATCGAGCGCAAAGCTGCGCAGGCCGGCATTAATCACCGACACGCCGTCCAGCAGGCCGGCGCGCGGGGCAGGAGCGGCTTTCCGCGGCGGGCTAATCAGCGCGGCGGCAAGCAAGGTAGCTTCAGGCAGGCTATCGACCACGGCGATCCCCGCATCTTCAAGGACTGAAATCTGACGGGAGCGGCACTGCGGATCGCTTTCGGTTCCGGTCACCGTCGCGATAACGTGCAGCGGACTATCGTCGGCTCTGGTCGCCCACGCCCGCTGGCATGCTTCGACCAGCGAGCCGGCCGGATCGGCGGTGGCGCCGTAGCCAATCACTACGTCCAGCAGCAGTACGCCAACCTGAGTTTCCGCGCCAAGTTCGGCAATCAGCTGGTTGCGCAGAGAGGGGTCGATCATCGGATGCGGACGGCCGACGGTGTAAAAATCGTCACCAAGATCGACGACCCGGTGCCCCTGCGCGTTGAGCATCATGCCCTGCGGGTGATGCGCATCAGGGGTAATGTTCAGCCGTTCTGCCAGCAATCCTGCGGATTCAGCAGCTAGCGTACCGCCGGTGTATAAGCCGCGAATTTGCTTGCCCGCCACCGCGGGAAGGCTTGCCTGACGCCGCCCCACTCGCGCCAGCAGGCAGGCCAGACGCCCGGCCTCGTCAAGCGTGCGGGCGAACCAGACGTTTTCATCGCGGGCGATCGGCGGCGTATAGCCGAGAAATAGCGCCACCACCGGTTTCGCGCTGCGCTTCATGGCGGCGATGATCTTCAGACGCACCGCTTCGGCGGGAGGTTTAGAAACAAAGGCCAGCACCTGGCTCTGCGCATCCTGGGTCAGCATTTCCAGCGCCGTTTGCGCGCTGATACCGCCCACTTCGGCGCTCAGATCGCGGCCGCCGAGACCGATCGCATGGCTGATCCCTTCGCCGCCGAGGACAATCTGCGAGACCAGCTCCTGAATACCGGTGCCGGACGCGCCAATAACGCCGATGTTGCCTTCCGGCGTAACGTTGGCGAAAGCCAGCGGCGTGCCGGCAATCATGGCGGTGCCGCAGTCCGGCCCCATGACCAGCAGCCCTTTGTCACGGGCGCGGGTTTTGAGCGCGATTTCATCTTCCAGCGTGACGTTGTCGGAGAAGATCATGACGTTTTTCTCGCTGCTGAGCGCCTGATGGGCAAGCTCCGCGGCGTACTCCCCGGCAACGGAAATTAAGGTCATATTGGCCTGCGGTAGCTTCTGCGTTGCGCTTTGCCAGCGGCGAACCACGCTCAGGCTCTGACTTTGCCCGCTCCCCTGCGCCAGGGCGGTAAGGGCCTCATCAAGACGGGCAGCGATCATTTGCGTAACCGACGCATCCGCGCAATCGGTGCGGATCGCCACGCAAATGTCATTTGGCGTCGCGCTGGCAAAATCGTCGTGCCAGAACCCGGTCGTTTCCAACAGCGATTTATTTGCCGGTGTGCCCATCATGACTGAAACATCATCGACATTTTCCGACTCGCTCAGCTTGCGTGAAATAATCATTAAGCTGACCGAATCCTGGAAACAGCCCTTTTTAATAAAGGCATGGATCATAATAACTCCCCAATAATTGCACCCATTGCAATTGAATGAGCATGGTTAATCTGCCATCAGGCTAACGGGATAAAATTATCGACGGCGTGACCGGAATCACATGAGAATTATTACAAGACGCTTTCAAATAAAGCCGAAGGCATTAGCCCGAGTTTTTTAATGAATAGATTAACCGGGTCCCTTCTGACAAACCCACGGTGATTATTAAATAAAATCTAACTAACTATTTTTACCAATACAGATCACAATTTAAGTTTATTTTCCCCGTATTTTATTTGGCAGTCAGGCTCTACACCGTCGTTAAAAGGAAGACAGATGAAAGTCAGTCGGGAAACACTTCATCAGCTTATTGCCAATAAGCTGAATACAGCAGGGCTTACTCGCAATCATGCGGATATCATTGCCGATGTACTGGTTTATGCCGATGCCAGGGGTATTCATTCGCACGGCGCGGTTCGCGTTGAATATTATGCGGAACGTATTTCAAAAGGCGGAACCAATCGTCATCCCACCTTCACCTTTGAAAAGAACGGCCCCTGCAGCGGTATTTTGCATGCCGATAATGCCGCCGGTCAGGTGGCCGCCAAAATGGGCATGGAGCACGCGATAGAATTGGCCAGGGAAAACGGCGTGGCCGTGGTCGGCATCCGGCGTATGGGCCACAGCGGAGCGATCTCTTACTTCACCCGGCAGGCCGCCCGCGCCGGGCTAATCGGGATTTCGCTGTGCCAGTCGGACCCGATGGTCGTGCCTTTTGGCGGGGCGGAAATCTATTACGGAACCAACCCGCTGGCCTTTGCCGCGCCCGGCGAGGGCGATGATATCATCACCTTCGACATGGCCACCACGGTACAGGCATGGGGGAAAATTCTCGACGCCCGCTCGCGCCATGAAACCATTCCCGATAGCTGGGCGGTGGATAAAAACGGCGCGCCGACCCGCGATCCTTTTGCCGTTCACGCCCTGCTTCCGGCAGCCGGCCCGAAAGGCTACGGCCTGATGATGATGATCGACGTCCTCTCCGGCATTTTGCTCAATCTCCCCTTCGGCCGCCAGGTCAGCTCTATGTACGACAACCTGAGCCAGGGACGCGAGCTGGGCCAGCTGCATATCGTCATCAACCCGGCATTTTTCTCCTCCAGCGCGCTATTCCGCCAGCATATCAGCGACACCATGCGTGAATTAAACGCCATCACGCCAGCGCCCGGATTTAACCAGGTGTATTACCCCGGGCAGAACCTGGATATCAATGAGAAAAACAGCGCCGTCAACGGTATCGAGATCGTTGATGAGATTTATGACTATCTGGTTTCGGACGCTTTATATAACCGCTCTTATGAAACCAATTCCCCGTTTGCTCAATAAATTAAAATACAGGAGTTGCGTATGGCTCATTATTTTCGACAGGCAATAGAAGAGACATTGCCCTGGCTTTCCTCTTTCGGCGCCGACCCGACCGGGGGCATAACCCGCCTGCTCTATTCGCCAGAATGGCTGCAGGCGCAGCAGGCATTCAAGCAAAGAATGAGCGAAAGCGGACTGGAAACGCGCTTTGATGAAGTGGGCAACCTCTATGGTCGCCTGCCCGGCACGCGCTTTCCCGATGAGGTTATCCTCAGCGGTTCGCATATTGATAGCGTCGTTAACGGCGGCAATCTTGACGGCCAGTTCGGCGCGCTGGCGGCCTGGCTGGCGGTTCGCTGGCTAAAAGAGACCTACGGGGCGCCGCTGCGCACCGTGGAAGTGCTGGCGTTAGCGGAAGAAGAAGGTAGCCGCTTCCCTTACGTCTTCTGGGGTAGCAAAAATATCGTCGGCATCGCTAATCCAGCGGACGTACGCGAAATTAAAGACGCTAAAGGCGTGGCGTTTATCGATGCCATGAAGCAGTGCGGTTTCAGCCTACCCGGCGCTCCGCTGGCGCCGCGCCGGGATATTAAAGCCTTCGTAGAGCTGCATATTGAGCAGGGTCGCGTGCTGGAAACCAACAAGCAGTCTATCGGCGTGGTCAACGCCATAGTCGGACAGCGTCGCTACACCATCACCCTCACCGGCGAGTCTAACCATGCCGGCACGACGCCAATGGGCTACCGTCGCGATACCGTCCACGCCTTTAGCCGTATCTGCTGCGAATCTATCGCCAAAGCAAAAGCCCACGGTGACCCGCTGGTGCTCACCTTCGGTAAAGTCGACCCGCAGCCGAATACCGTCAACGTGGTACCGGGCAAAACCGTCTTCACTATGGACTGCCGCCATACCGATGCTCTGGAGTTAACGGCATTTACTGAGGTCATTGAGGCCGATATGCGGCGGATCTGCCAGGAGATGGATATCGGCATTGAGATCGACCTGTGGATGGATGAGGCTCCGGTTCCCATGGATAAGAAGCTGGTGGCCCAGCTCACCGCGCTTTGTGAAAAAGAGAAGGTGAATTTCCGCGTGATGCACAGCGGCGCGGGACACGACGCGCAGATATTCGCTCCCTGCTTCCCGACCTGCATGATCTTTATGCCGAGCATCAAAGGCATCAGCCATAACCCGGCGGAAAGCACGCATATCGAGGATCTGGCGGAAGGCGTAAAAACGCTCGCCTTAATGTTGCATCAACTGGCCTGGACTGAATAAGGAAACGATCATGGGTTATTTAAATAATGTGCTTGGCTATCGCGATGATTTACTGGCCAGCCGTTCCATCGTGCGCCACGGCAATTACGCGCTGCTGACGCCAGACGGTCTGGTCAAGAACGTTATTCCGGGTTTTGAACATTGCGATGTGACTATTTTGTCAACGCCGAAATTAGGCGCCACCTTTGTTGATTATCTGGTCACGCTGCATGAAAACGGCGGTCATCAAAGCGGTTTTGGCGGCGAGGGCATCGAGACCTTCCTGTATGTGATTAAGGGAGAAATCATCGCCGGGGCTCAGGGTAAATCCTTCGCGCTGACCGAAGGCGGTTATCTTTACTGCCCGCCGGGTGAGCGGATGACTTTCAGTAATAACCATTCAGCCGATAGCCAGCTCTTCCTCTATAAGCGCCGCTATATTCCGACAGAGGGCCATGCGCCTTATCTGGTCACCGGCAACGTCAGCCAGCTGGAGCGTATTCATTATGAAGGAATGGAAGACGTTATTCTGATCGATTTCCTGCCAAAAGAGCTGGGCTTCGATATGAATATGCATATTCTCTCTTTCGCACCGGGGGCCAGCCACGGCTACATTGAAACCCACGTCCAGGAGCATGGCGCCTATATTCTCTCCGGCCAGGGAGTGTATAACCTCGACAACAGCTGGGTTCCGGTCAAGCAAGGCGATTATATCTTTATGGGCGCTTACTCCCTGCAGGCGGGATACGGCGTCGGACGGGAAACGTTCAGCTACATCTATTCAAAAGACTGCAACCGCGACGTTGAGATCTGATGGCTGACAAGCTGCAAACGTTACTATTGCCCGCTGACGCGGGCCTACGGATTCAGTACAACTTTTTGCTATCGTCAATTTCGTAGGCCGGGTAAGGCGCCAGCCGCCAAAACGCGGGCGCAGTGTTCAAACAGGTTGGTTATCAAACGCCCAGAATTCACTTTTTTGTTTAGCTATGTTGGATTTTGCCACGGTGTGAACCGTGGCATTTTTTATTCAGGCAGGCAGCGTCTGGCCAAGCTTGATGGCGCAGGCGATATTGCGCGCGCAGGCGTAAAGATTCTGCTCGCCGCGATCCAGCACCTCGGCCAGCGGCGCCAGCGCGGGAAGGATGCTAAAGACCGCATCAATACCATGCTGATGCACCGCTTCGACGCCGTCACCCAGCACGCCGGCGATGCCGATAACCGGAATGCCGTGCTTTTTGGCGATCCGCGCCACGCCAACCGGCGCTTTGCCGCCGACGGTTTGCGAATCCATACGCCCTTCGCCGGTGATCACCAGGTCCGCATCGCGCAGCGCCTCCTCCAGATGAACCGCCTCCAGCACAATATCAATGCCCGATTTCAGCGTGGCGTTAAGGAATACGCGAGCCGCCGCGCCCATCCCGCCGGCCGCGCCGCCGCCGACCATCGCCGTCACATCCTGACCGGTTGCCGCCAGCAGCACCTGAGCGTAATTTTCTAAACCGCGCTCCAGAACGGCGACCATGCCTGCGCAGGCCCCTTTTTGCGGGCCAAAGACCGCCGCCGCGCCGCGTTCGCCGAGTAGCGGATTATCCACATCGCAGGCTACGTCAATCCGGCACTCGCGAAGTCGCGGGTCGAGATCGCGTAAATCAACGTTGACCAGCCGCTCTAACGCTCCGCCGCCGAGGCCGACGCTCTCGCCGCGTTCATCAACAAAGCGTGCTCCCAGCGCCTGAGCCATCCCCATTCCGCCGTCCACCGTGGCGCTGCCGCCAATACCGAGAATTATGTGACGGACGCCGGCGTCCAGCGCATGGCGAATCAGCTCACCGGTGCCGTAGCTGGTGGCCTGCAGGGGGTTGCGTTCGTCGGGGGGAACCAGCATGAGTCCGCTGGCCGCCGCCATCTCAATAAACGCGGTGTGTCCGTCGCCGCTCAGGCCATAGAAAGCGCCGACAAAATCGCCCATCGGCCCCATGACCGGCAGCATCACCATTTTACCCTCGGTGGCCTCAACCATTGCCTCCACCGTCCCCTCGCCGCCGTCGGCGATCGGCAGACAGATGCACTCCGCCTGCGGGAAAATAGAGGTAAAGCCCGCCTTAATCGCCTGGGCGCAGCGGCTGGCGCTTACGCTTTCTTTGAAAGAGTCCGGTGCAATAATTATTTTCATGGTTCATCCTTTTTAATGTCATTACTTAATACGATCCCAGGGAATGAGATTTTCCATCACCACCGCCAGCAGCACGCCGATTAATAAGCCGTTGCCTAATAGCGGTCGAATTGTCAGGGGCAGCGTCTGGAGATAGACCGGCGGCAGGCCCATTAAAAAGATGCCGATAAATAACGGCAGCGCCAGCCGGTAGATATTTCGTGCGGTGAAGGTGATTTGTTTACTGAAAGATAAGCTGGAATATAACAACGGAAGATAGGAGACCAGCATGACCGCGCTGCTAATCGGCAAAGGCAGCGTGGTAAAAAAGTGGGTCAGCGGCGTAAATAGTCCCACCAGCAGACAGCACAGGCAGCCGATAATAAACGGCTGGCGCGAAGTCTCTCCAGTTTGGGTTAATAAACCTATCGATGAAACAAAAGGCGAAAACGGCACCACGCTGAGCGGAACCGTTATTAAGGTCATCAGGCCGGAGATAATAAAGCTTCGTCGGTAGCGGGTATTGCTGGCGCCCAGCAGGGGATAAAAAACGTCGCTAC
Organism: Klebsiella sp. S69; assembly: GCF_016516145.1. Taxonomy (NCBI): domain Bacteria; kingdom Pseudomonadati; phylum Pseudomonadota; class Gammaproteobacteria; order Enterobacterales; family Enterobacteriaceae; genus Klebsiella; species Klebsiella sp. S69. Next base: position 286,401 of record NZ_JACVUU010000001.1, on the reverse strand, counting down.
CGCGAATTGCGCCGTAGGTATTCGTAATATTCACCAGCCCCGCCAGCAGTGCCGTCAAAATAATGCCGGGGCGTAACTCCCCGCCGTAGCCAAGTGGAAACCACTGCCAGTGAATCGGCCCGGATGCCATCGTGGCGGGCGGAGTGCGAAACAGCAGGTACCAGCCAGCCCAGCCTACGAGGGTGCCAAACAGCAGGGCATAGCGAGCAATGCCATCCGGAAGAAAAATGATCATCCCCAGCACCAACAGCATCACCGCCAGCGCCAGGCTAAACGGCGCCAGCTGAACGCCCACGTTAGCCTGGGTCGAACTGAAAGGCAGCCCGAGCATGCCTTTAAAAAAGATCGTGGTGAGCTGCGCGCCGAGCAGCAGCATAAAAAAGACCATGACCGTCGGGCTGAAGAGCTTCGCCAGGCGGTGACCGATGCCGCTCACGCCGATGATGATGGTGAATATCGCCGACAGAGAGATGCCAACCGCCAGGCTTGACGCAATGCTGGCAAATGGAGTGCCGCGCGCGGCTTCACCGACGGTGACGGTCAGGATAGTGCTCCACCATAGTCCCGTAGGCCCTTCCATAATCGCCCGACGATGGCCCAGCAGCGCCTGCGCCAGGCAGGCCAGCCCGGTGGTGATAAAACCGTACTGAGTCAGCGTAATCAGCGCGCTGGCGGGCAGCTGAAAAGCAGACTGTAATGTCGGCGGTACCACGACGGTGTTGCAGAAAATAAAGAAGAACCATTGAAATCCCGCCAGGGTGTTTCGTTTATTGAGCGGAAATACCACCATGATTGAATCCTGAAAAAGCGCCTGCCGTTAAACAGGCGCTGAGCATGGAATGGGGCAAGTGATTCCCCGGGTCGCGGCTTGCGCCTTATCCGGGCGACAAATCGGCTCGTAGCCCGGAGAAGGCGTTTACGCCGCAAGCCGGGAATTCACCGGATCCCCGTTACTGCTGATGCTTAAGGATAAATTTCCCCTTCGGCGCGTGCGGGAAGCCCTGCTCGATGTCATAGATCACATCGCCGCGCAGGAGGGTTCTGGCGATCCGCGCGCCAATCGTACGGCCGACGTAAGGGCTGACTTTATGGCGATATTCAAGGTCTTCCGCCTGCAGAACGTAGCTGCTGTTCGGCTGAATAAGCACCAGGTCGGCGTCTTTGCCCGGCGCGATGCGACCCTTATGCTTCAGGCCGAAAATATCCGCGGCGTTGGTCGCCATCAGGCGAGCAAACTGCGGCAAAGGCATACCGCGCTTCTGCACCGCTTCATCGAACATGACATCCATACAGTTTTGCAAACCGGCAATCCCGCCCCAGGCCTGCATGATATTGCCCGCCTTCATTTCCGGCGGGCACGGAGAGTGGTCGGACACCAGGCAGTCGATCTCACCGTTGAATAGCTTTTCCCACAGCCCTTTCTGATTTTCCGCGTCGCGGATCGGCGGAGAGCATTTCGCCAGGGTGCCAATCTTTTCAAACTGTTCGGTATCCAGTACAAAGTAGTGCGGGCAGGATTCGCAGGTGACATCCTGACCTTCCTGACGGGCGCGCGTCACTTCGGCGACCCCTTCCGGGCTGCTGACGTGGCACACGTGCAGGCGGCAACCGGCGACCTTCGCCAGATACAGAACGCGGCGGATCGCCTCAACTTCGGTGAATACCGGACGGGAGGCGACGTAATCATGGGCGGTCACGCGCCCTTCTCTTTTCGCCTCTTCGCCCAGCTCATCGCAGATCAGCGCGTTTTCGCAGTGCACCAGTACCGTCTGCTTCATCTCGGCCAGCTTTTGTACGCCTTTGAAGAACTGCCAGTCGTTAACGTCGCGGAAGTCATTGTCAATCCCGCGATCGCCGCAGGTCGCGACGAAGCATTTGAACCCCACCACGCCCACTTCATCCAGCTCGTGCAGCCGGTCAAGGTTATAGGAGACCAGGCCGCCAAGCTGCGCGGCATCGATGGTCAACTTGCCTTTCGCGGCGTCGAATTTCAGCTCAATGGTCTCTCGATCGACGGTGGCCGGCAGCTGGTTCAGCGGCATTTCGATCATCGTAGTGATGCCCCCTTTTGCCGCCGCGCGGGTACCCGTTTCGTATCCTTCCCAGTGGGTACGACCCGGCTCAGAGATGTGCGTATGCGCATCGACCATCCCCGGCGAAACGATCAGCCCCGTGGCATCCATGATCTGCTTCGCGTCCCCCAGGTTTTCACCGATAGCGGCAATTTTGCCGTCAGCAACCGCGATATCGACTTCCCGGGATTCGTTTTCCAGAATGACGGTGCCGTTTTTAATGATTAAATCAAAAGACATATAAAACTCCTTGTATGTGTACAGACGATTAAGCCGCCATACTTCTGTTTGCAGCCACGTACACCGCAATACCAATGGCTTTGGCTCTTGAAGCTTCATCCATGAAATAAACTTTCCTGGTTGTAATAAAATCAATTCACAGCATTGGGGCGCGCCAGGTTATTCGGCTGGGCCCGTTTTTTCAGCAAGGCGTAGGCGGCAAAAGCGACAATAACACCAACAAACCACGACACGCGGGAGAACGGTTCGAGCAGCGGGATAAATTTTCCGCCGAGCGATAAAATAACCGCCACAATCGTTACCAGGAATGCGGTAACGTTAAATCCATTATCGAAATATTTATAATCTCCAGGCGCGGTGTAAAGTTCATCAAGATTAATTTGCCCACGCATGACGATAAAATAGTGCGCCATCATTACGCCAATAACCGGACCCAGCATGCCGCCGATAATATCGAGAAAAAGATAAATACTGTCCTGATTTTCCATTAACTTCCAGGGGCAGATCAGCAGGCTAATAATACTGGCAATCAGCACGCCGTTTTTATAGGTCAGTTTCGTGGGAGCAATCGCCGCAATTTGATAGCCCGCAGGAATAATATTACCGGTGGCGTTGGTGGAGATCGTGGTCATTAATATCACCAGCACCGCAAAGAACGAGGCAAACAAGCTGTCCCATTTCTGCACAATATCCAGTACGTTCCAGGTATCCATACCGTAATGGATACTGGCGCCGGCGATAATGCACACTCCGGCCACCGCGAACAGAATATAGGCCACCACTAAGCCAAGGGTTTGCCCAACGGCCTGCTCGCGAAACGAACGCGCGTTCTGGGTAAAGTCCGAGGCGCTCACCGCCGGCGCGGCCCAGACAGCAACGACCGCATTGATAACGACCAGGAACAGGAAGCCGGTATGCTCCGCTTTCGCCACCCCGGTCGGCAGATAGTCAAGGATCGGACCGATCCCGACCAGCGAGATAGCCCAGATAGCCATGCCGCCGAAGACAATATAGATGCAGGGATTGAGGATTGCGGTAAATTTATTGAGAACTTTTCCGCCGCCGAAACCAATCGCCACATTAATCAGCCAGAAAACCAGAAAAGCGATCATCCCCGGCAACGACAGTCCCAGCAGCTTAAAATCACCGCCGAGCGTCAGAAACTCGGGCCACAGTTTGCCTAATAAGATCAGGAATGCCAGCGAGCCGGCATAGCATTGCAAACCAAACCACATAATTGCCGCAATGCCGCCTCTGAGCAGGCCGGGTAATAATGCCCCACGCACACCATAAGAAGCTCTTAATATCATTGCGAAGGGGACACCGTATTTACTTCCGGCAGCACCATTAAACACCATAACCAGGGCAATAATAAAAGCACTCAATATTATCGCCATCATTATACTAAACGTTGATAGCCCGAGAATAAAAAAACCACCAACCATTACATAATTAGGCACGTTGTGTACGGAGCCCATCCATAAGGTAAAATAGTTAAATGTTTTCCAGTTACGCTGCGAGGCTACTTTGGGCAGCAGATCGTCGCTGTAACCCCTGGCTTTGTACAGGTCTTGAGTTTGTTCCATAATTCCCTCTTAATACGCATCGGATTACGTTTGTAGGTTTAGCTATGTGGAACAACAAATTTTAATTATTTATTTTTTATTATACTGGGATTGTCTTTGACTGTATTTTGTTCTTACGCAAGGTAATTAGCGCAAACAGTATCGTTCCGGTAATAACCAACCCGGCAGACATCACAAAACTAATTTCTTTTGAACCGGTCAGGTCGGAAATAAAACCGGTGAGCGTCGGTGCGACCACCGCCGAACTCATGCCAAAGAAATTAAACAAGCTAAAGGCGCGGCCTAATGTTTTCGCTGACGCCTGCTCGGAAACGAACGAGATAAGTATCGGGTCAACGGCCATTTTGCCCAGTAGTCCGTACAGCACCAGGCTAATCATCAGCATGGTGGTATTCGGCGAGAGAACGGTAAACATCAGCATGGCCGCAGCGACAATCTCCAGCCCGAGAATCACTTTGACTTTACTGTCGCGGAACTTATCCGAGAGATGGCTGAAGAACAGCGCGCCCGGCACCCCGACCACCGCCACCAGCGCGGAAGCAAAACCAATAGCGCCGCCGTCAAAGCCGCGTTCGGTCTGAAGATAAGAAGGCAGCCAGGTGACGATCAGGTAGTAGCCGTAGCAGGTGCAGAAATAGAGAAAGTAGACGCTGCACAGCAGCGGCGAAAACAGCGGCGCCGATTTCTCTTCAGCGACCGGAGCGGCAGCCGCTGCGCAAGGCTTATTCTCCGCTACGGCGGGCTCTTTTAGCTTGCGGCGAATCACCAGGGTAAACACGCAGAGCATCACCACCAGGATCGCGGCGACGATAAACAAGACATTTTGCCACGCCATATGCATGCTTTTGACCAGAATGCTTGAGCCAATCAGGCCAATCCCCATGCCGATGGCGGAGCCGCTGTTGATGATGGCGTTCGCCAGCGCCCGGCGTTCCTGCGGCACATTGGCCGAGGAGAGCGAATAGGCGGAGCTAAAAAACGACGCGCAGCCAGCGCCGGCCAGCAGCGAGCCGATATAAATCAGCGTCAGGTTTCCCGCATTAGCAATACTCAACGTACCAATAATAAACAGCGAGAAACCGCACATCAGCATAATTTTTTGTCCCAGCTTATCGACCAGAATGCCGCAGGGGATCTGCATTCCGCAATAGGCCAGAAAATAGAAGCTGGCAATCGCGCCGATTTCAGCATTACTGACGTTACCTAAGGACGCCTGAATTTCCGGATAAATAGGTGTTAATACGGTACGATAAATCCATATTGCCACCCAGCCCAGACTCATGACCACGACTATTTTCTTCCAATAGTCGATACCCGTTTTATTGATAGTATCCATAAATTCACCCGTGAGGTTTAAAAAACGCTGCCGGAACCGGCAGCATTTTCTTATTACGATATTTTATGATTGGCCATTAATTCCAGCGCCTGAACTAAAGACGAGTGGTCTAATTCACTACCACCGTTGGCGGCGCAAGTGTTAAATAACTCCTGACAGGTTGCCGTATTCGGTAAATTAAGTGCCAGTGCTTTCGCGCTCTGCAATGCCAGATTAAGATCCTTCTGGTGCAGGGAAATTTTAAAGCCGGGATTAAACGTCCGGTTCAACATTCTTTCGCCATGCACTTCCAGAATACGCGAGGAGGCAAAGCCGCCCATCAGCGCCTGACGCACGCGAGCGGGATCGGCTCCGGCTTTAGACGCGAAAACCAGCGCCTCGGACACTGCTTCAATATTCAGCGCGACGATAATCTGATTGGCGACTTTACAGGTCTGACCGTCGCCATTACCGCCTACGAGGGTGATGTTTTTACCCAGAATATCAAACAGCGGTTTCACGCGGGCAAAGACGTTTTCATCGCCGCCGACCATAATTGAGAGCGTGCCTTCACGCGCGCCGATTTCGCCGCCGGATACAGGAGCATCCAGATAATCCGCGCCCAGGTCGCGCACCTGCTGCGCAAACCGCTTGGTTTCAATCGGCGAGATAGAGCTCATATCCACGATGGTTTTCCCCTTCAGCGCCGCTTTGGCGCAGCCGCGCTCGCCAAACAGAACGTCGGCAACCTGTGGGGTATCCGGAACCATGATGAAAATAATCTCCGACTGCGCCGCAACCTGCTCGGCGGTAGCCAGATGCTGCGCGCCTTGCTTAAGCAGGTCGTCAGCAACCGGGCCGATGGTAGTAACGTGCAGAGCGTGGCCTGCCCTGGCAAGTCGGAGCGCCATCGGGGTGCCCATAATACCCAGACCAATAAATCCCAGTTTCATAAGTTTCCTCTCAGAATTTCTGTTTCAATTTACCCGGGCAATAGTTATCCCTTCCTGTTGTCAGGAAATAAAACCCCTGCGTCTGGAATAATAAATACTGCCCAAAGATAAATTAAAAATTAGCGGTAGTGATTAAACCATGTCAAACCCGCTTCGGTGGTGGTCAGCGGTTTATATTCGCAGCCCACCCAGCCGTCATAGCTTGATCTATCAATAAATTTAAAAAGATAATCGTAATTAATTTCACCGGTCCCCGGCTCACCGCGATTCGGATTATCAGCAATCTGTAAATGACCAATACGGTTAGCATAAGTTTGCATCGTATGGGTTAACTCCCCCTCCATCCGCTGCATATGATAAATATCGTACTGAATTTTCAGATTATCGCTGCCGACCTCATCAATAAGCGCCAGCGCCTGATGAGTGGTATTCAGATAAAAGCCCGGCATATCGAAGTAATTAATCGGTTCGATCAGCAGCAGAATACCTTCCTGCGCCAGTGCGGCAGCGGCAAAACGTAAATTCGCCACCAGCGTGGAACGAATATGATCCTCGCGGTAGCCAGGCGGGGTTTTACCCACCAGGCAGTTGATTTTGCGATTGCTCAGCGCTTTGGCATAGCGGATTGCAGCATCCACGCCTTCGCGGAACTCCGCTTCGCGACCGGGAATACAGGCTATGCCGCGCTCTCCCGCCGCCCAGTCGCCGGCGGGTAAGTTATGTAAGGTATGCTCCAGCCGGTTGTCGCTCAGCTTTTGCTTTAATACCTCGGGCGCATAATCATACGGGAACATAAACTCAACGGCGCGAAAACCGCAGGCCGCCGCTTTCTCAAAACGATCCAGAAAATCATATTCCAGAAATAACATCGAAAGGTTGGCTGAAAAGCGCAACATAGGTTCACCTCATTTATTCATATTTCATAAAGCAGGTTTCGGTTGGCGCATCGATGGCGCTATCGGCAACATCTTCAAACTCCATCACGTTATCCAGCTCGCTACCCATGGAGATATTGGTGACCCGCTCAAGGATCACTTCCACAACAACCGGTACGCGATACTCTTTCATCCAGACTTTCGCCTGCGCCAGGGCGGGCGCGATATCCTCCGGCTTGAAGACGCGAATCGCTTTACAGCCGAGACCCTCGGCAACCTTGACGTGATCGACGCCGTAACCGTTCACTTCGCTGGAGTTGATGTTTTCGAACGCCAGCTGGACGCAGTAATCCATATCGAACGCGCGCTGCGACTGACGAATCAGGCCCAGATAGGCGTTGTTTACCAGCACGTGGATGTAAGGAATATTGAACTGCGCGCCCACCGCCAGCTCTTCAATCAGGAACTGGAAGTCAAAGTCGCCGGAGATGGCCACCACGTTACGCTCCGGATCGGCGGTGCAAACGCCCAGCGCGGCAGGAAGCGTCCAGCCCAGCGGCCCGGCCTGGCCGCAGTTGATCCAGTGGCGATCTTTAAATACGTGCAGCATCTGCGCGGCGGCGATTTGCGACAGGCCGATGGTGGTGACGTAGCACACGTCGCGACCAAAGGCTTTATTCATCTCTTCATAAACGCGCTGCGGTTTGACCGGCACGTTATCGAAGTGGGTTTTACGCAGCAGCGTACGCTTGCGCTCCTGACACTCGGCAACCCAGCGCTCGCGACGCGGCAGGCGGCCCTCTTTTTGCATCTGCTGCGCGATATCCACCAGCTGAGCCAGCGCCGCTTTCGCATCGGACACAATGCCTAAATCCGGGCACAGCACGCGGCCAATCTGCGTCGGTTCGATATCGATATGGATGATTTTGCGACCTGCGGTGTACTTCTCAACGGAACCGGTATGACGGTTAGCAAAGCGGTTACCGATGCCGAATACCAGGTCGGAGGCCAGCAGCGTGGCGTTACCGTAGCGATGCGCGGTTTGTAAGCCGACCATCCCGGCCATCAATTCGTGGTCATCCGGGATACAGCCCCAGCCCATCAGCGTTGGGATGACCGGAACTTGCGTAATCTCAGCAAATTGCTGCAGCAGCGCTGCGGCATCGGCATTAATCACCCCGCCGCCGGCGACAATCACCGGACGCTCCGCCATCAGCAGCATCGCCAGCGCGCGTTCGATCTGCGGACGAGTCGCCACGGGTTTATAAGCCGGGAGCGGCGCGTACAGCTCGGGGTCAAATTCGATTTCCGCCACCTGAACATCATAAGGCAGGTCGATCAATACCGGTCCCGGTCTGCCGGAACGCATCAGATGGAAAGCCTGCTGCAGCACGCCCGGTACCAGCGCCGCTTCGCGCACGGTAACCGCCATCTTGGTCACGGGCTTAGCAATGGATTCAATATCGACCGCCTGGAAATCTTCTTTATGCAGACGCGCGCGCGGCGCCTGGCCGGTGATGCACAAAATCGGTATCGAGTCCGCGGAGGCAGAATAGAGCGCGGTGATCATATCCGTTCCCGCCGGGCCCGATGTCCCCAGGCATACGCCGATATTACCGGCTGCGGCACGCGTATAGCCTTCGGCCATATGGGACGCGCCTTCCACGTGGCGAGCCAGAATATGGCGGATCCCGCCGTGCTTACGCATGGCGGAATAAAAGGGGTTAATCGCCGCGCCAGGCACGCCGAATGCGGTGGTAATCCCTTCTTTTTCGAGTACATACATTGCCGCGTCGACGGCTCTCATTTTTGCCATTTTTTACTACCTCACTATATTGGAAAATTTTTCCAAACTTGAACAAAGCCTAAAAATTCCCGCTCCTCAGAGCGGGTCGGTTCGGCGATCACTCTGCCTGGGGCTTCAGTCCCAGCGCGGTGCTGATATTCCTTGCCGTCTCCCTCACCAGCTCTCCCTGGCTGACAAAACGGTCCGGGGTTAAGCGGGACGCTGGCCCGGAAATCGAAATTGCCGCCACTACGGATCCGACATCATCGTAAACCGCTGAAGCAATACAGTTTAATCCTGTCACGTGCTCCTCCTGGTCAATGCTGTAGCCGCGGTCGCGCGCCTCATCCAGGTTTCGCTGCAGGACCGGTAAATCGACGATCGTCGACGGCGTAAAGCGCTGCAGCCCGGTCTTCACAATCACATCCACCAACTCATCCGGGGACAGCGGGTACAGCAGCGCCTTTCCGGCCCCAGAAGCATGCAGCGGCAGCCGGCTGCCGAGCGGCGCGCACATCCTTACCATCGATTTGCACTCCTGCTGGCCAATCAACACCGCTTCGTTGCCGTTACGAATCGCCACGTTTACCGTTTCCCCTGACATCAGCATCAGCCGCCGCATAAAAGGTCCGCCGACGGATAAAACATCCCGGTTATGGATGTACGCCGAGCCGACATTGAATGCGCCAAGCCCGATGTGCCACCAGCCTAGCTGCGCGTCCTGATAGACAAAATCCGCGCCCTCCAGCACTTTAAGCAGGCGAAAAGTGGTCGATAACGGTAAGTCCAGATTCAGGGAAATATCGCTGACCGACGAGCTGCCGCCGCTCTTTTCAAGGTATTGCAGTATCGCGATCCCTCTCTCCAGCGCCTGTGCGCCTTTTTGCGCGGAAGGCTCCTGCTGGCCCGGCCTTCCCCGCCTTCTCACTTCTGTCATACCTCGATTATCTCCGGCTCAAAACCTGAGCATAAATAGTGTGTAAGCGCCCACATGTTATGCAAGATAATCGACAGCGTCACGTGCAACCTCACGCAAAGCTCAGCTCCACGGTCGGGATCTCCACGACATCGCAGTTATCTTTTCCACCGCGATCGACGGTTAAAAAATCGGTTTCGCTCTGCCAGGCAAACAGCGGGTGATGCCAGACATTGCGATGATAATTTACCCCCTGGCGGCCATTGGAGATAAACGCGCGCAGCGTGGTCATGTCCGGCTCATCGCCTCCTGACGCAACCACCACCACAAAGGCTTCGCCGTTCATCGGCACAAACGCCTGGGTGCCCAGCGGATGACGTTCCAGCTCGGTGACGACAATCGGCAATACCGCCGGCTGGGCCCGATTAATGCTGATTAGCGTGCGAGCCTGCTGCAGGGTCTCCACCATGGCCAGATCGTGAAAACGCTGCACTTTGCCATCATTAATATGAAAAAAATCCTGCCCTTCCGTTTCGATAACGTCCCCATAGGGGCGGAATGCTTCGCGCGTCAGCGGCAATACCTCTAGCTTCATTGCAATATTCCTTAGTCATTAAAAACCGTCGCCCTCCTCATACCTTGAGGGTGATCGATGTCCCGGTCAATTCATGGCCATCTCAAAGTGGTATCAACTATAAGTTGGAATAATTTTCCAAAACCTGATTTAAGCCACATAATTGAGAAGGTTATTATGAAAAAATACTTAAAAATCATGGGCGAATTATTAAATTACGAGGAATAAGGCGATGCTAGACCCCGAAACACTACGTACCTTTGTCAGCGTCGCGGAGACCGGCAGCTTCTCCAGAGCAGCGGAAAAACTCTATAAAACGACCGCCACGATTAGCTATCGCATCAAACTGCTGGAAGACAACACCGGCGTCGCTCTCTTTTCGCGCACTACGCGCAGCGTCCTGCTGACTCCTGCCGGAATGCATCTCCTGGCGCAGGCCAGAGAGTGGCTGGGCTGGATTGACAGTATGCCCGGCGAGCTGCAGCAGATTAACGACGGCGTGGAGCGCCAGGTGAATATTGTGGTGAATAACCTGATGTATGACCCTCAGGCTATTGCGCGGCTGCTGGCCTGGCTCACCCAGCGTTACCCTTTTACGCAATTTCATTTTTCACGACAAATTTACATGGGCGTCTGGGATACGCTCCTGCACGATGACTTTTCGCTGGCCATCGGCGTCACCGGCACCGAACCGTTAGCGGAGAATATTGCCGTCGCCCCGCTGGGTGAAGTCACCTGGCTGTTCGTGATGTCGCCGAATCATCCGCTAAGCCAGCAAACCGCCCCCCTGTCGGAGGCCCAGCTGCGCCGCTATCCTGCGGTCAACATTGAAGACAGCGCGCGGAGATTAACCAAACGTGTTGCCTGGCGCCTGCCGGGTCAAAAAGAGATCGTGGTTCCCGATATCGAAACCAAAGTCGCCGCCCATATCGCCGGCGTCGGCATCGGCTTTTTACCCGAGCCGCTGTGTCAGCCGCTTATCGCGCGCGGCGAGCTGGTTTCCCGGCAGATACCGACCATGCGTCCTCCCTCTCCTCTGAGCCTCGCCTGGCGTAAAGATCATCATGGTAAAGCGGTGCAGGATATCACCTCGCTATTCGGTCACTCCGCCCCGGAAATCCAGGGATTCCTGACGCTATTCAGCGATACACCGTGAAAAATCAATCCAGCCTGCCGCTCACCGCGTACAATAGGAGGATTATCGCGTCGAGCGACGCGTCTGAATGGCTTAACGGTTTAAATGATGGAATTAGTCCCACAAAATATTCGGCAGATTCTTGCCAGCGATACGCCGCTGATTGACGTCCGTGCCCCGGTTGAATTCAGGCAAAGCGCCATGCCCGCAGCGATCAACCTGCCGCTGATGAACGATGACGAGCGCGCTGCCGTCGGTACCTGCTATAAGCGTCAAGGGCCGGAAGCCGCTCTCGCACTGGGCCATCAGCTGGTGAATGGTAAGATTCGCGCCAGCCGCCTCGCCGCCTGGAAAGAGGCCTGCGCGCGTTATCCAGAAGGCTACCTGTGCTGCGCTCGCGGCGGCCAGCGTTCGCATATCGTCCAGCAGTGGCTGAAAGAAGCTGGCGTGGATTACCCTCTGATCGTCGGGGGCTATAAAGCGCTGCGCCAGGCCGCCATACAGCTTACCGAAGAGCTGGTACAGCGCCCTATCGTGCTGATCGGCGGCTGTACCGGCAATGGCAAAACTCAGCTGGTCTGCGCTCAACCTGACGGTATCGATCTCGAAGGGCTTGCCCATCACCGCGGCTCTTCATTCGGTCGCACCCTCCAGGAGCAGTATCAGCAGGCTACCTTTGAAAACCATCTGGCCGTGGCGATGCTTAAAAAGTCCGGGCAGCAGACGCGCTGGGTGCTGGAGGATGAGGGGCATATGATCGGCGCCAATCACCTGCCGGAGTGTATGCGTCTTCGCATGGCGCAGTCGCCGCTGGCGGTAGTGGAAGATCCGTTTGCTATCCGTCTTGAACGACTGCGGGAAGAGTATTTTGCGCGTATGCATCGCGATTTCCTGGCGGCCTACGGCGAAGAACAAGGCTGGCAGGCGTATAGCGAATATCTGCATCATGGCCTGTTCGCAATCCGCCGCCGCCTCGGGCTACAGCGTTTTGCCCAGCTCACCGCCAGGCTTGATAAAGCGCTGCTTGAACAGCAGCGAACCGCCGACACCGAAGCGCACTTCAGCTGGCTGGTTCCCCTGCTGAATGAGTATTACGATCCGATGTACCGCTACCAGCTCGGCAAAAAAGCGGAGAAAATTATTTTCCGCGGCAGCTGGCAGGAAGTTGCCGCCTGGCTGGCGGCGTAATCACATCCTCTCTTGTCCCGGCTTGCGGCCTAAACGCCTTAGCGGGGCTACGGGTCCGCAGACGGCGGTGAACCTGTAGCCCCGGTAAGCGCAGCGTCACCGGGGAATGGTTACCGCTTAGAAGTCGTAGCGCAGACGCACCAGGTTCATATCGCCCAGGTTGTCGGTGCTCGACGTGAAGACGTGTTCATAGTCAACGCGGAAACCATAATCCAGCTGGAAACTCACGCCGACGCCGTTATCGATACGCTGATAGTTGCGGCCGTTCACGTACTGCAGGCGGTCGCCCATAAAGTATGGCTGAATAGATTTCACCGCATACTGGCCAATCGGGAATTTATAACCGGCAAAGTACTCAATCCCCCAGGCATCGCCCGCGAAGTAGTTATGGACATCGGTTTTTTTGGTGGTCAGGAAGTTCTGATACCAGCCGCCGCCCAAGGAGAAGGTCCAGTTATCCGGCGTCCAGCTTAGCGCGGTACCGACGATATTCTGATCGTATGATTTGCTGTCAGAACTGGACGGGTTACGCATATCGGCGCGGGTATAGTTCCACGCGGCGCCCCAGGTCAGATCTTTCATAATGTGATAATCCGCGCCGATGGAACCGCCGCCTTTACGTTTATAGCGCAGACCGTTGCCCGGCAGATATTCGCTGTCCTCAAACAGATAAGAGGCGTAAAGATCGACATCGCCAACGGTTTTCTTATATTTCAGCATATTACGTGAGCGATAGGAGCCATCGTAGTCGCCGTTAATGCCGTTACCCGGCGCCTGGCCAATCATGTCGTAATCCCAGATATCGGTTTTTACCCCGACCACGTCGTAATAAACGCTGTTCTGCTGACCGTAGGTTAACGTCCCCCAGGTATCGCTTTTCAGGCCGGTATAGAGCATACGGCGGCTGGTGTTATTCGCGCCTTCGGCATAGTGGTTATCCCAGTCGAAAAGTGCCGGAATATTGACGCCCAGCTCGTAATAGCTGATCCAGCTAATATCATCAAACAGATAGTAGTCGGCCGCGAAGCGGAAACGGGTTCCGCCATCGAAACCATTACGTTTATATGAGCCTTTGTCGCCATCGCCGGACATCATGTTGAACTGGGGACGGATACTCCCGCCGACGGTAAAATTAAGCCGGCTTAACGGATCGCCCGCCTGCGGATCTTGTTTTAAAAGCGTAATTTCCGCCTGGGATGCAAAAGAGGTTAACGCCAGGGCTGCGCCGATCGTTATCGCCAGCGCTTTTATTTTATGTGCCATACTTTTTCCTTGATTAATAAGCAACCTTATATTTTCCAGTTGAATATTAACTGCGATTGAGTATGGCGTGTTGCTGAGTTTTTAATGTTTTGTGCGGTTAAAAATCAGCAACTTATCATTTTGTGCCCTTAGAAAATCTGTGGTTATCTTTTCATCGCCATGTCATTAAAATGGTCTATTACCGCGCAAACATCATCCATGGAGGAAATATGTCGAAAAAACTACTGCAGCTGCACTTTGCTTTTAACGGTCCCTTCGGCAGCGAGATGTCCCGTCAGCTCGTGGAGCTGGCCGAGTCCATCAATCAGGAACCAGGGTTTATCTGGAAGGTCTGGACAGAAAACGAAAAAAATCAGGAAGCGGGCGGGATCTACCTTTTTGAGAATGAAGAAACCGCGCTCGCTTACCTCAACAAGCACACCGCGCGCCTCAAATCGCTTGGCGTAAACGAGGTTATCTGTAAAGTTTTCGACGTTAATGAGCCGCTCACCGCGCTGAACCACGGCCATTTGTAATAGCAACTCGCATCCGTGGCCCAAAGCCCTCCCGGGTTGCGGCTAAGCGCAGCGCGAGCCGGGTGAAAACCCCGGGTTGCGGCTGACGCCTTACCCGGGCTATATAACTCACTCTATCCCTGGCTAAACTGGCGGAACAGCGCTTTACCTTTCAGCAGACGCAGCCCCAGCCAGCCGCCGCACAGCGACAGCAGTATCGCCCCGCACAGCGGCAGCATCACCCACAGCCGCCAGTCCGGAGACCACGGGAAGTCAAAGATTTTGCTTTGCAGTAGCGCCAGCGCAACCTCTGCGCCAATCGCCGCCACGACGCCGGATACCACGCCCAGTAGCGCGAACTCCGCCCACAGCGTGGTGCGCAGCAGAGACTTACCGGCACCCAGCGTGCGCCAGACCACCAGCTCCTGGTAGCGCTGACGCATCCCGACCTGTACCTGCGCCAGCAGCAGCAAAACGCCGCAGGCGGTGACCAGAATCACCATCACCTCAAGCGCGCGGCTTACCTGGGTCAGCACCTGGCCAATCTGTTGCAAAATCGCGCCGATATCCAGCAGGCTGACGGTGGGGAATTCGCGGTTGAGCTGCGTGAGCATCCCGTTGCCATTATCCCAGCGGAAGCTGGTCAGCCAGCTTTGCGGCTGGCCGTCGAGCGCCCCCTGCGGGAAGATAAAGAAGAAGTTCGGCCGCAGACTTTCCCAGTCGACTTTACGCACGCTGGACACCTTCGCGCTAAAGTCCTGAGTATCCCCGGTAAAGGTCACGCTATCGCCGAGCTTGACGCCCAGACGCTGCGCCAGCCCCTCTTCAATCGACACCTCACCCGCTTTTGGCGGCCAGCTACCGGCAACCAGCGGATTATGATCCGGACGCTCGCGGCTCCAGGTGAGGTTAAGCTCCCGGTTCAGGGCTTCATCTTTATTGCCCTCCGTTGCCTGGCCGTTAATTTGCGTCAGGCGCGCGCGCACGATGGGATAGAACTCGGTGGCGCGGGTCTGATGCTCGGCGAGGAAGGTTTTTACCGGCGCCACCTGCTCCGGTGCGATGTTAATCAGGAAATAGTTAGGACTTTCCGGCGGCAGCTGCTGCTGCCAGCGGTCAAGCAGATCGCCGCGCAGCACCAGCAGCAGAGCCAGCAGCATAAACGACAGCGAAAAGGCCGCCAGCTGGCTCAGGGTCGACCACGGCTGGCGCAGCAGACGGTTCACCGCCAGGCGCAGCGGCAGCGCTTTTAACGTCAAACGCTTCAGTAACCACAGGACGCCCCATCCCGCCAGGCCGCACAGCAGCGCCAGCACTACGGCACCCGCCAGAACCGCCCACAGCAGGGGGCTGCCGCCCATCAGCAGCGCCAGCAGCGTCACCACCACCGCGCACACGATCGGGATGTAGAGCTTCAGCGGCCAGACGTTGGCGACGACGTCCTGGCGCAGCACCCGCAGCGGCAGCGTCGCCAGCAGTAGCCGATAGGGACGCAGCCCGACCAGCAGGGAAATCACCACCATCGCGCCGATCGCCCACAGCCACGGCCAGCCGCTCGCCGCCGGCAGCGCCGCCGGGAGCACCGGCTTAAGCATCGCCAGCAGAATATGTTCCAGCCCGACGCCCATCGCCCCGCCGGCAATCACCGCCAGCGCCAGCAGCATCAACCACTGGCCGACAATCAGTTTGCGCAGCTGCGCCCGTCCGGCGCCGAGGGTTTTGAGGATCGCCACCAGATCGTAACGACTGCGGCAGTAATGGCTCATCGCCACCGCCACCGCGGCGACCGCTAACAGCAGCGTTAACAGCGCCGACAGCAGCAAAAACTGCTGCGAACGTTGCAGCGATTTACCCAGCGCGCTGTCGTCCTGCTCCATGCCAATCCAGCGGTGCTCAGGCCCCAGCTTCGGCAGCAGCCACTTTTCGTAGTCCGCCAGCTGCTGCGGGGTTCCGGCATACTTATAGCGCCAGGAGACGCGGCTCCCGGGCTGCACCGCGCCGGTTTTCGCCACATCGGCGGTGTTCATCATCAGCCGCGGCGCCATCTGGAAAGGATTAAAACCGGCATCCGGCTCCTGTATTACCTCTCCGGCAATGCGCAGCGTGGCGTCGCCCACGTCGATGGTGTCGCCGGTTTTCAGATTCAGCAGCGCCATTAATCGCGGCGCCAGCAGCACGGTGCCGGCGTGCGGCTTCAGCCCCGGCGGCTGAGTTTGCAGCTGGCCATATAGCGGATAGGTGTCGTCAACCGCTTTGACATCCGCCAGCTGCGGCGTATCGCCGGAAAACGTCATGGTGGCAAAGCTCAGCTGCTCGCCGACGGTTAAACCAAGGCGGCGCGCTTCATCAATCCATGCGCCAGGGACTTCGCGCGAACTGCGCAGCGTGCGGTCGCCGGCCATAAATTCCCGGCTTTGCTGGCTAAGTCCTTTCTCCATGCGGTCGCTTATCGAGCCCAGCGCCAACACGCAGGCCACCGCCAGGCTCAGCGCCAGCCAGACGATCAGCAGCGACGGTGAGCGCCATTCGCGCCAGAACCAGCGGGCAATCATGCTTCCTCCCGCAGCTGGCCATCAACCAGCCGCAGCCGTCGGTCGCAGCGCGCCGCCAGCAGCGGATCGTGGGTGACGAGGATCAGCGTGGTGCCGTGCTCGCGGTTCAGCGAAAACAGCAGGTCAGCGATTTTATCCCCGGTGTGACGGTCGAGATTGCCGGTGGGTTCATCGGCAAACAGCAGCTCCGGGCGGCCGTTGAACGCGCGCGCCAGCGCGACCCGCTGCTGCTCGCCGCCGGAAAGCTGTACCGGCAGATGGTGCAGGCGCTTACCCAGCCCCAGTTGCTCCAGCAGTGCCCGGGCGCTGCCGCGGCTCTGGCTATCGCTTTCGCCGCGCAGCAGCGCCGGAAGCTCGACATTTTCCAGCGCATTGAGGGTGGGTATCAGCATAAAAGATTGAAACACAAAGCCGACGTGCTTAGCGCGCAGCTTCGCCCGCGCCTCTTCGTCCATCTGGTGCAGCGGTTGTCCGAGCAGCGAAACCTCCCCGCTGCTGCCATCGTCCAGCCCGGCGAGGATCGCCAGCAGCGTCGATTTACCGGACCCCGACTCGCCAATCAGGGCGATGGTCTGCCCCTGTTTGACAACCAGCTCAACTCCGGTAAGGATGGAAAGCTGATGCTCACCCTGACCGACGGATTTCTTAAGATGATGAACTTCAAGTATGTTTTCCGCTGGCATTTGCCTTTCCTGTTTCTGGTCCTGTTTACCTGCCGCGCCATGGCGGCCGACACGCTGTTGGTTCTCGGCGACAGTCTGAGCGCCGGTTATCGTATGGCGGGCAATACCGCCTGGCCTGCGCTGCTAAACGATAAGTGGCAGACAAAAACGCCGGTAGTTAACGCCAGTATCAGCGGCGATACCTCGCAGCAGGGGCTGGCAAGGCTGCCGGCCCTGCTTAAGCAGCATCAGCCGCGCTGGGTGCTGGTTGAGCTCGGCGGTAATGACGGGCTGCGCGGTTTCCCGCCTCAGCAGACGGAACAGACGCTGCGTACCATTATTGAGCATATCAAAGCGGCGGACGCCCAGCCGCTACTGATGCAAATTCGCCTGCCCGCCAACTATGGCCGCCGTTATAATGAAGCCTTTAGCGCTATTTATCCGGCACTGGCCAAAGAGTTTGATATTCCTCTGCTGCCCTTTTTTATGGAAGAGGTTTATCTGAAACCGCAGTGGATGCAGGATGATGGAATTCACCCGAATCGCGACGCTCAGCCGTTTATTGCCGACTGGATGGCGACGCGCCTGGCTCCCTTAGTTAATCATGACTCCTGATAACAGCGAGTCATTTGCAGGTAAAGTTATGCAAAAATCGGTTTTAGTTACAGGATGTTCCAGCGGAATTGGTCTTGAAAGCGCCCTGGATTTAAAGCGCCAGGGCTTTAACGTGCTGGCCGCCTGCCGCAAAGCGGAAGATGTCGCACGGATGCAGGCGCTGGGGCTGACCGGTGTGTTGCTGGATCTTGACGATCCGCAGAGCGTTGAACGTGCCGCCGCCGAGGTGATTGTCCTGACCGACAACCGCCTGTACGGCCTGTTTAACAACGCGGGCTACGGCGTCTACGGCCCGCTGCCGACCGTCAGCCGCCGGCAGATGGAGCAGCAGTTTTCCGCCAACTTTTTTGGCGCTCATCAGCTAACGATGCTACTGCTTCCGGCCATGGAGCCGCACGGAGAAGGGCGTATCGTGATGACCTCATCGGTTATGGGGATTATCTCCAGCCCGGGCCGCGGCGCCTATGCCGCCAGCAAATATGCGCTGGAAGCCTGGTCCGATGCGCTGCGTATGGAGCTGCGCCACAGCGGCATTAAGGTCAGCCTGATTGAGCCGGGCCCCATCCGCACCCGCTTCACCAACAATGTCAACCAGACTCAGGCCGATAAGCCGGTGGAAAATCCCGGTATCGCCGCCCGCTTCACGCTCGGACCGGAAGCGGTGGTGGAAAAAGTGCGTCACGCTTTTGTCAGCGATAAACCGAAACTACGCTATCCGGTAACCCTGGTGACGCACGCGGTCGCCTTGCTTAAGCGGCTGCTGCCGACCCGCGCGATGGACAAAATTATCCAGGGCTGAGTTGAAGCACCTGCCGCCGTCCCCATATATCTATACAAATATCGATTAAAGAGACTTGCTCATGTCCGCACAGAATATCGTCAATATTACCGAAGCTAATCTACACCAGACGCTGCAGCAATCCGCGACAACGCCGGTGCTGTTTTATTTCTGGTCCGCGCGCAGCCAGCATTGCGAGCAGCTGACGCCGGTACTGGAGAGCCTCGCCGCCCAGTACAACGGCCTGTTTACCCTCGCTAAAGTTGACTGCGATGCCGAACAAATGCTGGCTTCGCAGTTTGGCCTGCGCGCTATCCCTACGGTTTACCTGTTCCAGAACGGTCAGCCGGTCGACGGCTTCGAAGGCCCGCAGCCGGAAGAAGCGGTTCGCGCGCTGCTGGATAAGTTCCTGCCGCGTGAAGAGGAGCTCAAAGCGCAGCAGGCGCTGGCGCTGATGGAGGAAGAGAACTACGCCGAAGCGCTGCCGCTGCTGAAAGACGCCTGGCAGATGTCGAATCAGAAGAGCCAGATCGGCCTGCTGCTGGCGGAAACGCTGATTGCCCTCCATCGTTCCGATGAAGCGGAAACGGTACTGAAAACCGTGCCGCTGCAGGATCAGGATACCCGCTATCAGGGGCTGGTGGCGCAGATCGAGCTGCTGAAAAAAGCCGCCGACACGCCGGAAATTCAGCAGCTGCAGCAGCAGGTTGAGCAGAACCCGGAAGATGCGGTGCTGGCCTCCCAACTGGCATTACAGCTGCATCAGGTGGGGCGTAACGAAGAAGCCCTGGCGCTGCTGTTCAGCCATCTGCAAAAAGATTTAGGCGCCGGAAACGGCGAGGTTCGCAAACTGCTGCAAGAGATCCTTTCCGCACTCGGCACCGGCGACGCGCTGGCCGCGAAGTACCGCCGCCAGCTCTATTCTCTGCTTTATTAATGATAATCACCCGGCTCGCGCTGCGCGTAGCCGGGCTACAGGATGGATGTTCTCGTGGCCCGGACAGGCGCGTTCAGCGCCGTATCCGGGAAAAAATCTTACGCGCGTTTTTTCAGCTGCGTCACCACCAGCTGATGGCGCGCATTGAAGAACTTCAGGTAGGTCAGATACCCGGCGATAATCGTTGACAGGCTGGCGGTCGACAGCAGCATAAACGTCACCATAATCTGATACTTAATCGCTTTTACCGGATCAATCCCGGCGAAAATCAGCCCCGACATCATCCCCGGCAGGCTCACCAGCCCCACCGTTTTCGCCGAATCTACCGTTGGGATCAGTGCGGCGCGAATGCTATCGCGTATAAGCCTTGCAGACGCCATCTTCGGCGTTGCGCCCAGGCTCAGCTTTTCCTGAATCTGCTGCTGCTCGCTGCTAAAACGCTGCCCCATATTGTTGTAGCAAAGTCCAACCGCCACCATCGCGTTGCCGGCTACCATCCCGGCAATCGGAATCACCTGCATCGGCACAAAAGCAATCGATCCGGAAACAACCAGCACCGCCAGGGTTAACCCAGCGCCGGTCGTTATCGCGATAAACGAGGAGACAAAGGCTTTGTCGATATATTTGCTACGCTTTTTCGCATTCCACGCGGCGTTAAAGCAGATAAACAGCACCATCAGCAGCGTCAGCACGGCGTGATTAACGTTAAAGATATATTTCAGCACATAGCCGACAATAATCAGCTGCACTATTGCCCGACAAATGCTCCAGATAATCTCTTTTTCCAGCGCCAGCTTTTCCCGGTAGCTAACCACGATCGCTACCAGTACCAGAACCATAGATAACGCCAGCGACTCATTGGTAATATTATGCCCGTTCATTTTTTTTCTCCTCCTGCGCTCTTCCGCCAGCAGGCTTTAGCGTAATCACTTCATCCGCATGGGCAATTTCATTGCTATCGTGAGTGACCCACAGAACGGCGATGTTTTTTTCGCTGGTGTAGCGATGAATAATCTCATTCACATTGGTTTTATTGCTTTCATCCAGCGCGCTGGTAATTTCATCCAGCAGCAGCACCTGCGGCAAAAACTGCAGATTGCGTATCAACGAAACGCGCTGCTTTTCCCCGCCCGAAAGTTCATTGATTGACTTTTCCAGCGTATTTTCCGCCAGCCCAAAGCGCAGCAGATCGGCGACCAGCGCTTTGGGTTCAGGCTGTTTATTACGGATCTGCCACGGGAAGATCAGATTGTCATACACCGAATCGCCAAACAGCGCCGGGGTTTGCGCGCAGTAGGAAACCTGCTGGCGATAGGTTTCCGGCGTCAACGTGTTGATATCTTTACCCGCGAAGAGAATTTTTCCCGACGTCGGGCTCAGCAGCGAAGCGATTATTTTTAATAAGGTGCTTTTCCCGCACCCGGAAGGGCCGGTAATTAGCTTAAATTCCCCTGCCCTGAGCTGAAAACTTATCTCATTAAGGATGGTGACATCATCGGCCTGAAACCCCACGTTCTCCAGGCGCAAAATAGCGTTACTTTCGGTCATTATTATTCCCAGTTTTTCAACAACGCCTCTAGTTTACTCCACTTTCCTTTCACCCGGATGCGCGGAAAGATATACTCTGGTTAAACGCGCGCCACTCTCCCGGCGCATCAACAGGCAACAAGACAGGAGGTTTTTGATGCTGATTTTTATCCCCATTCTTATTTTCGTCGCGCTGGTTATCGTCGGAGCGTCGGTAAAAATTGTTCCTCAGGGCTACCAGTGGACGGTAGAGCGCTTTGGCCGCTATACGCAAACGCTGCAGCCGGGTATGAGCCTTGTGGTTCCCTTTATGGATCGGATCGGGCGCAAAATTAATATGATGGAGCAGGTGCTCGATATCCCTTCACAGGAGGTGATTTCGCGCGATAACGCCAACGTCACCATTGATGCGGTGTGCTTTATTCAGGTTATCGATGCGCCGAAAGCCGCCTATGAAGTCAGCAACCTCGAGCTGGCGATCATCAACCTGACCATGACCAACATTCGTACCGTGTTGGGCTCCATGGAACTGGATGAAATGCTCTCCCAGCGCGACAGCATCAACACCCGTCTGCTGCATATTGTCGATGAAGCGACCAACCCGTGGGGCATCAAAATTACCCGCGTCGAGATCCGCGACGTACGCCCGCCGGCGGAGCTGATCGCCTCAATGAACGCCCAGATGAAAGCCGAACGAACCAAGCGCGCCTATATTCTGGAAGCCGAAGGGATACGTCAGGCGGAAATTCTCAAAGCCGAAGGCGAGAAACAGTCGCAGATCCTCAAAGCCGAGGGCGAACGCCAGTCGGCATTTTTACAGGCAGAGGCGCGCGAACGTTCTGCGGAAGCGGAAGCGCGCGCTACCCAGATGGTGTCGTCCGCTATCGCCTCCGGCGACATTCAGGCCATCAACTACTTTGTCGCGCAGAAATATACCGATGCGCTGCAGCAAATTGGCGCGGCGAACAACAGTAAAGTGGTGCTGATGCCGCTGGATGCCAGCAGCCTGATGGGCTCCATCGCCGGGATCAGCGAACTGATTAAAGAAGGGGCTGGCGCCCAGAAAAAATCATGATCGCGCTGATTCTCACCCACCCGCATATTTTCTGGCTCAGCCTTGGCGGGCTGCTGCTGGCGGCGGAAATGCTCGGCGGCAACGGCTATCTGCTGTGGAGCGGCATTGCCGGCGTCGTAACCGGGCTGCTGGTCTGGATGCTACCGTTTAGCTGGGAGTGGCAGGGCACGCTGTTCGCCGTGCTGACCCTGCTGGCGGCCTGGCTGTGGTCGCGCTGGCTGCGTAACCGCGTAAAACGCCAGAAGCCGGCGGACGCTCAGCTTAATCAGCGGGGACAGCAGCTGCTTGGCCGCCGCTTTACGCTGGAAACGACGCTGGTTAACGGCCGAGGACACGTCCGCGTGGGCGACAGTTCATGGCCGGTAATAGCCGATGACGACCTCATGGCGGGCAGTAAGGTTGAAGTCGTCGCCGTCGAGGGGATTACGCTGCGGGTCAGGGAGCTCCCTAACGGCCGCTAGGCCTGGACTTTGCGGTGACAGCAGCCCGAGAGATTATCGATGATCGGGCAGTCCGCGCTGTCATCGCCGGGACAGGAGTCTGCCAGCGCCAGCAGCTGCGTACGCATCCCCTGCAGTTCGCTGATGTGGCGCTCAATTTCCGCGACTTTCTCCAGCGTCCGGCGCTTCACGTCGGCGCTGTGCCGCGACGGATCGTTGAACAGGAATATCAGCTCGCGACACTCTTCCAGATTGAACCCCACCTGACGCGCCTGGCGCAGCAGGGTCAGTTCATCCAGATGCTGTTGGCTGTAGCTGCGGTAGCCGTTTTCGCTACGCAGCGGCGGCGTTACCAGTCCCTTCTCTTCGTAAAAACGGATCGCTTTACTGGTTAAGCCGGTTTTTTTCGCCACATCGCTAATATTCATGTTTCCCCCTTGACCTTCCCCTTGCTGGAAGGTTTAACCTTGCTAATACTCGATGAAAGAGTGTGTTCGGTCAATCATTAACCGGAAATTTATTCAGGAGTTATTTATGTCTAACACTATCGACCTCGCGCTTGATGGCCTCTCCTGCGGCCACTGCGTTAAACGGGTGAAAGAGAGCCTGGAGCAGCGTCCTGACGTTGAGCAGGCGGAAGTTACCGTTACCGAAGCCCATGTCACGGGCAGCGCCAGCGCGGAAGCGCTGATTGAGACCATTAAACAAGCCGGATACGGCGCGGAGCTCAGCCACCCAAAGGCTAAACCGCTGGCAGAGTCATCAATCCCGCCGGAAGCACTGACAGCGGCCACCACTGAGCTTCCGGCAGCTCGTGACGAAGATGACAGCCAGCAGCTGTTAATCAACGGCATGAGCTGTGCCAGCTGCGTATCCCGGGTACAAAACGCGCTCGCCGCGGTGCCGGGCGTCTCGCAGGCGCGGGTCAACCTGGCGGAACGCACTGCGCTGGTATTGGGCAGCGCG
The DNA here is from genome assembly GCF_016516145.1 of Klebsiella sp. S69. Taxonomy (NCBI): domain Bacteria; kingdom Pseudomonadati; phylum Pseudomonadota; class Gammaproteobacteria; order Enterobacterales; family Enterobacteriaceae; genus Klebsiella; species Klebsiella sp. S69. The sequence continues at coordinate 262,452 of NZ_JACVUU010000001.1, read as the reverse complement.
TCCGCCGCAGAATTAGTCCAGGCCGTAGAGAAAGCGGGCTACGGCGCGGAGGCTATCGAAGACGACCTCGAGCGCCGCGAGCGTCAGCAGGAAACCGCCATCGCCACGATGAAGCGCTTCCGCTGGCAGGCTATCGTCGCCCTGCTGGTTGGGATCCCGGTGATGGGTTGGGGGATGATCGGCGACAACATGATGGTCAGCGATGATAACCGTACCCTGTGGCTGGTTATCGGCCTTGTCACGCTGGCGGTGATGGTATTTGCCGGCGGCCATTTTTACCGCAGCGCGTGGAAAAGCCTGAAAAACGGCACCGCGACGATGGATACGCTGGTGGCGCTGGGTACCGGCGTCGCCTGGCTCTATTCGATGAGCGTCAATCTGTGGCCGCAGTGGTTTCCGATGGAAGCCCGCCACCTTTATTATGAAGCCAGCGCGATGATTATCGGTCTGATTAACCTCGGCCATATGCTGGAAGCCCGTGCACGTCAGCGCTCTTCGAAAGCGCTGGAAAAACTACTCGATTTAACCCCACCGTCAGCTCGGGTGGTCACCGACGAAGGCGAAAAAGATCTGCCGCTGGCGGAAGTTCAGGCGGGAATGACCCTGCGTTTGACCACAGGCGATCGCGTTCCGGTCGATGGCATCATTAGCAAGGGCGAGGCCTGGTTCGATGAAGCGATGCTCACCGGTGAGCCGGTGCCGCAGCAAAAAGGCGACGGTGACGCCGTGCATGCCGGGACCGTAGTGCAGGACGGCAGCGTACTGTTTACCGCCAGCGCCGTCGGCAGCCAGACCACCCTGGCGCGTATTATCCGCATGGTGCGTCAGGCGCAGAGCAGTAAACCTGAAATCGGCCAGCTGGCGGACAAAATCTCCGCCGTGTTCGTCCCGGCGGTCGTGGCGATAGCCCTGTTCAGCGCCGCGATCTGGTACTTTTTCGGTCCGGCGCCGCAAATTGTCTATACCCTGGTGATCGCCACCACGGTGCTGATTATCGCCTGTCCGTGCGCCCTGGGGCTGGCAACGCCGATGTCGATTATCTCCGGCGTGGGCCGCGCGGCGGAGTACGGAGTTCTGGTGCGCGATGCCGATGCGCTGCAGCGCGCCAGCACCCTGGATACGCTGGTCTTTGATAAAACGGGTACCCTCACCGAGGGTAAACCGCAGGTGGTGGCGATAAAAACCTTTGCCGCCATCGATGAAACCGCCGCTCTGCGTCTGGCGGCGTCACTGGAGCAAGGCTCCAGCCACCCGCTGGCGCGCGCCATCCTCGACAAAGCCGCAGATCAACGCCTGCCTGCGGTAGATAATTTCCGCACCCTACGCGGACTGGGGGTCAGCGGTGAAGCCGAAGGCCACCGTCTGCTGCTCGGCAACCAGGCGCTGCTTAATGAGCAAAAGATAGCAACGGCTGAAATAGAAGGCGAAATGAACGCCCAGGCGTCACAGGGCGCGACGCCGGTGCTACTGGCGGTAGATGGTCAGGCGGCGGCGCTGTTCGCCATCCGCGATCCGCTGCGTGAAGATAGCGTGGCGGCATTAGCCAGGCTGCACCGCCAGGGTTATCGTCTGGTCATGCTGACCGGCGATAACCCAACCACCGCCAACGCTATCGCTAAAGAGGCGGGCATTGATGAGGTGATTGCCGGGGTTCTGCCGGACGGTAAAGCCGATGCGATTAAGCACCTGCAAGGCCAGGGACATCAGGTGGCGATGATCGGCGACGGTATCAACGATGCGCCCGCGCTGGCGCAGGCCGATGTGGGGATCGCCATGGGCGGCGGCAGCGATGTCGCCATTGAGACAGCGGCGATTACCCTGATGCGCCATAGCCTGAACGGCGTCGCCGATGCGCTGGAGATCGCCAAAGCCACGCTGCGCAACATGAAGCAGAACCTGCTGGGGGCATTTGTTTATAACTCGCTGGGCATTCCGATTGCCGCCGGGATCCTGTGGCCGCTGACCGGAACGCTGCTCAATCCGGTGGTGGCGGGCGCAGCCATGGCGCTCTCTTCGATTACCGTCGTGAGCAACGCCAACCGCCTGCTGCGCTTTAAGCCAAAATCCTAAGCCGGAAGCCTAAGCTCCTGTCGTTTCAGCCGCCGTGCGGTTGGATTCCCGGCTGGCGGCGTCAACGCCTTAGCCGGGAGCACAACCGCAGATGACCGTGTACCCGTGCGAGAAAATAACCAGACGCCGACGTTCAGTCATTCTGCTCGTTCCGGTGAGTGCTCCAGCCGATAAACCAGTGCCTGCGCGCAGACGCTTTCCCAGGACTTTCCTTGCGCCGTTCTTCCCCAGGCGCTAGCATGAAAGCTTCACACTACGGAGCACGTATGGGCCTGTTAAACCGAATAAAAATGCTGTGGCAAGCCGCCCTCGGCTCGTCTTATTCCTGGCCCGCGCTGGATATCACCCTTCCCGGGGAACGCTATCTGCACCTGGTCGGCAGTATTCATATGGGCACCCGCGATATGTCGCCGCCGCCCGCCCGGCTGTTAAAAAAGATCCGTCAGGCCGATGCGCTGATTGTGGAAGCGGATATTAGCGGCAGCGAAACGCCATTCAGCAACCTCCCCTCCTGTCCGCCGCTGGCGGAACGCCTGAAGGCATCCCAGCTTGCTGCACTGCAAGAGCGGGCGGCAGAAATGGGTCTGTCTGTCGCGCTGTTCGACAGTCAACCGCTGTGGCAGGTAGCGATGGTACTGCAGGCAACTCAGGCGCAAAAACTGGGGCTCAGGGCGGATTACGGCATTGATTATCAACTGCTGATGGCGGCGCGCGAGAGCCATATCCGGGTGATGGAGCTGGAGGGAGCCGACAGCCAGATTGCGCTGCTGCGGGATCTGCCCGACGGCGGTCTGGCGCTGCTGGAGGATACCCTCACCCACTGGCGCACAAATGCGCGTCTGCTGCAGGTGATGATCGGTTGGTGGCTCGATCAGCCGCCATCAAGAGGGGCTACTTCGCTGCCGACAACCTTTAGCCAGTCGCTGTATGACGTTCTGATGCACCAGCGCAACCTCGCCTGGCGGGAAACGCTGCTGGCGCTGCCGCCGGGACGCTACGTGGTTGCCGTCGGGGCGCTGCATTTATACGGCGAAGGGAATCTGCCGGACATGCTGACGTAAAAAAATGGCCAATATTGCTATTGGCCCGTCAAAGAGGAATTTCATCATTATTATTATTCCGGGGTTCGCGCCCCGGATCGTCTGATTGTCGCTCAAAGTGACCATCACTGCCAATACTATTGCGCAAGATGATACTATTTTTTAGACAGCCGTCGGGCGTATGCTTATGTCACATTTAATCGGTTGGTAAGAAGGATAACGATGACTCCCGCCGTAAAATTACTCGAAAAAAACAAAATTAGTTTTCAAATCCACAGCTACGATCACGATCCGAACGAAACCAATTTTGGTGACGAAGTGGTGCGTAAGCTGGGACTGAACGCCGACCAGGTCTACAAAACGCTGCTGGTTGCCGTTAACGGCGACATGAAGCATCTGGCCGTTGCAGTGACCCCGGTTGCGGGTCAGTTGGATCTGAAAAAAGTGGCGAAGGCCTTAGGCGCAAAAAAAGTGGATATGGCAGACCCGATGGTCGCGCAGCGGGTTACCGGCTATCTGGTGGGGGGTATCAGCCCGCTCGGGCAAAAAAAACGTCTGCCGACGGTGATTGACGCACCGGCCCAGGCGTTTGCCACCATCTATATTTCCGGCGGCAAACGCGGGCTGGATATTGAGCTGGCGGCCAGCGATCTGGCGAAGATCCTTGAGGCAAAATTCGCCGATATAGCGCGGCGCGATTAATTGACGGTTTTGCGTCAGAGGATAATCCCGGAGGCGGCGCTGACGCGCCTTGTCCGGGCTACAAAATCCAAAACCGCTGAGACCTGTAGCCCCGGTAGCTACGCAACCGGGGTTTGGCTCAAACGTTACTGCCAGCTTACCTCGCCTTTCGGTTCATAAGCTGCCGCATCCAACGGTGAGTTTTTCTGGATATACTCTTTCAGCACTTCGGCATCGATAAAGCCGGTATTAACATAGCCGGGCTTCGTATCGATATGCGGATAGCCGTCGCCGCCGGTGGCGTTAAAGCTCAGGGTCGCCATACGATAGGTCTTTGCCGGATCGACCGGTTCGCCTTTGATAGTCAAATTATTGAGCTTGCCGTCTTTAGCCACAAAACCGACGTTGGCAAACTGCGGATAGGCGCCGGAATCGGGCTTCATCTGCGCCACGGCGGTCAGATACTCGGTCACTTCCTTACCGCTCATATCGACATAGACCAGCACGTTGCCGAAGGGTTGCACCTTCATCACATCTTTATAGGTGATATCACCCGCTTCAATCGAATCACGCACTCCGCCGCCGCTCATCACCGCGAAATCAGCATTGCTGCGCGCCATCTGCGCCGCCAGCAGCAAACGTCCCATATTGGTTTGCACGAAACGAACTTTGCTGCGATCGCCCTCCAGATGCGCGTTTACGCTACCGATTTTCACCTGTAGCTGCGCTTTGCCTTTATTCTGGAAAGGCGTCAGCAGGGAGAGCATCTGCGGATTTTCGGGGATTTGCGGCGTATAGAGCACGCGCTCGCTCTCGCCGTTGTCCCAGGTGACCTTTTTCTTCAGGTTGACCGGGATCAGCTGATAGCGCACCAGCTTCATGTCGCCGTTGCGGAATTCAAAATCGGCGCGGCCAACATATTTACCCCACTCATGGGCCTGCACAATCCAGATACCGTTCTGCTTGTCCGGCGCGCACGGGCTACCCGGAACGTAATCCACCTGCTTCTTGTTCTCCGACGCCATGCATACCGGGTCCTGCGAGTGACCGCCGACGATCATCGCCAGCGCTCCCGCAGGCAGGCTGCGTGCCATCTCAACATCGCCCGGCGCGTTCGAACCGTGAGCGCCATTGTCATAATGGCCCATGTGGGTAGTAGCCAGAATCACGTCCGGCTTTTCATTCTGCTGCAGCTCCTGGATAACGAGTTTGGCCTCTTCCGCCGGTTTACGGAACTCGATATCGGTAAAGAACTCGGGATTACCAATTTTAGCCGTATCGTCGGTCGTCAGACCGATAACCGCAATATTCAGCCCGCCGCGTTTGAACAGCGCCCACGGCTTAAACAGACGCTCGCCGGTGCTTTTCTGATAAATATTCGCCGAAAGGAAAGGGAACTTCGCCCATTTTTCCTGCTGACGCAGTACGCTAAGCGGATTATCAAATTCATGATTACCCACCGCCATTGCATCGTAGCCAATCAGGTTCATCCCGCGAAAATCAGGTTCCGCGTCCTGTAAATCGGATTCCGGCACGCCGGTGTTGATATCGCCGCCGGATAACAGCAGCACGCTGCCGCCTTCTGCCGCCACCTCTTTGCGAATACCGTCAACCAGCGTTTTTTGTGCGGATAGCCCATATTCGCCGTAGTCGCTACGCCAGAAGTGGCCATGATGATCGTTAGTATGCAGGATGGTTATTTTGTAAGTTTTATCCTGCTCATAAGCCTGCGCTGACAGGCTCCCCAGCGATAGCGCCGTAAATAGCGCCAGCGCAACGCCTTGCTTCATAAAGTGCATATTTCTCTCCCTGACGAAGTAACAACTGCCGAAAGTATAGCGAGTTGGCCGATTAGACAAATATGTTTTCAGAATTGCGACTTCCTTCAAACCTTAGGGGCAGGTATGTTAGGCAGATAATAATTCCACCTGCATCCTCTATAAAAAACACTTAAGTGAACCTATGGCAATGAATCAGACCGCACAACCCTTATCCGGCCCTGCTGCTGCGCCGCAAAAAGCACGCACCTCGTTTCGCATTCTCGGCGCCATCAGCCTCTCCCATTTGCTAAACGATATGATCCAATCGCTTATTCTGGCTATCTACCCGCTGCTGCAGGCCGAGTTTTCGCTGACCTTTGTGCAGATAGGTATGATTACCCTCACCTTCCAGCTGGCCTCATCGCTATTGCAGCCGGTCGTCGGCTATCTGACCGACAAACATCCGATGCCGTGGTCGCTGCCGATAGGCATGTGCTTTACCCTGAGCGGTCTGGTGCTGCTGGCGATCTCGGGGAGCTTTGGTATGGTTCTGCTGGCAGCCGCGCTGGTCGGCACCGGGTCTTCGGTCTTTCATCCGGAATCTTCACGCGTGGCGCGTATGGCTTCCGGCGGTCGCCATGGCCTGGCGCAGTCGATATTTCAGGTCGGCGGTAACTTTGGCAGCTCGTTAGGCCCGCTGCTTGCGGCCCTGATTATCGCTCCTTACGGTAAAGGTAACGTTGGCTGGTTTGTCCTGGCAGCGCTGTTGGCGATCGTCGTGCTGGCGCAAATCAGCCGCTGGTATGCCGCTCAGCATCGGATGAATAAAGGTAAACCGAAGGCGCTGATTGTAAATCCGTTGCCAAAAAACAAAGTTATTCTGGCGGTCAGTATCCTGTTACTGCTGATTTTCTCGAAATACTTCTATATGGCAAGCATCAGCAGCTATTACACCTTTTATCTGATGCAAAAATTCGGATTGTCGGTGCAAAATGCCCAGTTTCATCTGTTTGCCTTTCTTTTTGCCGTCGCGGCAGGAACGGTGATTGGCGGGCCTGTCGGCGATAAGATTGGGCGCAAATATGTTATTTGGGGCTCTATCCTTGGCGTAGCGCCGTTCACCCTTGTTTTACCCTATGCATCCCTGGAATGGACCGGGATTTTAACGGTGATAATTGGTTTTATCCTTGCCTCAGCCTTTTCCGCCATTCTGGTCTATGCCCAGGAGCTATTACCGGGGCGGATCGGCATGGTTTCTGGTTTGTTCTTCGGTTTTGCTTTTGGCATGGGTGGCCTTGGCGCCGCGGTACTGGGGCTCTTAGCTGACCATACCAGCATCGAACTGGTCTATAAAATCTGCGCTTTCCTGCCTCTAATCGGCATCCTGACGATATTTCTACCTAACAACCATCAAAAGTCATGATTCTTCGGTAGCCAAAATGTAACTTTGGCTACCACAATCCCTTACCCCACCAGCATTACCCCGCATAAGCTGCTGCCATTTTGCGCTCCGTGCTTTTTTGCACGTCAATTGCATTTTTCTGCAAAATTCAACGATTATTCATAAACAAAACCGCTGAAAGTGTCATAAACTATTATTCGGTTTTTTGGTTTTATACCCTAATTCATTCAAGTTGCAGGACAAGCCACTTGTGCCTTGAACAGCGCTGGCGCTGGCCCCCAAGGGCGAGGCTCATGGATGAGCTAAGTAATAAAGCCTACGCCCATGCAAATTGAAGCATGACGGGTATGTACCGAAAATGGATCAGCTCACCACTGCAAGGAGACGGAATGCACCACGCAACACCGCTAATCACCACCATTGTCGGCGGCCTTGTGCTCGCCTTTATTCTCGGCATGATTGCCAATAAGCTACGTATTTCTCCTCTGGTGGGATATCTATTAGCGGGCGTGCTGGCCGGACCTTTTACCCCAGGTTTTGTTGCTGATACCAAGCTGGCGCCGGAACTGGCCGAGCTCGGCGTGATCCTGCTGATGTTCGGCGTGGGTCTGCATTTCTCCTTAAAAGATCTGATGGCGGTTAAGGCCATCGCCATCCCGGGCGCTATCGCCCAGATAGCCGTAGCGACCCTGTTGGGTATGGCGCTCTCTGCCATGCTGGGCTGGTCGTTAATGACCGGTATCGTTTTTGGTCTGTGTCTTTCTACCGCCAGTACCGTGGTGCTGCTGCGCGCGCTGGAAGAACGGCAGCTTATTGATAGCCAGCGGGGGCAAATCGCCATCGGCTGGCTGATTGTTGAAGATCTGGTGATGGTTCTGACGCTGGTGCTGCTGCCGGCGGTTGCCGGCATGACCGAGAAAGGCGACGTGGGCCTGGCTTCTCTGGCCCTCGATATGAGTATTACCATCGGCAAAGTCGTCGCCTTCATCGCCATTATGATGCTCGTCGGCCGCCGCCTGGTGCCGTGGATTATGTCGCGCAGCGCGGCAACCGGTTCACGCGAGCTGTTTACGCTGTCGGTACTGGCGTTAGCGCTCGGCATCGCTTTCGGCGCCGTTGAGCTATTTGACGTCTCCTTCGCCCTCGGCGCCTTTTTCGCCGGTATGGTGCTCAATGAATCCGAGCTCAGCCATCGCGCGGCCCACGATACGCTGCCGCTGCGCGACGCCTTCGCCGTGCTGTTCTTTGTCTCCGTCGGAATGCTGTTCGACCCGATGATTCTGCTTGAGCAGCCGCTGGCGGTACTGGCGACGCTGGCTATCATCATTTTCGGTAAATCGGCTGCCGCCTTCTTCCTGGTGCGGATGTTCGGCCACTCGCCGCGCACTGCCCTGACCATTGCCGCCAGTCTGGCGCAAATCGGTGAATTCGCCTTTATTCTTGCCGGTCTGGGAATGGCGCTGGATCTGCTGCCGCAGGCCGGGCAGAACCTGGTGCTTGCCGGCGCCATTATCTCCATCATGCTCAACCCGGTCCTGTTTACCCTGCTGGAAAAATACCTCGATAAAACGGAGACGCTGGACGAACAGACGCTGGAAGAAGTGCTGGAAGATGAGAAACAGATCCCCGTTGATATCTGTAACCATGCGCTGCTGGTCGGTTTCGGTCGCGTCGGGAGCCTGCTTGGTGAAAAACTGATGGCTCAGGGGATACCGTTGGTAGTTATCGAAACGTCGCGCACCCGCGTTGACGAACTGCGCGCGCGGGGTATTCGCGCGGTATTAGGTAACGCCGCCAATGAAGAGATTATGAATCTGGCGCATCTGGACTGCGCGCGCTGGCTACTGCTCACCATCCCTAACGGTTACGAGGCCGGAGAGATCGTGGCCTCAGCGCGCGAGAAGTGCCCGAATATCGAGATCATCGCGCGGGCGCATTACGACGATGAGGTGGAATATATTGTTGAACGCGGCGCCAACCAGGTAGTGATGGGCGAACGAGAAATCGCCCGCGCCATGCTTAAGCTGCTTGAAACGCCGCCAGCCGGCGAGCTTATTACCGGTTAATGCTTCCGGCCCCGACTCCCCGGGGCCGACTTTATTTACCGGCTTAACGATCCCAGTAGGCCTCTTCCAGACTATCTTCACGCTCCGGCAGGCCGCGGGTCAGACGCGGTGAATGCTGGTTCAGCACCTGATAGCTCACGCGGTTAGCGTATTTACACACCTGCGCCAGCGAGGAATAGGTCAGCCATTTGCATTTGTGCTTGCTGGAGTTCGGCACGTTATTGCGATGATAATTATTAGCGGTGATGTCGTGCAGCAGTGCCGCCAGCGCGCCGTCGCCGGCGCCGTTGGTGTTCATGATCTTCTCCGGCCCGCCCATATAGGGTGCGATATGCGAATAAATACGCAGCGGATTCTCGCAGTCCTGGTGGCGCATCGCGCGGCTGAATTCATACTGGTTAAACTCGGCAATCGCGCCAGGCAGCAGCGGATGCTGCGTTTTGCGCTTAGCCTCATCCTCGGTAAAACTGGCCATATACAGCCCGGCGGGCCCGGCGGTGCACAGTACCAGGTCAACCCACTCCAGCGCTTTGTCGGAAGCCAGCAGCGGATCGGATAGTCCGGTCAGCGCTTCCGCCTCTTCTTCGTTCATCGCCAGAATAGAAACGTGTTCTTTGAGGAACGCCTGCCACCACGCCGGATTATCAGCGATAACGTATTTAGTCCCCAGGGTCAGGACCACCGGTACATCGTGCTTTTTCGCATATTTGATGGCCTGCATCGTCGCGTCCGGCATCGGCTCACCCGGCTTGCAGCGGACGAGGTAGGAGGTCAGCACCAGTGCGGAAGCGCCGGCGATCACGCTTTCCGGAATGCTTTCCGGGCGGAGCTTATTCATATGACCGGGGCTGATCGCAAAGGTGCGCTCGCCGGAGTCGCTAATAAGGGTAAAGCAGCGACCAATCGCGCCATCCACGCCTTGCAGGTAGTTCAGATCGGTACGGCTGGAGGTGTTGCACAGGTAGCGATAGGCGTAGCCGCCGATTTCAATATTGCTGCACATGACGCCAAGCAGAACCGAGCGGTCATCCGCCAGCACCGAGTAGTTGTGCATGGTGTTTCCGATGGTACCACCGGCAAACTGGTGGGTAATCAGATCGTTGCGGACCAGTTCCTGGTACAACGCTTCGGCGACATCATCCTCAATCACCAGCGAATGCCCGGCGCTCAGGCCGTAGCGTACGATAAACGCCTCATCCACTTTCGCTTCGATATCGACCAGGGTTTGATCGATGCCGACGACCCAGGCGACGTTAGACTCATTGTCCGGCTGAATTTGTTGCAGCAGCGGATCGCGAGCGTTGACGGGAAAATAGTGTTTGGATTTGCGTTTACCGGGAAATTTCATAGTGGCGATTTATTGACAGTGAACAAGCGGGGAATAGTAGCATACTCCCCGCCGCACGCGCGATCAGCGATATTTCGCCGTCAGGTTGACCATCATTTCAATATGCGCGGTGTCCGCATTAAGCGCCGGTATGTACTCATATTGCTGGCCGCCGGCTTCAAGGAAGATTTCCCGGTTTTGCACCGCGATCTCTTCCAGCGTCTCCAGGCAATCGGCAGCAAAGCCGGGGCAGATAACCTGAATATGCTTCACCCCTTTCTCACCGAGCATTTTCAGCGTTTCGTCAGTATAGGGCGTCAGCCACGGCTCACGACCAAAGCGCGACTGAAAAGTCATCATGACCCGGTCAGGCGACAGGCCAAGGGCTGAAACCAGTTCACGAGTGGTATCGCGACAGCGCTGAGGATAGGTATCCCCTTGCTGAGCGTAACGCTGTGGAATCCCATGATAGGAGAGCAGCAGTAAATCCGGCTCGCCGTGCACCGCAAACGAAGCGCGTACGCTGGCGGCCAGCGCGTGAATGTAGTCCACATCATCGGCATAGTCGCGAATAAAAGAGATGCCGGGAATCGCGCGCTTTCTGGCGAGGATACGCCCCAGCTCATCCCAGACCGCCGCCACGGTAGAGCAGGAGTATTGCGGATAGAGCGGTAGCACCACGATGTGGTCCACACCCTGCGCCAGCAGTTCATCCACCGCGCTCTCCAGCGACGGCGAGCCGTAGCTCATCCCCAGCGCCACCGGCGTATCCGGAAGCCGCGCGGCCAGCGCCTGCCGCTGCTGCTGGCTATAGACCATCAGCGGCGAGCCGTCTTCCATCCAGATGGACTGATAGAGCTTAGCGACCCTGGGGGCGCGCAGGGGCAGTATCACGCCGCGCAGCAACGGCCACCACAGTAGACGGGAGGTATCCACCACGCGCCGATCGCTAAGAAACTGTCGTAGATAGCGCTTAACCGCGTCGGGCGTGGGCGCATCGGGAGTGCCTAAATTGGCTAATAAGATACCTGTTTTCGTCTGATGCATTACCGCCTCTTAACCATTTGAATCGCTGACAATTGTAGCTGAAATGGCGCTAAACGGAACCAATCATAGAAAAAGGTAAAATGAGAGGAGTTCTCACCCCGCCGCTGCGGGATGAGAACTAACGGAATTAACCGAGGATTTTTTCCAGTTCGGCGCGAACGTCCGCCACCGCTTTGGTGCCATCAACTTTCGCGTATTGGGTATTGCCCGCTTCGGCTTCTTTCTGATAATAGCCGATCAGCGGAGCCGTCATCTGATGATACTCAACCAGACGCTTACGCACGGTCTCTTCCTGGTCGTCTTTACGGGTGGTCAGCTCTTCGCCGGTCACATCGTCTTTGCCTTCGACTTTCGGCGGATTAAATTTGATGTGATAAACGCGGCCGGAAGCAGCGTGAACGCGACGGCCGATGATGCGGTCAACGATCAGTTCATCAGGAACATCGAATTCCAGTACGTAATCTACGGCAATGCCCGCTTCTTTCATGGCGTCAGCCTGAGGAATGGTGCGCGGGAAGCCGTCCAGCAGGAATCCGTTGCGGCAATCTTCCTGAGTGATACGCTCTTTCACCAGGGCGATAACCAGTTCGTCGGTGACCAGCTTACCGGCGTCCATAATATCCTTCGCCTTTTTGCCCAGCTCGGAGCCTGACTTCACCGCGGCACGCAGCATGTCGCCGGTGGAGATTTGCGGAATACCGTATTTCTCCATGATGAACTGAGCCTGAGTTCCTTTACCCGCGCCCGGAGCGCCAAGCAGAATAATACGCATTACGAAAATCCCCTCAAAAGTTGATTCAATATTTCAAAAAACGCTAAACCATACCACCAGAACGCGGATGGCTCAAGGAAGGCGGGGCGGCTGAAACGGTTAATGGTGAGATATTTTACGCAGAGTGCGTTTTGTTGCCCTCATTCCGCTCCTCTCCCGCAGGGCAAGGAAGAAAACACGCGCCGGAGCCAGCAGGGGAACAGGGAGAAGCAGGCTAAACGATGACAGCCTCCGCGCCAGCATGTCAATGCCGGGCAAGTCCCCTCTCCCTGACAGGGAGAGGGTGAGGCTGAGGGGAAAGATTACGACACCAGCAGCTGGTTCATGCGGCGAATAAACTGGTTCGGATCTTCCAGCGTACCGCGCTCGGCCAGCAGCGCCTGATCGAGAAGCAGCTCAACCCACTCGCCGAATTGCGCATCATCCTGAGTGTCCGCCGCGCGTTTTACCAGCGGATGCAGCGGGTTCAGTTCGAAGATGTACTTCACTTCCGGCGCGGCCTGGCCCGCAGCGGCAAACAGTTTCGCCATTTGGGTGCTCATTTCATCCGCGTCGGTGGTAACGATGGCCGGCGTATCGGTCAGACGATGGGTCAGGCGAACCTCTTTCACCCGGTCGCCGAGCAGCGTTTTGGCTCGCTCAACGAACGGCTCCAGCGCCTTCTCAGCTTCTTTTGTGGTTTCATCCACTTCGTCCGTCAGCTTATCCAGCGACTCATCGGCTTTCGCCACCGACTGGAACGGCTTACCGTCGAACTCGGTCAGATAGCTCATCATCCACTCGTCGATGCGATCGGAAAGCAGCAGCACTTCAATGCCTTTCTTACGCAGCAGTTCCAGATGCGGGCTGCTCTTCGCGGCGGCGTAGCTGTCGGCGGTAATGTAGTAAATCTTCTCCTGCCCTTCTTTCATGCGGGAGACGTACTCTTCCAGCGACACGGTCTGCGCGGCGGAATCGGTATGGGTACTGGCGAAACGCAGCAGTTTAGCAATGGTCTGCTGGTTAGCGTGGTCTTCCGCCGGGCCTTCTTTCAGCACCAGGCCAAACTGCTGCCAGAAGGTCTGATATTTTTCCGCGTCGTCTTTCGCCAGTTTTTCCAGCATCTGCAGGGCGCGCTTGCTCAGCGCAGTGCGCAGATTGCGGGTCACGCTGCTGTCCTGAAGGATTTCACGCGACACGTTCAGCGGCAGATCGTTGGAGTCGACCAGGCCGCGGACGAAGCGCAGGTAGTTCGGCATAAACTGCTCAGCGTCATCCATGATGAAAACGCGCTGTACGTACAGCTTCAGGCCGTGTTTATGGTCGCGATTCCACATATCCCATGGCGCCTGCGACGGGATATACAGCAGGCTGGTGTACTCCTGCTTGCCTTCAACGCGGTTGTGGCTCCAGGTCAGCGGATCGCTGTAGTCATGGGCAATATGCTTATAAAACTCGTTGTACTCGTCGTCTTTGATTTCCGACTTATTGCGCGTCCACAGCGCCTGGGCTTTGTTAATTTTCTCCCAGGTAATGACGGTTTCACCGTCCACTTCTTCGCGTTTTTCAATTTCCACCGGCAGCGCGATGTGATCGGAGTATTTGCTGATGATCGAACGCACGCGCCAGTCGTTGAGGAAATCATCCTCGCCTTCGCGCAGGTGCAGCGTGATCTCGGTACCGCGATCGGCTTTGTTAATGTCGGCAACGGTATATTCGCCTTCGCCGGCGGACTCCCAGAATACGCCATTTTCTGCGCTGTCTCCCGCCGCGCGGGTACGTACGGTGACTTTATCGGCGACAATAAACGCTGAATAGAAGCCCACGCCGAACTGGCCAATCAGCTGGCTGTCTTTCGCCTGGTCAGAGCCCATGGACTCAAGGAATGCTTTGGTACCGGACTTGGCGATGGTGCCGAGATGGTCAATCACTTCATCGCGGTTCATACCAATGCCGTTATCGGCAATGGTCAGGGTGCGGTTGTCTTTATCAAATGAAACACGCACGCGCAGTTCGCCGTCGCCTTCATATAGATCCGGCTGGGACAGCGCGCGGAAGCGCAGCTTGTCGGCCGCATCGGAGGCGTTGGAAATCAGCTCACGCAGGAAAATTTCTTTGTTGGAATAAAGAGAATGGATCATCAGGTGCAGAAGCTGCTTAACCTCTGACTGAAAACCACGAGTTTCTTGTCCTTTCATCTAAATCAACCTCAACAATGCCATTGTTAATGGTAAAAAAACCGTTGAGGGTGAGATGGGGACAGAGGAAGACGTTTTCAAGCGGAGGCCCCGAAAAGCGCCTCCGTTTGATTAAAAACGAATCTTATGCCGTCCGGCAAGAGAGTGTGACAGCGTTGTGCCGTCAACCATTTCCAGCTCGCCGCCGACCGGTACGCCATGAGCGATACGGCTCGCCTCTACGCCATACTGCGCGCAAAGCTCGGCGATATAGTTCGCGGTCGCCTCCCCTTCAACCGTTGGGTTGGTTGCGAGGATCACTTCCTGCATCGATTCGTCACGCAGACGCTGCTCCAGGCGATCGAGCCCAATGTCATCCGGCCCGATGCCGTCAAGCGGCGACAGATGGCCCATCAGCACAAAATAACGACCGGAAAACTGCCCGGTCTGCTCGATAGCGTAGATATCCGCTGGGCTCTCTACCACGCAGATCTGGCCGTTTTCCTTCCGCCGAGGGTTGCTGCAAATATTGCATACCTCCTGCTCGGTGAATGTGCGGCAATCGGCGCAGTGGCCGATTTCCGACATCGCGCGCGTCAGCGCCTGCGCCAGGCGCATCCCGCCGCTGCGATCGCGCTGCAGCAGGGTAAACGCCATGCGCTGCGCCGACTTCGGGCCGACGCCCGGCAGGCAGCGCAGTGCTTCCATAAGCTGCGTTAACAGCGGACTGGTTTGCATCAGAACGGCATCTTAAAGCCTGGCGGCAGCTGCATACCGGCGGACACAGACGCCATTTTTTCTTTCTGCGTCTCTTCGATGCGGCGGGCGGCATCGTTAAACGCAGCGGCCACCAGATCTTCCAGCATCTCTTTGTCGTCTTCCAGCAGGCTCGGGTCGATCTCAACGCGGCGGCAGTTATGCGCACCGTTGATGGTGACTTTGACCAGGCCTGCGCCGGATTCACCGGTCACTTCCAGTCGAGCGACTTCTTCCTGCATCTGCTGCATTTTTTCTTGCATCTGCTGGGCCTGCTTCATCAGGTTACCCAGACCGCCTTTTCCACCAAACATAGGCTTCTCTCTCAGTAGGTCATCGTTAAGGATGCTGACCGCAAGTCAGACTTGCAATCAAATGGGGCGAATACTCTCTTCATCCAGGTCCGCATCGAAAAAGCGACGCAGCGTCTGAATGTTATTATCCGCAATAATCGCTTCACGCGCCTGCGCGAGCTTTTCTTCATAAATTGCCTGCCGCCACTCAAGCGGCGTGCGCATCGCGGGATTATCATCTTCCACGATGGTCAATTCAACCGGCGTACCGTACAAAATACCGAGCGCTTCCGCCAGCTTTTGCTGCGCGCCCGCCGAATTCAGGTGCCGCTGGCTCGGGCGAAGATGCAGGCAGACGCGGTTACCCTCCTGCTCTTTCCAGGCATTGAGGGCGACCTGCTCCACCAGCTTTGGCACCGCAAGCCGGCTGACTTCCGCCGCCCAGCTATCGCGCTCGACCGCTTCAATAGCCAGTTTTGCCGCCAGTTCCGGCGTTTTTTCATGCTCCAGCGCTTTTTTCAGCGCCTTCGGCGTCGCCACTTCTTCTTTCACGGTTTCAACAACCGTCGTCGATTTCCAGCGATAAGCTTCTTTTTTCGCCGGCGCTTTTTCCAGCGCAGCAGCAGCCGGACGCGCCTGTACGCGTTCAGTAATCGAACTCAGTCGTTCCAGCGCAGCGTTATTCACCGGCCGCGCGCGGGAAGCGGCTGCCGGTTCACTCTTTTTTGGGGTGGGCGCTCCCTGGCTGCGCTGCAGTTGGCTGCGTGCCGCCAGCACCTGGCTGGTGGTCTGCGGCAAATTCTGCGGCGGCGGCGGCGGTGGAGCGGATGCCGGGGCGGACTGCTGTGCAGGGGCGGCCTGAATAGCCTGTGCCGGCGGCGCCTCCGGTTCCGGCAGCGGCATACGCGGATGGAACGCCAGCGCACGCAGAAGCGTCATCTCAACGCCCATCCGGCGATCCGGCGCGTATGGAAGCTCTTTACGGCCAATTAATAACGTTTGATAGTACAGCTGAACATCGGTAGGCGGCACCGTCCGCGCCAGCTCGCGCATGCGTAGCTCTATCGCGGCCATATCCGCCCCCAGCGCCGACGGCGACAGCTGAACCATTGCAATGCGATGCAACAGGCTCTGCATTTCCACCAGCAAAGCCTCCCACTCCACGCCGCGAGCGGCAGCTTCATTGACGCCGGCCATGACGCGTTCGCCATCGGCGGCCACCAGCGCTTCAATCAGCGAGAGCGCCTGATCGTCGTCAAGCGTACCGAGCATGGTGCTAACGGATTCAGCCGTCAGACGGCCGTCGCCGCTGGCGATAGCCTGATCGGTCAGGCTTAATGCATCGCGCAGGCTGCCATCCGCCGCGCGCGACAGCAGCTGCAGCGCGCGCGGTTCGAAAGCGATCTGCTCGACGCCGAGGATATGCTCAAGCTGATGGCGAATCTGTTCGACATCCAGCGCCTTAAGATGGAACTGCAGGCAGCGGGAAAGAATGGTCACCGGCAGCTTCTGCGGATCGGTGGTCGCCAGCAGAAATTTTACGTGCGCCGGCGGCTCCTCCAGCGTTTTTAACAACGCGTTGAAGCTGTGGCGCGAAAGCATATGGACTTCATCGATCAGATAGACCTTGAAGCGACCACGGGCCGGCGCGTACTGAACGTTATCCAGCAGATCGCGGGTATCTTCGACTTTGGTACGCGAAGCGGCATCGATCTCTATCAGATCGACAAAGCGCCCCTGTTCTATTTCACGGCAGTTATCGCAGACGCCGCATGGCGTGGCGGTAATACCGGTTTCACAGTTTAATCCTTTTGCCAGCAGACGTGCGATAGAGGTTTTACCCACGCCGCGGGTGCCGGAAAAGAGATAGGCATGATGAATGCGCCCTAACGACAAGCCGTTCGCCAGTGCGGTCAGCACATGTTCCTGGCCGACGACGTCAGCAAAGGTTTGTGGGCGCCATTTACGGGCTAAGACCTGATAACTCATGGGCTGGCTCTGAAACGCTGGAAGGTGAAATCACGAGGGGGTCATGCTATCACAGCCCCGCTCAATCAGCGAGGCTATGTGGAGGGATTTGCTTAGTGACCCGGGAAAGGGACCAGGCTATAGCAGTTAATTCCCAGTTTTTCCAGGCGCTGCTCGCCGCCCAGATCGAACAGATTGATAATAAAAGCCGCATCGTGCACTTCACCGCCCAGGCGACGGATAAGCTTCACGGTGGCGTCGATGGTGCCGCCGGTTGCCAGCAGATCGTCAACCACCAGGACTTTATCGCCTTCTTTGATCGCATCGACATGGATTTCCAGCTGATCGGTGCCGTACTCAAGCTCGTAGCTTTCTGCGATGGTCTCACGCGGCAGCTTACGCGGCTTGCGTACCGGAACAAAGCCTACGCCCAGCGCCAGCGCAACCGGTGCGCCAAACAAGAAGCCACGCGCTTCGGTGCCCACCACTTTGGTAATACCCGCGTCTTTATAACGCTCGGCCAGCAGTTCAATGCTGAGCGCATAGGCCTTCGGGTCTTCCAGCAAGCTGGTGACATCACGGAAAAGGATGCCAGGTTTCGGATAGTCCTGGATGCTTTGGATGCTGTTCTTCAGATATTCAAGCTGCTGTGCTGTTGCGGTCATAAGTGTATGCCTGATTAAAACGGTATTACTCACGGGCATGCCAAATGGGCCAAAGAAACATTTGTTTAACCTTTGACCAGGCTTACCCGCGCTCGAAAACGCCAGAATTTACTGGCTGTCAGCGACAATTGCAACCATCATTATTGCGCATCAGTGCTTTTGTTGCTTTGCATCAACCACCGGAATGCGCCACATAAATATCAGCAGACAGGCCAGAATGATCAGCAGCAAGATGCGCACCCAGGTAAGATTAACCAGCCACAGGGAAATAGCAAAGGTCAGCAAAATCATCGCTATCGCGCGCGGCTTCGCTCCCGGCGGCATGGCGCGGTATTTCTGCCAGTGACGCAGGTAACCGCCAAACCATGAGCGGTACAAAAGCCAGTGGTGAAAACGCGGCGACGAGCGCGCAAAGCACCAGGCGGCAAGCAGGATAAAAGGCGTCGTCGGCAGTAGCGGTAAAAATACGCCCAGCGTTCCCAGCGCTACCGCCAGCCAGCCAATGATGATCAAAATAATACGTGGCATAATGCGAATCGTTATCAAGAAGATAACGCTAATGTAGCACAGTTGCTTATCAGGGGATGGAGGAGTTATTTGAAAACCACCCGGCTTTTACATTCGTTGGAAAATCAGCTTGCGGAGCTGGCCGTCCGGGTAGCACCAATGGCGAATCACGCGACCCTCAGCCCGCGTTTCGATCGCCAGCTGTTTCGGACCCGCAGCACGCAGATGCAGGCTTATCTCAATGAGGCCAGCGATCGTTTAACGGAGTTAAAGCTGGCGGTCGAACGCCAGCAGCTCCCCCAGGTTGCCTGGCTGGCGGAACATCTTGTGGCCCAAATCGCCGCCATTAGCCGGGAAACGGCCACCTGGTCGTTACGCGCCTGGGATAGCGCTTCGCCGACGCTTAGCCGCTGGCAGCGCCGGCGTATCCAGCATCAGGAATATGAGCGGCGTCTGCTGGCCATGCGCAACGATCGCCAGAGACAGCTGGCGCAAGCCACATCTCTTGATGAACAGCAGCGGCTGGCAAAAGAAGTTGACGCCTACGCCGCACGCCTTGCCCGCTGTCGCGACGCGCTGGAAAAAATTGAAAACAGGCTGGCCCGATTAACACGTTAAGTGGAGGAAGAAAGATGTCGCTGGAAAATGCGCCTGACGAGGTCAAGCTGGCCGTCGATTTAATCATGCTGCTTGAGGAAAATAATGTCCCTGCGCAAACCGTGCTAGCTGCGCTGGAGATTATCCGTCGCGATTATGAAAACAAAGTAAAAAGTGCGGAAGAGGCCTCGCAAAACGCGCCGGAGTAGCCTGTTGCCGGATCGTTGGGAGTGGCAGAGTCATCGCCTGCCCTTACCAAAACGGATAAATGCTCATGGAAAGATTCTCACGTACGCCGCACGATGCCATCTTTCGTCAAATGTTGACTCAGAAAGAGGTCGCCCGCGATTTTTTACAGCTTTACCTCCCGGCGCAGTTTTTAAGTATCTGCGATCTTAGTACGCTGCAGCTGGCTTCAGGCAGTTTTATCGAAGAAGACCTGCACTCCAGCTACTCGGATATACTTTACTCTCTGCAAACGCGGCACGGCGCCGGATATATCTATACGCTGATTGAACATCAAAGCTCTCCGGACAAGCTCATGGCTTTGCGCCTGATGCGCTATACGCTCGCAGCCATACAGCGTCACCTTGATGCTGGCCACGATACGTTGCCCCTTGTGGTCCCCATTCTGTTTTATCACGGCGCCGTCAGTCCCTGGCCGCATACGCTCAACTGGCATCATCTCTTTGACCATCCTGAGCTTACCAGCGCGCTGTACGGCGGTGATTTTCCACTGGTGGACCTGACCGTTATGCCAGTTAATCAATTCATCCTCCACCAGCGTATGGCGATGCTGGAACTGTTGCAGAAGCATATCCGCCAGCGCGATCTGGCCGAATTGCAACCGATGCTGATTGCGCTGCTGGCGCAAGGATATCTCACGGAAACCCAAATCAATACCCTAATCAGCTATATGCTGCAGGCGGGTATAACGGAAAAGCCCGGGCCCCTTATTCGCGAACTGGCGAAGCAGTCGCCCAGGCACAGGGAGCTACCGATGACGATTGCCAAATGGCTGGAAGAGAAAGGTCGTAAAAAAGGGAGAAGAGAAGGCAGACTGGAGGGTCGACAGGAAGGCCGTAAAGAAATCTCGCACAGCATTGCGCTGAAAATGCTCGCCAGCGGGCAGGATCCTAAGATGGTGATGGAGCTTACGGGTCTGAGCCAGGAAGAACTCTCCTCGCTCAGCCATTAAAATCTGCGGGGCGGGTATTTACCGCCCCGCCATGCTTAGCTCATCGCCGGAGTGGCATCGTCGCCTTTATCCCGCTTCACCTCGGTGACTTCATCGCCCTTCTCATTGCGAAGATGAATCTCCAGCTGGTTAAAGGCGATATCAATATTGTTCTCACGACACAAACGATCGATCGCCCGGTTAAGCTCATCCACCGCATAGCTGCGATCGCGAAGTTCGCGCACGTATAGTCGTAGTTCATGATCGAGCGTACTGGCGCCGAAAGTGGTAAAGAAAACCGACGGCGCGGGCTCTTGCATCACTTTCGGATGCTCGTGCGCGGCCTTAAGCAGCACTTCTTTAACCTTATCCAGGTCAGAACCGTACGCTACGCCAAGGCGGATGACAACGCGGGTGACGGTATCGGAGAGCGACCAGTTAATCAGACGCTCAGTCACGAAGGCCTTATTGGGGATAATCACCTCTTTACGATCAAAATCGGTGATGGTCGTGGCGCGAATGCGGATTTTGCTGACGGTGCCGGAGAAGGTGCCAATGGTCACCGTATCGCCAATGCGCACCGGGCGCTCAAAGAGAATAATCAGACCGGAAACAAAGTTACCGAATATTTCCTGTAAGCCGAAGCCTAAACCAACCGACAGCGCCGCTGCCAGCCACTGTAGTTTATCCCACGAGACGCCCAGAGCGCCAAATACCGTCATCGCGCCAATAACGATAATGGCGTAATTAAGGATTGTCGTAATGGCATAAGACGCACCCTGGCGCATATTTAGTCGGGACAGCACCAGCACTTCCAGCAGTCCCGGCAGGTTGCGAATTAACGCCCAGGCAACCATCGAAGCGACAATCGCGAACAGCAGACTCCCCATGGTAACGCTTTTCACGGCGCTGACCCCGGCTTCGGTACCGTTGTAATGCCACAGCGTAATACTATCGAGATAGGCGAAGACGGTGATGAGATCCGACCAAATCGCCCAGAACAGGACCGCAAACAGCGCGATCATCACCAGCATCGTAATACGCAGCGTTTGCTGGTTAACCTGCTCCAGAGCAATTGTCGGTTCTTCCTGCGGCTCGGCCCCTTCAGCCCCCTCTTTAACCAGATGCTGACGACGCGCCAGCGCGCGGCGCCAGGCAATACGCCGCGCGGCCACGCTCAGGCCGCGCAGCACGGTCTGATACAACAGGTTCCACAGCATCACCAGATAAACGGTTTCAATCCAGCGGCCGGCCAGACGCAGCGTCGTATAGAAATAGCCGGTTGCCGTCAGCACCATCAGGGCGATGGGAACGATCGATAGCACGGTAACGGTGATAAGGCGCAGGCTGTGAGATTCTTTATCACGCCAGCTTTCGCGGCACATCGGCAAGACCAGCACCGCGATCAGCAACAGGTTGAGGAAAATAACGAACTGCCCGAGAACGTCATCCATCAGGTGCAGCGGCGACAGTTCCGACATCACCGACCAGAAGTTGAGCGGCAGCAGCGCAAGGCTCACGCGAACAATCTGCCGCCGCCAGTGGCTGGTCAGTTGTGACGGCATATTAAAGTGGCTCACCGCCACGCCGTCTTTTTCCAGCACTTTCCAGCACAGGCCAAACACCAGCCAGAATAGCGCCAGCTTCTTGCTATAGGCCCACAGAAGGTCGCTAATATTCAGCTGCATCGTCAGCAGAATCAGACCGACGGCCAGTATGACCAGCACCACAGGCAGCGCCCGAATCAGATCGATAAGAATCGCTTTCGGCGTGTGGAGCTGCGTATCGTTGCGCAGTTGCCCCACCTGCGACGCCAACTTAGCCTGATACGCTTTCAGCCAGTTCAGACGCCAGCGAATCAGACCGGCAATCAGCAGCAGCGGCAGGCCGGCCAGAAAAGCGATAAATACCGCAGGCCAGGCCTTTTCCCAGTTTACAGTGATTTTCATCGCCTTAAACTGTCCTTTCAGCGCCTCCGGGAAGGCTTTAAACCACTCCCAGTCCATCGGGCGGTTGCTATTTACCCAGAAAATCTGCTGCGTCAGGATGGCTTTCAGGTTGGTTGACACGCTCATTAGCTGCTGCTGATTGATTTGCAGGTTAATCGCCATCATCAGCTGGTTGCCGAGCTGTTTATTAAACTGATCGAGCAGTTCCCGGCGCATATCAACAATCTCAAGAAGCGCATCATGCACTTCGGGATTCACCTCGCTGCTATGCCCCTCCTCCAGCTTCGCGACATACGCATCGCTCTGGAATAGCGCATCGCGCTGCTGGTTGACCTCGAACTGCTCAAGGCGCAGGTCGGCGATGCGGTTGGTCATGTCGCTCAGCTCCTCCGCAGAGGGCAGCGTTTGCTGTTGCTGATAAAGGATTCGCGACAGCAGCAGGCTGCCTTTCAGCACGGAAATCTGCTCTTTAATATCGCGCTCGGATTGCAGAGCACGATCGAGCCAGGTCTTCACTTTGATGTTGCGCTGAACCAGCTGATTACCCGTTTCCGTTGCCGAAATGAGCCTTTCGCTCAGCTGGTGATTAATGTCCAGCTCCTGCTTGACCAGCGGGTTTGCCTGAATACGGGCCGTTTCGTCCGGAGAAACTGCTTCCTGAGCCGTCTTTTCCGTCAGCGTCAGGCGCTTGCTATTCACCGCTTCCTGCAACAGCTGAAGCTGGTGCTCCAGTCGATTGCTGTAAGCGGTGATGTAGTCACGCTGCTTTTGCAGGGTATCCTGCAGCACCGTATTGCCTTCCAGGCTTTTACGCTGTTGATCTATCTGTGCATTCAGCAAGGCCTGCTGCGCCAGCAGCAAATTCTGCTGGGTAGGACGTAGCGCCTCTTCGCCCGTAGTCGTGCCATTCAGACGATTACGGATCTGCTGCAGCTGCTGAGAGGCGGAATACATCGCATTCTGCACGCGTTCCGGCTGCGTCTGTAGCGAAACAAGCTGACTATTATAAGTCGCCAGATCGTTTTGCGCGTTTTGCAAATCGTCCAGAGTCTGAGAGACACGCGATTCCAGCTGGCGCAGCGACAAGGTGCTCAGCGTTTTACGCGTCGCCTCGTCGTTGGGGACATCGCTTAGCGCGTTCAGGCTATCGATAGCCTGATTCATTTTCGCAGGCGCCTGAGCGACCTGCTGGCGCAGCTGCGTCGTTTCCGACTTTATGCGCTCAATTTTATCGAGCGTTTCCAGCGTCTGAGTCAGGTCCTGCTGAACCAGCTTATCCTGGGGAGTCAAATCTTTTTGCTTGTTCAGCGTCGTGAGCTGGCTCTGGACCTCGGAGCGTTCAGGTAAATCAGCCGCCAGCGCCGAATTAACGCTAATACAGCCGATAAAAAGCATCAGGGTAAGAACTACAGCAGAGAGGGCATTTCGCCAACGGATAGTATGCAGCATAGTGTTAACATGAGTGATTGCAAAAGCCGGAGAATACCGGGGATCGTCGCAGCGCGAAGAATAGCACTTCTGTTATCACTAAAATAGCGGCGGACAGCAGGAATCATTCCTCTGGTGTCCGCTAGCCGGGTTAAGCGTCCAGTCCTTCAGAACTGCGCAGAGAGGGGCAAAATTGATACATTTCCAGCAGGACTTCGACATAATCCCGCGCTTCTTTTTGCAGATCAAAGGCGTTCGGCGCCAAAAGCCAGTTCTCCATCAGGCCGGAAAGATAGCTGCGCATGAGGATCGCCGCCCGGCGGGTTAATAAATTGGCGGGTAGCATCTTCGCGACAATGCACTCCTTTAATGTTTGTTCGATACGGTCGTAGCTCTCAAGGCAAAGAATGCGCTGCGCTTCTTGCAGCGTGACCATTTCACCGACGAATTCACATTTATGAAAGATGATTTCCATCATCAGCCGTCTGCGTTTTTCTGTCACAGTGGCTTCAAGGATATACACTAAGATCTCTCGCACAACTGACAGTGGATCGTTGGGGAATTTTGCCCGATACTCAACTTCGAGATCGTTAATATTGGCTTCTGACAGTACCCATATTTCATTAAATAAGTCCGATTTATTTTTGAAATGCCAATAGATAGCCCCCCTCGTCACACCGGCAGCTTTTGCAATTGCGGCCAGCGAGGTGGATGATACGCCTTGCTGCGAAAACAAACGCAGAGCAACATCCAGAATATGTTGCCGGGTCTCAAGCGCCTGTTGTTTGGTTTTTCGTGCCATAGGTCGATGAGTTTACAGAGGTTACGTTTACATACATTTGTGAATGTATGTACCATAGCATGACCATAATAGAAACACAGCAGTGGGTTTGTGGTCGATTGAGCCACTGAACAATTTGAAATTGGACACTCGAGGTTTACATATGAACAAAAACAGAGGGTTAACGCCTCTGGCGGTCGTTCTGATGCTCTCAGGCAGCTTAGCGCTAACAGGATGTGACGACAAACCGGCTCAGCAAGGAGCCCAGCAAATGCCGGAAGTCGGTATTGTGACGCTCAAATCCGCTCCTCTACAAATTACTACTGAACTGCCGGGCCGTACCAGCGCCTATCGCGTTGCGGAAGTTCGTCCTCAGGTCAGTGGCATTATTCTGAAACGTAACTTCACCGAAGGCAGCGATATCCAGGCTGGCGTGTCTCTTTATCAAATCGATCCGGCAACCTATCAAGCCACCTATGAAAGCGCGAAAGGCGATTTAGCCAAAGCGCAGGCTGCCGCCAATATGGATCAGCTGACGGTTAAACGTTACCAGAAACTGTTAGGCACTAAGTACATTAGCCAACAGGATTACGATACTGCCGTAGCCACGGCCCAGCAGAGCAACGCTGCCGTCGTCGCCGCTAAAGCCGCGGTTGAAACCGCGCGCATCAATCTGGCCTACACTAAGGTGACCTCCCCGATCAGCGGCCGCATTGGTAAATCCGCGGTCACGGAAGGCGCGCTGGTGCAGAACGGCCAGACTACTGCCCTGGCGACCGTGCAACAGCTTGATCCTATCTACGTGGATGTGACTCAATCGAGCAACGATTTTCTGCGTCTGAAACAAGAGCTGGCTAACGGCAAACTGCAGCAGGAGAACGGTAAAGCGAAGGTTGAACTGGTCACTAACGACGGTTTGAAATACCCGCAGAACGGTACGCTGGAGTTCTCCGACGTTACCGTTGATCAGACTACCGGTTCTATCACGCTGCGCGCGATTTTCCCGAACCCGGATCACACTCTGCTGCCCGGCATGTTCGTTCGCGCGCGCCTGGAAGAAGGCGTAAATCCTGATGCGATTCTGGTTCCGCAGCAGGGCGTAACCCGTACCCCGCGCGGCGATGCCAGCGCGATGGTTGTCGGCGAAGGCGATAAAGTCGAAGTTCGCCAGATTACCGCCACTCAGGCGATTGGCGATAAATGGCTGGTCACCGAAGGGCTGAAAACTGGCGATCGCGTCATTATTAGCGGTCTGCAGAAAGTCAAACCAGGCGTACAGGTAAAAGCGCAGGAAGTCGTTTCTGATGAAAAACAGCAAGCCGCAGGCAACGCTCAGTCAGAACAAACCAAGTCTTAACTTAAACAGGAGCCGTTAAGACATGCCTAATTTCTTTATCGATCGCCCCATCTTTGCCTGGGTGATCGCCATCATCATTATGCTGGCTGGGGGGCTCTCGATCCTCAAGTTGCCAATAGCGCAATATCCGACGATTGCGCCGCCGGCAATTTCCATCACGGCCATGTACCCCGGTGCCGACGCAGAAACCGTGCAGAACACCGTGACTCAGGTTATCGAACAGAACATGAACGGTATCGATCACCTGATGTACATGTCTTCAAATGGCGACTCCACCGGTACAGCAACCATCACTCTGACCTTTGAATCCGGTACCGATCCGGATATTGCTCAGGTACAGGTTCAAAACAAACTGGCGCTGGCGACACCGCTGCTGCCGCAGGAAGTACAGCAGCAGGGTATTAGCGTTGAAAAGGCATCCAGCAGCTTCCTGATGGTTGTCGGCGTTATTAATACTAACGGCACCATGAATCAGGATGACATTTCTGACTATGTTGCCGCCAACATGAAAGATGCGATTAGCCGTACCAGCGGCGTTGGTGACGTGCAGTTGTTTGGTTCCCAGTACGCTATGCGTATCTGGATGGACCCAAACAAACTTAATAACTTCCAGTTGACGCCGGTTGACGTTATCAGCGCCCTGAAAGCGCAGAACGCCCAGGTTGCAGCAGGACAGTTAGGCGGTACGCCCCCGGTGAAAGGCCAGCAGCTGAATGCCTCCATCGTGGCGCAGACTCGTCTGACCAATACTGAAGAGTTTGGCAACATTCTGCTGAAGGTTAACCAGGATGGCTCCCAGGTTCGTCTGCGCGATGTCGCGCGCATTGAGCTGGGTGGTGAAAACTATGACGTTATCGCGAAGTTTAACGGTCAGCCAGCTTCTGGTCTGGGTATTAAACTGGCGACCGGCGCGAACGCGCTGGATACCGCAAACGCCATTCGCGCCGAACTGAAGAAAATGGAGCCTTTCTTCCCTTCTGGCCTGAAGATTGTTTATCCGTATGACACCACTCCATTCGTGCAGATCTCCATTCACGAAGTGGTAAAAACGCTGGTTGAAGCCATCATCCTGGTGTTCCTGGTAATGTATCTGTTCCTGCAGAACTTCCGCGCCACCTTGATTCCGACGATTGCCGTGCCGGTCGTACTGCTGGGGACGTTCGCCATCCTCGCGCTGTTCGGTTTCTCGATAAACACGCTCACCATGTTTGGTATGGTGCTCGCCATAGGCTTGCTTGTGGATGACGCCATCGTGGTGGTGGAAAACGTCGAACGTGTAATGGCAGAGGAAGGGCTACCGCCGAAGGAAGCCACGCGTAAATCGATGGGCCAGATTCAGGGCGCGCTGGTAGGTATCGCGATGGTGCTTTCTGCGGTGTTTATCCCGATGGCCTTCTTTGGTGGTTCCACCGGTGCGATTTACCGCCAGTTCTCGATCACCATCGTCTCCGCGATGGCGCTGTCGGTGCTGGTCGCTCTGATTCTCACCCCGGCGCTTTGCGCCACGATGCTGAAGCCAATCCAAAAAGGCAGCCATGGCGCAACCACTGGCTTCTTCGGTTGGTTTAACCGCATGTTTGATAAGAGCACGCATCACTATACCGACAGCGTAGGCAACATCCTGCGTAGTACCGGTCGCTATCTGGTGCTGTACCTGATCATCGTTGTGGGAATGGCCTGGCTGTTCGTTCGTCTGCCAAGTTCGTTCCTGCCAGACGAAGACCAGGGCGTATTCCTGAGCATGGCGCAGCTGCCTGCAGGCGCAACTCAGGAGCGTACCCAGAAAGTACTGGATGAGATGACCAATTACTATCTCACCAAAGAGAAAGATAACGTTGAATCGGTATTCGCCGTAAACGGTTTTGGTTTCGCGGGTCGTGGACAAAACACCGGTATCGCGTTCGTCTCTCTGAAGGACTGGAGCCAGCGTCCAGGCGAAGAGAACAAAGTTGAGGCGATTACCGGCCGCGCGATGGGCTATTTCTCGCAGATTAAAGATGCAATGGTCTTCGCCTTTAACCTGCCGGCAATTGTTGAACTCGGTACCGCAACGGGCTTTGACTTCCAGCTGATCGACCAGGCTGGCCTGGGCCATGAAAAACTGACCCAGGCACGTAACCAGCTTTTTGGAATGGTTGCGCAGCACCCTGACGTATTGAGCGGCGTTCGTCCAAACGGCCTGGAAGATACTCCGCAGTTCAAAGTGGATATCGATCAGGAAAAAGCGCAGGCGCTTGGCGTGTCTATCAGCGATATCAACACGACGCTTGGCGCGGCATGGGGCGGAAGCTACGTCAACGACTTCATTGACCGTGGCCGCGTGAAGAAAGTGTATATCATGTCCGAAGCGAAATACCGCATGCTGCCGGAAGACATTGGCAACTGGTACGTACGCGGTAGCGATGGACAGATGGTACCGTTCTCCGCCTTCTCAACCTCGCGCTGGGAATACGGCTCGCCGCGTCTGGAGCGCTACAACGGTCTGCCATCGATGGAAATCCTCGGCCAGGCGACACCGGGTAAGAGTACCGGTGAAGCGATGAACCTGATGGAAGAGCTGGCGGGTAAACTGCCTGCCGGTATCGGCTATGACTGGACGGGTATGTCATATCAGGAACGTTTGTCAGGTAACCAGGCGCCAGCGCTGTACGCTATCTCGCTGATCGTCGTCTTCCTGTGTCTGGCGGCGCTGTACGAGAGCTGGTCAATTCCATTCTCGGTCATGCTGGTCGTTCCGCTCGGTGTTGTGGGGGCGCTGCTGGCTGCCACCTTCCGAGGATTGACTAACGACGTTTACTTCCAGGTTGGTCTGTTGACCACTATCGGCCTGTCGGCGAAGAACGCGATACTGATCGTTGAATTCGCCAAAGACCTGATGGATAAAGAAGGCAAAGGCCTGATTGAGGCAACGCTTGAAGCCGTTCGTATGCGTCTGCGTCCGATTCTGATGACCTCCCTGGCGTTTATCCTAGGCGTAATGCCGCTGGTTATCAGCTCCGGCGCAGGCTCCGGCGCGCAGAATGCCGTAGGTACTGGCGTAATGGGCGGGATGATTACCGCGACGGTTCTGGCGATTTTCTTCGTGCCGGTATTCTTCGTGGTCGTGCGTCGCCGCTTCAGTAGGAAAAATGAGGATATTGAGCACAGCCATCCGGTTGAGCATCATTAATCTCTCCATTAAGGGCCGCATTCGCGGCCCTTTCACTTTGTCTCACTTTAAAACGCACGGATTGTGATTGTTTATTTTATAACCTGAGATATAATATTTAATGATGATTACCGCTGCTTATCTATGACCTTTTTTCACTGACTTTACTCCCTCAACTCCACACTAAGAATATTCTCAATCACTGACATTATGTATGGTTGTATCAACGTATCAGCTAAACGCACGGGCTAACCCGATGATATATAAGGTCAGTCTTCGATTTTTCCGTTGTAGTTAAAGGCACGATATAATAAAGACCGAGGCATTTAAGATAAATTGACCGCGTTAATTGTAATTTTTCGTAATAGCACGATGAAATCTTTTTAAGAGTGGATTATAGTTAAAGAGCAAGATTACAATGTATGTGTCAGGTCTGTTAGTCGTGTTCATCCCACAACGGTGTCGATAGTCGTCGTTAAACCACTAAAAAGGGGGATGCGTTATGGACGAATACTCGCCAAAAAGACATGATATTGCGCAGCTTAAATTTCTCTGCGAAACCCTGTATCATGACTGTCTTGCAAACCTGGAAGAGAGCAACCATGGCTGGGTTAATGACCCAACCTCTGCTGTCAATCTTCAGCTTAATGAATTGATCGAGCACATTGCCGCGTTCGCACTTAATTATAAAATTAAGTATGCTGAGGATAATAAGCTGGTGACTCAGCTTGACGAATATCTGGATGACACTTTCGTGTTGTTCAGCAACTACGGCATTAACACTGCAGATCTGCAGAAATGGCGTAAATCAGGCAACAGGTTATTCCGCTGCTTTGTGAACGCCAGTCGGGAAAACCCGGCCAGTCTTTCTTGTTAATATTATTACAATCAAAAGGTGAATTTATGTCTGATAAAACATTAACCAAAATAGACTATTTGATGCGCTTACGACGTTGTCAGACAATTGATACGCTGGAGCGCGTAATTGAAAAAAATAAATATGAACTTTCTGATAATGAACTGGCGGTATTTTACTCAGCAGCCGATCATCGTCTTGCTGAACTGACGATGAATAAACTGTATGACAAGATCCCGCCATCGGTCTGGAAATTCATCCGCTAATTATTTCAAATGAAAGCCCGTACTCTTGTGCCGAAAACGCCCTTCCCTCATGCTGCTAATAAATGCGACACCGGTCACAGAAGCTGTTTCTGTACCTATATGAAACCGGTTTCTTTTTTATACTGTGGCGGCCTACAATGAGGAAATAAGGGAAGCCTCCATGAGTGAAGAAAAACAAAAAATGATTGCCGGTGAACTGTATGTGTCAGGTGACGCTGAGCTAAAGGCCGACCGTCTACTGGCCAGACAACTGTTGCATCGTTACAATCATTCAGCGCCTGAAGAGCGTGAATTAAGAAAAGCATTACTGACGGAACTGCTAGGCCACGCAGGCGACGCTTATATCGAACCCACTTTTCGCTGCGATTACGGCTACAATATCTTCCTCGGGAAAAATTTCTACGCCAATTTTGATTGCGTGATGCTGGATGTGTGTCCGATACATATTGGCGAAAACTGCATGCTGGCGCCGGGTGTGCATATTTATACCGCAACGCATCCCCTTGACCCTGTTGAACGAAATAGCGGTAAAGAGTACGGAAAACCCGTCACTATTGGCCACAATGTGTGGATTGGCGGCCGGGCCGTAATTAATCCTGGCGTGACTATCGGCGACAATGCCATCGTGGCTTCCGGTTCCGTAGTGGTGAAAAATGTGCCAGCCAACGCCGTCGTCGGCGGAAACCCGGCTCAAATCATAAAAATGGTGGAGAGCGAAAAACGGTAACTGTTATGCTTTTCCGCAACCAATCTGTTACTTTTCCCACGGATTTACGCAACATAAAATAGCCTTCAGGCTGAGCCCAACGCGCATCTGTTCGCCGCGTCTGCATAGGGGCTCATGGCAGAATTTGGGGAATAAAATGACAGAAATACAGCGGCTGCTGAAAAGCACCATTGATGAGCTTAATGTGCAAGAGAAGCGCGATAACCGTCCGCGCTTTAGCATAAGCTTTATTCGCAACCATCCATGGCTTTTTGTCGCGATGTATGCGGCTTTCCTGGCAACACTCATCGTGATGCTGCGTTCTGAAACGCTGGTAGATTCGGTCTGGCTATTAATCGTACTATTTGTTCTGCTGAACGGCTTCTTTTTCTTTGACGTTTACCCGCGCTATCGCTATGAAGACATTGATGTTCTGGACTTCCGCGTTTGTTATAACGGGGAGTGGTACAACACTCGATTTGTTCCCGGTCAGCTCATCGACCGAATCCTGCAGTCGCCGCGCGTCGATGGCGAGCAGAAAGCTCAGTTGCAAAAAATGATCGCCACCAAAGGCGAACTCTCATTTTACGATGTCTTTTCCCTTACCCGCATCGGTGCTGCGCAATAAGGCGATCCAGCGTCCGTATCGCAGAAGGAAAGCGTGATGCGGACGTATTACCGTAGCCCAGAACAAAGCCGCTTCTCGCCTTTTTTTCATTCAGATAAAAACGGCTTAATGCGCCGGGCGCGAGCTGAAACCGCCGGGCCTGCTGCACAATAGCTTCATCATCAACGTCTTCGACGACGACAGTCAGGTGTAACCCCCCCTCGCCGCCTGATATTTCATAAGGGTGAGTAAGCTCTGCCGCCAGCGTTTCCCGCAGCTGCTGCTGGCGTTTGCGATACAAGCGGCGCATAGCGGCAAGATGACGCGCGTAGTGCCCCTCTTCGATAAACAGCGCCAGCGCCCGCTGTTCAGCACGATGACCGCCCCGTAACAGTGAACCAATCGCGCCTCTTGCGGCATCCGCCAGCCCCTCCGGCATCACCATAAAGCCAATACGCAGCGCGGGAAAAAGCGTTTTGCTGAATGTCCCCAGATAAACTACCGGCGCCTGCCTGACCATTCCCAGCATGGCGGGAATCGGTTCGCCGCTATAACGAAATTCACTATCGTAATCATCCTCGATAAGCCAGGCGTCATGACGGCGGGCATATTCCAGTAAAGCCAGTCGCCGCCCGGCGCTCATCACCGAACCGTAGGGGTATTGATGGGACGGTGAAGTAAAGATTAATCGCGGTGCTGCGCTATCATCATCGGTATCGAACCGCATACCCTCTCGATCGACGGGTATACCCTTGATGTGAAGCCCGGCTTTAAGAAACATGCTTTTTGCCCCTAAATAGCCGGGTTCTTCCACCCATGCCGTCTCCCCGGCAACGCTCAGCAGATGCGTACATAAATCAACGGCTTCCAGCGCTCCTTCCGTAATCACAATTTGCCCGGCTTCGCAACGAATACCCCGGGAGAGCGCCAGATGACGGGCAATCGCTTTGCGCAATGCAAGTTCCCCCTGCGCATCGCCGTAGCCCAGCAATGCACTTCCCTCCTCGCGCAATACCCGGTCAAGGAGTCGACGCCAGATAGCAAGAGGAAAGTAGTTAACCGCAGGCATTCCCGGCGTAAAGAGCAGCGTGGGCGAATCACGACGCGTGGCGGCGGGTAATCCCTGAAGGTACTCAGGGAGCACAATCACGCGCGCCGCAACCTCC
This sequence comes from Klebsiella sp. S69, assembly GCF_016516145.1. Classification (NCBI taxonomy): domain Bacteria; kingdom Pseudomonadati; phylum Pseudomonadota; class Gammaproteobacteria; order Enterobacterales; family Enterobacteriaceae; genus Klebsiella; species Klebsiella sp. S69. Next base: position 229,904 of record NZ_JACVUU010000001.1, on the reverse strand, counting down.
TCTTCTCCCTGCGACTTCAAAAGCGCGGCGTATGTCCCCTGGCGGCTACGCAGCAGATACCCCTCCATCGCCAGCTGCTCCAGCGCGCCGTTGACGGTATTGCGCGATAGCTTCAGACGCTGCGCTATAGCCCGTGAACCTGGCAGGCGGCTACCGCCCGCCAGCGTACCTTGCAAAATGGCCGCTCGCAGACGGAGATAGAGCGTGCGCTGCAGGGTTTCACGCCCTCTGTCGCACAGCGCCTGCTCCAACAGAGTAAAAAAAGCATCATCAGGAATATTCATTTTGGCTCCTCGTGGTACTACGAAAATATACTCTGATGGCCCTTTTTTATGGAACCAATAAGCGCTTAATCTCACAGCATTCGTCCATAGAAGGAAATCCTGATGAGCCATCTTAATCAATACGATCAGCCCGTTGGCACCGCCCTGCCCGACTGGCAGCCCTGTCCACATCCTGAAAGGGTGAACCTGCAGGGCCGCTTTTGTCGGCTAGAGCCTTTGCGCTCCACGCATGCCGGCGCGCTGTTTGACGCCCACCGCTTAGCCCCGGATACCCGAAGCTGGACATGGCTGCTGCGTGAACCGGACAGCAGCGTAGAGGAGTACCGCGCATGGATTGAGAGCGTTTCCGGGCAGAACGACCCCATTCACTTCGCGGTGATCGATAAGCAAACAGACCAGCCCGTGGGCTCACTGGCGCTGATGAGAATTGACGCTAACAACGGCGTTGTTGAAGTCGGCCACGTTCACTTCTCGCCTTTACTGAGCCGGACCGCAATGGCCACCGAGGCCCACTGGCTGCTGATGGATTACGTCTTTGATACGCTCGGCTATCGGCGCTACGAGTGGAAATGTAACAGTCTCAACGAACCGTCACGCCGGGCGGCGCTGCGGTTGGGATTTCAGTATGAGGGGCAATTTCGTCAGGCGCTGGTGATAAAGGGCCACAACCGCGATACCGACTGGTTTTCCATTATTGATTCCGAGTGGCCACAGATAGACAGGGCAATGCAGCAATGGCTGGCCGCCGACAACTTCAGCGCCGACGGCCAGCAGTTACGTACGCTGGGGAGCTTTCGTTAACGTCTTTTCTTGCGTCCCTGTACGGCTTTAAAGCGGGGATTGCTTTTGCAAATCACGTATAGCCGCCCCTTGCGCTTCACGATCTGGCAATCCGGGTGGCGTTGTTTCGCGCTACGCAATGAGTTTAGCACCTGCATTATTTTTCCCTCTTCGCATCAATAAAGCCGCCAAAGCGCTGACGGAAACGCGCGGTACTACCTTCGTTGTTGAAGGCCTTCTGCTTACCGGTGTAATACGGATGCGATTTGGACGATACATCAAGCGTCACGTAGGGGTACGTCTCGCCCTCCAGTTCGATCTCACGCTCGGTTCTGATAGTCGAACCGACCTTAAAGTATTCGTTGGCGCTGGTATCGTGAAAAACCACCGTACGATAATGCGGATGAATATTGGGTTTCATAGCGACCTCAATCATTATGTTATAACATAACAATACCGTACACCGTGTAAAGACAAAGATCAACCCTGAGAATGAGAAGGATGAAAGGGCGGCGAGAGCGCCCTTTGCAGATTAAGGACTTAGCTGATGCGCCAGAGCCCGGAGTTGCTCAGCAATAGACTGCAGATTTTTGCCAGGCTCCGTTTTTGGCCCGGTAGAATGGCGTACAACCAGACGAGCCGGAAGGATAGAAGACGTATGTGATGTTTCGTTATCGCCGCTGTCGAGAATGCGCCGAACGGCCTCCTTCCCTTGCAGATCAAGATCCAGCGAAACCGTGGTTAGCGCCGGGTAGAAGAACGAACTCTCATAAGTGTCATCATAACCAATAACCGACTTTTCTCCCGGAATCGGTACCTGGTGCTGGTGAAATGCGCTCAGTACGCCCAATGCCATCTGATCGTTACCTACCAAAACGGCGGTAAAGTTTGGCGTCTCCCGCAGCATTTGCAGCGCGCCAGCGTAGCCGCTTTGCGCGTCCCAGTTGCCGCGAATCACCGTTACCGGCTCCAGCCCGTAACCCTCCAGGGTTTCTATCCAGCTTTTCAAACGCAGTTTGGCCGATACCGAACTTTCAGGGCCGGCCAGCAACGCGATTTCCCGATGGCCCATCTCATAGAGATACTTGACGCTGGCCCGTGTACCGTCCGCCGGATTAAACGAAACGTTAAACACCGAGCTGTAGGGGTCGACATCTAAAAAAAGACAGACGATGTCATCGTTATCAGCGGCTATTTTTTGGGCCTGTTCAGTCTCCAGCGGCACGTTGATGATGACCTTATCCACCAGTTGAGACTTCAGTTCATTAATAGAGTCCTGGATACTTTGGTTGACGCTCTCATCAATCATGGAGATGAGCACCTGATAACCTTCCACGTTCGCATAGCGTTTTACCGCCGCAGCCACCTGGGATGGGGCATGCAATGCAAGGGAAATTGTGACCAGGCCCACGGTACGACTTTGCTTACCTACCAGCTGTTGCGCCAGGCGGTTCGGGACATAGCGCAGCTCCTCAATGGATTTCTCCACCTTGCTGCGCGTGGCTTTGGATACATTAGCAGATTTGTTCAGTACCCTGGACACGGTCTGATAGGAGACGCCCGCATGGCGTGCAACGTCTTCTAAGGTCGCGCTTTTAGACTTCATGGTCCGGTTCCTTGTGTTGTTATCCCTGAATTGTAACAGGGGCAATGTGAAAAAACGCTCATTGCCGTATTCCTCCTCCAACCATAGCCATAAAAAGTATTACGCTCATAATACTACAAATTGTGAATGGACTCACTTTGCGTAACAAAACCCGCCTTTTTATTTGCAGTTAATCACACTATGGCGATCATTCAATTGCCTGATTTCAGGTTTAGGCATTTTATGACACCGGTTATGTGAACGTAATACAAAAAAATAAGAGGATAGACATGAACACTACGCTGCGCACACTTTCCGTTGCGTTGGCCGCTGCGCTGATTTCACCATCCGTGTTTGCTGCTTCCGCCACCCTCCCGGGTATCGACTTTCATGGCTATATGCGCGCCGGGGTTGGGGTCTCCGGCGACGGTAGCCAGGCCGAATGGCAAAAAAATAAAATTGGCCGTCTGGGTAACGAATCTGATACCTACGGCGAGCTGGAGCTGGGATCGGAGGTCTACAAGAAGAATGACGTTAGCTTCTACCTCGATAGTATGGTCAGCATGGTATCTGACGGCTCAAACGATAATGAAACCACGCTTGATGACGATGCGCAGTTCGGCCTGCGGCAGCTAAACCTGCAAATTAAAGGTCTGATCCCCGGCGATCCAAATGCAGTCATCTGGGGCGGCAAACGCTACTATCAGCGCCACGATCTGCACATTATCGATACGAAATACTGGAATATTTCCGGATCCGGCGCCGGGATCGAAAACTATACGCTCGGTCCGGGCGCCGTTTCATTTGCCTGGATCCGCGGGGATGCCAATGACGTCGACTACCGCGTCGATGGCGATAGCAACGTCAATATTAACTATCTTGATTTGCGCTATGCGGGCTGGAAGCCGTGGGCCGGCTCCTGGACCGAATTTGGTATCGACTACGCGATGCCGAATACCACTAAAAAGCAGGATACCTACGGCGGACTCTATGATGCTGAAAACGGCGTCATGCTAACCGGTGAAATCAGCCAGGATATGCTGGGCGGTTACAACAAAACGGTTCTGCAATACGCAAACAAAGGACTGGCGCAGAACATGGTGTCCCAGGGGGGCGGCTGGTATGACATGTGGAACTACGTCAATGACGCCACCGGCTACCGCGTTATCAATACCGGTTTAATTCCGATTACTGAAAAGTTCTCAATTAACCACGTCCTGACCTGGGGCTCCGCGGATAACATCACCGATTACACGGATAAAACACGCATGCTGTCGCTGGTGGCGCGCGGGCAGTATCAGTTCACCGAATATGTGCGCCTGATTGGCGAAGTGGGCGGCTTCTACCAAAAAGATAGCTACAAAAATAATACCGATTACAAACAAGCCGGTGAGAAATACACCATTGCGCTGGGCCTGGCCGATGGACCTGACTTTATGTCGCGCCCGGAACTACGAATTTTCGCTTCATACCTGAATGATTCCGAAAATGGTAAGCCGTTCGAAGATCGGACCGCCAATAATACATGGAACTTTGGTGTACAGGTCGAAGCCTGGTGGTAATAGCCGTTTAACTGTTTTATCGCCAACTGTAAAGTTGTTAATTACCCTCCGGTAATGATTATTGCTATTGAATGCCTGTTATATTTTCGGGATAACTCATTATTGCGTTATCCCGTTTTATTTTATTTCCGGCTGGCAAAGCGCTCATCAAGTAATTGCCGTAAAGCATCCGACTGCTTACCGAAAATAGCATGCACCTGCTGCCCCAGGATAATAACCCCAAGCGCTCCCTGCTGCTGTAAGGCCTGAGAATCAACTATCGATAGATTATTCACCGTGACGCGTAAGCGGGTAATGCAGGCGTCAACGTTAATAATATTGCCTTCACCACCAAATGCCTGAATTAAATAATCAATCTGTTGTTGCTCCGCATGACTTAAAGGTACCGCCGCACGAGGCTGCGAGAAGTAATTCAGAAAGGATTTTAAACTCACCATACCAGACTCCTGATTAGCAGATAAAAAAACGCCTGCTCGCAGGAGCAGGCGCGGGGAGAGAAAAATTACGCGCGACGACTGAGGATACGGCAATCCCATGCATTTAAGACCAGCGGCGTATTCAGCGCCGTACCGGTGAGGCAGTCCAGATAGCCTTGCGGCAAAACCACGCGATGCTGCTGCGCGCTGTAGTTTTGCAGGAAAACGTAGGCGGTTTCACCATCCGTGCGTGCGGTCGCTACTACGCCCGGCGGGAAATCAGCCTCAACCGCGCGCGGCAGAGAGAGTTCTTTCATCAGGCTGCAGAAGAAGTCCCGCTGGAAGGCCAGATCGTTGCGCGACGCAACGTGCCATGCCTTGCCATTACCAAAGTGATTGACGGTGACCGCCGGTCTTCCTGCATAAAAATCATCGCGATAGGTAGCCAGCGGCTGCGCGCTTTCAGCATGAATCAGTTCACACAAATGGCGTACCTGGTACGGCCCCTGCAAGCCAGCTTCATTACCCGCCAGCCCCTGTACCAGGTTGCGTTCGCCGTCGTTCAGGCAGTCAATTTCTTCCGCCCAAATGCCCAGCAGTTTACGCAGCGGGCCCGGGAAACCGCCGAGATGGCAGAGGTCGGACTCGTTCACTATCCCTGTCCAGTATGTAGTAACTAAATGACCGCCGTTAGCCACAAACGCTTCGGCGCGTTCGGCAAATCCCTCACGAACCATATACAGCATTGGCGCAATGACCAGTTGATAAGGACTCAGGTCAACGTCAGCATCGATAACATCAACTGCAATCCCCTGCTCCCAGAACGGACGGTAATGTTCGTTGACGGTATTTTCATACTCCATGCCGAGATTACGCGGCCCCTGGGCATCATCCAGCGCCCAGCGATTTTGCTGATCGAAGATAATCGCCACTTTCGCATCCGTCCGGCAGCCCACGACGCCTGGCAGCTGGCTTAACATCTCGCCGAGCTTCGTCACTTCACGGCCCACGCGCGTATCCAGATGACCGACATGATCGATAATCGCGCCATGGAACTTCTCCACCGAACCGCGGCTTTTACGCCACTGAAAATACTGCACCGAATCCGCACCGTGCGCCACCGCCTGCAAAGAGGAGAGAATATGCATTCCCGGCTTCTTAAGCTTACTGGTTGGCTGCCAGTTAGTCGCACTGGGAGTGGATTCCATTAATACAAACGGCTTACCGCCCTTCAGGCTGCGCATCATGTCGTGATACATCGCGGTGTAGCAGGCCAGCGTGGTTTCATCTTTATCCCGATGCCACATGGGGTAGCTGTCCCACGAGATAAAGTCCAGCGTCTGCGCCAACTGCCAGTAGTCGTAATCGTAGAAATACTCCATGAAGTTGGTGGTCACCGGCAGTTCGGCATTCGCCGCTTTCAGCGGAGCAATCTCATGGCGGCAGAAGTCGGTCACCTGGGCGGTATTAAAGCGATGCCAATCAAGGTTGAGACCATGAATTGAGACTTCTCCCTGCGGCGCCGGAGATTCGATCTGCGACCAGTCGCTATAGGTGTGGCTCCAGAAGGTACTCCACCAGGCGTGATTGAGATTATCCAGCGTTTCATAGCGCGCTTTCAGCCAGTCGCGGAAACGCTCCTGACACAGGCTACAGTGACACTCCCCGCCGTATTCGTTGGAGATATGCCAGCCCAGCACCGCCGGATGCTGCGCGTAACGTTCCGCCAGCAGGGTATTAATCTTCAGGGTTTTCTCACGATAGACCGGCGACGACATACAGTGGTTATGCCGTCCGCCGTGCAGGGCAGGCACCCGATCGCGACCAACGCGCAGCACCTGAGGATATTTCTGCGACATCCACGCCGGGCGCGCGCCGCTTGGCGTAGCAAGAAAGACATGAATTCCGGCGGTATACAGTTTTTCCAGAATACTGTCCAACCAGCCAAACTCAAATACGCCCTCCTGAGGTTCAAGCTTCGCCCAGCTGAATATCCCTACCGACATCACATTGCATTTTGCCTGCTGCATCATGGCAATATCTTTGTCGATAATATCCGGATAATTCTCCCATTGCTCCGGGTTATAGTCGGCGCCATGCAATAGCGTATTAACCTTCGGACTCAAAGGCGCAAATTTTTTCATAATAAACATCCTGAAGTGTAAAACTGAATAATTAATTAAATACCTTCATCGACGGCAATGCTTTTCCCTGGCAATCAAACAACGCCTGATTTTCCCGGGCATTTCCCTCTTTCCACTCATCGTGGATATATTTCATTCCGGCAGGCGTCGCCCAGGTATTTCCCGGCACGGCAATCCACGTCGGCTCCCAATAAAAAATACCTTTACCGCGATGCTGCGGAACATCGGCAACGGCCTGCATTAAGTCGTGAATATAATTATATTGTCCCTGGACGGTGGCGGGGTAACCACCATCTTTTTCTTCTTTCGCCTGGAAGCTATTTTCCGCATTGTCGCAGTTATCCAGGGTATAAGCGTAAGCGGCCTCCACCACTATCACGTCTTTGTTATAGCGTTGGCTGATATCGTCCATATTGGCTTTCAGCGCGCTAATCGGGCCATTCCAGTAGGTGTACATCGACAAACCAATGATGTCGTAAGGGACGTTACGCTTGCTGATTTCATCAAACCACCAGCGGAAGGTGTCGTTTTTCGTGCCTTCGGCCAGATGAAGCATAATTTTAACCTGCTCACCGCCGGTGAGATTTTCCTTCAGTCCATCGATGGCGGCATTCAGCAGCCCAGCAAGGCGATCGAACTCGCCGCCGCCCTGCCCCCAGCTTTTACCTTCCGGCCACAGCATACCGCCGTTGATTTCGTTGCCGATCTGCACCATATCCGGCAGCACGCCCTCCTGCTTAAAGCGGGCAATCGTGTCGCGGGTATAATCGTGGATCGTGGTTTTCAGCTGCGGATAGTCCAGCTTCTCCCAGGCTTTCGGCTTGAACTGCTTACCCGGATCGGTCCAGAAATCGCTGTAGTGGAAATCAAGCAGCAGCTTCATCCCCTGCGCTTTTGCCCGCTTCGCCAGCGCCAGCGTCGTCGCCAGATCGTTATCGCCGCCGCCGTAGCGCTGGCCTTTAGCATCTTTGGGATCCACCCACAGGCGCAGACGAACGTAGTTCACGCCATCGGCCTTGAGGATCGCGATCGGATCCTGCTGCTGATTGTTGTGATTAAAGAACTTCGCGCCGTGTTTTTCCGCATCCAGCAGCGTAGAGATATCCGCGCCTTTAATAAAATCAGCGGGCATATTGCTAAACGCCTGCGTTTGCAGCGCATCTGCCGCCAGCGTACCGGCGGAAAAACAGCATGCCAGAGAAACAGCAAGCCACGCGGGTGTTAATCTTTTCATGGGGTTATCCTTTTGTACTGCCTGAGGTGAGGCCGGAAACAAAGTACTTTTGTAGCGCCAGATAGAGAATCGCCACCGGGACGGCAATCAATACCGCTCCCGCCGCGTAGGTGGTGTAGCTGGCGCCCATCTTCTGTGCGACCAGGTTATACAGGCCAATCGGCAGCGTGTACTTATCCGGGGTACGCAATATGGTGCTGGAGAGAATGAAATCCCCCAGCGGACCGGTAAATGAAAACAGCGCCACCACCGCCAGAATAGGCTTCGACAACGGCATAATGATCTCGAAAAAGATACGGAAGCTGCTGGCACCATCCATCCGCGCGGATTCATCCAGATCTTTGGGGATCGCGTCCAGATACCCCTTCATGAGCCAGGTATTCATCGGGATCATGCCGCCCACGTAGATCAGTACCAGCGCCAGATGACTGTTGATTAGCCCCAGCAGCTGAGAAAGGACAAAGATCGCAATCAGCGCCGAGAACTGCGGAATCATCTGCAACAGCAGGAACAGCATCAGTCCGTTCTGCCGCCCTTTGAAACGAAAGCGGGAGAACGCATAGGCGGTGAAGCTCACGCTGATTAGGGTCAGAAGCATGGTCATGAAGCTGATTTTCATCGAGTTCCAGTACCAGGTGAGATAATTCACATTGCCGTTGAACAAATCCGCGTAATGCTGGAACGACAGGTTTTCAGGAATAATCGACGTACTCAGCAGACTGTTCCCGGCGTTCAGCGACGCCCCTACCGTCCAGACCAGCGGGTAAATAATGATCGTCGAGACAAAGATGACCACCAGCCAGGTGAGTGACAGGCGAATCCACTTTTCGCGTTTAATACTCGGTGATTTAGCCATGTTGCTTCCCTTACGCCATATCGTCATTTTTAAAGGATTTTGTGGCGCGGAACTGCCACAACGCCAGACCGACGACGAAAATCGACAGCAGGATCGTAATAGTGGCCGCGATAGCGTATTGCGAAGACGACATGGTGAGTTTGTAGATCCACGACACCAGAATATCCGTACCGCCGGCATTCGACCCCGCCACCGCAGGCCCGCCGTTGTTGAACAGATAGATGATATTGAAGTTATTAAAATTGAAGGTGTACTGAGTAATAATAATTGGCGCAATCGAGTACAGCACCAGCGGCAGAGTAATGGTCCGCAGCCGGGTAAACGCGCTGGCGCCATCCATCGTGGCCGCTTCATAGAGATCGTCCGGAATCGCCTGCAGTACGCCGGTGGTCATGGCGAAAACAAACGGGAAGCCCAGCCAGGTTTGCATCATGATCAGCGCCGTCTTAGTCCAGAACGGGTCGGTCAGCCAGGCCTTCGGACTGATGCCGAAGAAAGACAAAATGGCGTTGTTAATGACCCCGAATGAATCATTGAACATCCCGGCAAAAACCAGAATCGTCACAAACCCCGGCACCGCCCACGGCAGAATAAAAATCGTGCGGATCATTGGCTTGAAACGCAAATCCTTCTGGTTAACCAGAATCGCCAGCAACACACCAACGGTGCATTGCAGGGTTGTCGCCAGCAGCGTCCACACCACCGTCCACTGCAGGACATCAAAAAAGGTCGAGCGCCAGATGGATAATGTGAAGATGTTGATGAAGTTTTTGAACCCCACCCAATCGACCAGCTTCGCGGGCGGCGTGTGGTAAAGGTTGTAGTTAGTAAAGGCGATGGCAAAGCCAAACAGAATCGGGAAGATGACCACAAACACCAGCAGAATAAAGCCCGGCGTAATCATCAAATAGGGAAAACCGTCGCTGAGCAGCATCTGATATTGCTTGCGTACGCTGTTCAGCGCCATACCCTCATCGCGCTTTTTACCGTTAATCCAGGCATCGCGCAGCGAGAGGAAATAGACTAACAAACCAAAAGCGATAATCAGCACGCTGATTATTCCTTCCGCCAGCAGGAAGATAGAGTTATCCCGCGGGACTTCTTCGCCTAAGGTGTATAACCCCCACAGGCCTTCGCTGAGAAAGTCATAGAAAATGCTCATAAAACTGCTCAGCAGCACCAGGAAGACAATCCCCTTCAACCACTGGCGGTGATAAAACTGACCAAAACCCGGCACGATAGCCAGCAGCAGGCCGCACCACGCGTGGCGTCCTGCACCACGCGCTTCGGCAATATTTTCGCTGGGATTGATAATCACACACGACTCCTTCTGAAAACGGGAGGGCCTCCTCCCGTTCTGTTACTTCACCTGATTACTGATTGCTGGCCTGCATGGCTTCGATCTGCATCTTGATCTGCTTCTCGGCGTTATCCAGCGCCGCCTTCGGCTCCTGTTTACCGGTCAGGCTCAGCTCCAGGGCTGCGTTCGCCGGGCCCCATACCTCCCCCATTTCCGGTATTCCTGGCATTGCCGTCGCCCGTGCTGACTGCACCGCCACCGCGCTGGCCTTCTCGTCATTCTTAATCAGCGGATCGTCAATCATTGCCTTCAGCGGCGGGATTTCGCCGGTCGCCACATAGCGTGCTTTCACATACTGAGGCTGGTTAATAAACTCAATAAACTGCTGCGCCAGCGCTTTATCTTTACTCCACGTCGAAACCACGTAGCCTTTCACGCCGAGGAAGGAGCTCATCGGTTTGCCGTCCGGCAGCGTCGGCAGAGGCGCAACGCCATAATTAATGCCTGCCGCTTCGTATGGCTGGAAAGCCCACGGGCCGTTAATCACCGCCGCCGCTTTCTTCTCGGTGAACAGGGAATCGATGGCGTTCAACCCGTTGTCACCGAGGATCCCTGCAGGGAAAACCTTATCGGTATAGAATTTTTTCAGGAAAGTGACTGCTTCCACTGCGCCGGGTTTGTTGAGACCGACATCCTGCGGGTTGAAGCCCCCTTTATCGTTTTTGCCAAAGATATAGCCGCCCATTGGACCGATAGCGCCCCAGCTGTAATAAATCTGGTCGAACTTCGCCAGCAGACCGTATTTCCCCTCTTCGCGCTGCTTCTTCGAATAGTCGAACCACGCCTGCAGGCTATCCAGCGGCTGGTCGATCAGATCTTTGTTGTAAATCAGTACCAGGGTTTCCACCGCTTTAGGTACGCCGTAAAGCACGTTATCCATATGGAAAGCGCTGATTGACGCAGGCGTAAACGCCTCCTGCTTCTCCTGATCCAAAGTCAATGGAGATAGCAATCCCTGGACAACCGCTCCGCCTAGCTGATCATTAGGGATCACCAGGACATCCGGGCCGATGCCCGCCGGACCATCAAGACGCAGCTTTTCCAGCTGTTGGGCGTACGGCATCTCCTGCACGTTCACCTTAACGTTGAACTGCTTTTCAAAATCACCGACTGCGGCTTTGATGCCGGCGGATTTTTTGATGTCTTCCCAAACGTTGAGCTGCCCGGCCGCGTGCGCCTGCAGGCTCGTTAGCTGCCCGGCAGCCAGAGTGGTAAGGATCAGTGCAGCAAGAGTGTTCTTTTTCATTATCAACCTCATGTGAAGGTATAACAATTTAATGGTTTTTATTAAGTAATGTGACTTCAGCAAATCTCTTAGCAAGTTGATTAACGGCAGTTCATAAACAAAACATCCGTCATGTTTGATTTGTTATACGCTACGCTTTGAAGGCTGATAAAACTACTGGAAGCTACTCGTTGTGTGATCATCATTGCAGAAATGAAACATCGTTGTATGGCGCTAAAACCGTGGAAGTTATAGTCGCTGCATGATTTTAGTGTCGTTGAGCATCGTTCGGCTGAATTGTTACACGTTATACAAATTCCGCATCGCAGCCCAAATCCCAACGGCAAAAATGGCTAACAATCCGGGGAGTGTTGATGTCCAATATACGACTGAGGAATGTCACCAAACGGTTCGGCAGTACGGTGACGCTGCATCAGGTAAATCTTGATATTGAAGATGGTGAATTTGCGGTGTTCGTCGGCCCGTCCGGCTGCGGTAAATCGACGCTACTGAGGATGATTGCCGGTCTTGAAGAGGTCAGCGAAGGTGAAGTGCTAATTGGCGATGAGGTGATGAATGATGTCGTTCCTGCCCATCGCGGCGTCGCTATGGTATTCCAGTCCTATGCGCTCTATCCGCATATGACGGTGGCGGAAAATATGGGCTATGGCCTGAAAGTGAACAAAGTACCAAAAGATGAAATTCGCCGTCAGGTTGAAATGGTGGCGAAAACGCTGCAGCTCTCTCATCTGCTGGATCGTAAGCCTAAGCAACTTTCTGGCGGTCAACGTCAGCGCGTTGCCATCGGCCGCGCTATTGTACGTAATCCACGGGTGTTTATGTTTGATGAACCCCTTTCTAACCTCGATGCCGAACTGCGCGTTGAGATGCGCCTGCATATCGCCAAACTCCATCACGAGCTCAAAACGACCATGGTTTATGTTACTCATGACCAGGTTGAAGCGATGACTCTCGCCGATAAAATAGTGGTGATGAACTACGGCAAAGTTGAGCAGATGGGATCGCCGATGTCGCTGTATTACAACCCGGTGAATAAATTCGTCGCGGGATTTATCGGTTCGCCGAAAATGAACTTCCTTCCCGCGACGGTTACCTCATGGCAGCCGGGCCAGCTTAGCGTGAAGATGGCGCAAGATCATAATCTGACGCTCAATATCACCACCTCACCGCTGCAGCCCGGCGCTGCCGTCACCCTCGGTATTCGTCCTGAACATCTCTCTACCGATGTGAATATCGGTACCGTGGTTGAGTTTCAATGTGAAGTGGTCGAGAGACTGGGTAATAACACCTATCTATTTGGCCAGTGCTACGGCCACGATAACGTCAAAATTCTGCTGCCAGGCGACGTTCACTTTCGCCCCTGGCAGAAAATCAGCGTTGCCTTCGACGATCGCTACTGCATGGTGTTCGACGAAAACGACCTGCGGATTAGCGCCGACATCGCCGCGCCGGATGCCCACTAAACGCAACATCTGGCTGTCATGATTGCGCTTTAGAATATGAACCTGTGCTGGCGATGCTTATTGGCTGCCAGCATACCAGCCCTCGTTTTTCTCCGCGCCGTTTACAGCTTCGGGCGTCGCGGATCATCCACTGTTAGCCCGTATTCGCTGCTCTCTCGCGGTTCGGGCCTTTTTATCCCGTTAACCTAATCGTCCTTTTTATCTTTCGCGTATACTCATCGCACCCCTTAATAAATTTAGGAAATGCTCATGACGACCCGGCATCAGGTGAGCCTGGTTACAGGGGTACTGATACTGGCCATTATTTTGCCGGTGGCGCTGAGTATTTGGTTGGCAATGCAGCAGGCCAAAGCGCAGTTTTATACCGGACTGGACAACTTTTCCGTTCGGGTACTGGCTCGCGTTCAGCAGGTAGCCGATCAGGCAAGAGAGGCGCTGAACGAAGCGGATGCCGATACCGCCGCGACCTGCAGTCCGCAGCATCTGCTTAATATGCGGCGGATTGCCTACACCCACCGCTACGTGCAGGAAGTGTTGTGGTTACATGGAGGTATTCCGCAATGCTCTTCTCTTGAAGATCATCGGGTATCAGTAACGTTTCCTGCTCCCGACCATATTACTGCCGACGGCTATCGTACCTGGCTCACCTCGGTTAGCGATCTCGGGCTACAGCATAAAATGACGGCAATGGGCAGCGAACATCATGTGGTGATGATCGATCCGGTTTCATTTATTGATGTGATTCCGTCAGGCCAGGAAGAGATTCACACACTCTTGTTTGGCACGAAGCGCGATCAAATTATCATCAGCAGTAAACCGCTCGACGCCGCCGCCTGGGAGCACATCAAGCGTCTGGATGTCGAAACATTGACGCTTGATAGCACCGTTTATCGCCTCCGCCGCATCCCTGAACTAGGGCTGGCGATCGCGGCCTGGTCATCAACATTACCGCTCCAGCAAAAATTACATCAACAGCTAATGCTGTGGTTGCCGATTGGTTTATGCACCAGCCTTCTGGCCTCATTCCTGCTTCTTCGCCTGCTGCGAAGGCTGCGCTCTCCGCGTTACGGGATGCTGGACGCGCTGAACTCCAATGCTATACAGGTCTATTATCAGCCTATTATTTCGCTACAGACTGGCAAAATCGCCGGCGCGGAAGCACTTGCCCGCTGGAGGCAGCCTGACGGTAGTTATTTATCGCCGGATATTTTTATCCCGCTTGCCGAACAGACCCGGCTGATAACCCGGTTAACCGAAGATATCGTGCGGAAAATTTTCGCCGATCTCGGAACCTGGCTGCGCCAGCGCCCGGAAGTGCATATTTCGATCAATTTATCTGTCGATGATTTGCGTTCGCCAACGCTGCCGATACTCCTGCAGGAGCAGCTCCAGCACTGGGGTATCAGCGCTCAGCAGATCATCCTTGAAATTACCGAGCGCGGCTTCGTTGACCCGCAAACCACTCTGCCCGTCATCGCCGGCTATCGTCAGGCCGGACACCGTATATCTATTGATGACTTCGGCACCGGCTACTCCAGCCTGAGCTATTTACAAAAACTGGACGTCGACACTCTGAAAATCGATAAATCGTTTGTCGATACGCTGGAGTACAAACCGCTGACGCCGCATATTATTGAAATGGCGAAAGCGCTTAATCTGGCGACCGTTGCCGAAGGCGTCGAAACCGAAAGCCAGCGCGACTGGCTGCGCGTTCACGGCGTGCAGTACGCCCAGGGTTGGCTTTATAGCAAAGCGCTGCCAAAGGAGAAATTTATCCTCTGGGCTGAAAACAACCTGAAAGCGTATTCAACGCCGCCTGCGGAAAATACCTTCTGAGCCTATTTCAGATAAGATTTAATCACCTGCATGACCACTTCAAGGTCAGCTTCACGCTGGCCTTCTTCCGGCTCTTTGACGACATGATCCGTTAAATGCCCCTGGATAACCTGCATCATCATGCCGTTTACCGCACCGCGAATGGCGGCCAGCTGCTGGAGAACCTCTGCGCATTCATGTTCGCGGTTGAGCATTTTTTCCAGCGCAGCGCTCTGCCCCTGAATTTTCTTCAGTCGTGTCAATAACATCTTCTTGTGACGAACAGTATGTGACATTACGCGCTCCACTCTTTGATGACTCGATCGTTTCCATTAACGACCCCCGTATGTAACAAGGCCAGCATACCATGCTCTACTCCCCGGGAGTATTTTTCTACCAGGGGGTAGTATTTATATACTAGGGGGGAGTAGCATGAGATCACTTTTGGCAAGGGACCACGTTATGAACGATTTCACTTCACTGCTGCAACAGGGGAATGCCTGGCTATTCATTCCCAGCGCGATCCTGCTCGGCGCGCTGCACGGTCTGGAGCCCGGACACTCGAAAACCATGATGGCGGCATTTATTGTGGCAGTGCGCGGAACGTTGAAGCAGGCTGTACTACTGGGGCTAGCGGCGACGGTATCGCATACGGCCGTGGTCTGGCTGGTGGCGATGGCAGGCCTGTGGTTTGGCCGCGGTTGGGATGCGCAAACGTCAGAACCCTGGTTTCAGCTGATCTCAGGGATCCTTATTGTGCTGATTGCCTGCTGGATGCTGCGGCGTACCTGGCTCGAATCTCGTACACACCAACGCGATCGTGACCATAACCATAACCACGACCACGACCACGACCACGACCACGACCACGACCACGACCACCATCATGCACACCATCATCCGCATCAACACCATCCTCACGCGTATCCGCTGGTGGCCACCGCAGAGTGGCAGGACGCCCATCAGCGCGCGCATGCGGAGGAGATCAACCGCCGCTTTAACGGACAGCGGGTCACCACCGGACAGATCGTTTTGTTTGGGCTGACGGGCGGGCTAATCCCCTGCCCGGCGTCAATTACCGTATTGCTTATTTGCCTCCAGTTAAAAAAGGTTTCGCTGGGAGCCACGCTGGTGCTGAGTTTTAGCGTTGGGCTGGCGCTCACCTTAGTGGCTTCAGGCGCAATTGCCGCCCTGAGCCTCAAGCACGTCGCCAACCGCTGGCCGGGACTAAACGATCTCTCACGGAAAGCACCGTGGATTTCCGGTGCGCTGATTATTGTGGTGGGTTGCTATATGCTGCTGCACGGCTGGCGTAATCTGTAGGGCTTCTATCGCCATCCCCACCGACTATGGGGATGGCAAAGATGAATTACTCATCGAGGAGCGGGGAAAACCCGCCGTATATCATTCGTTTTCCATCAAATGGCATATTTTCGCCAAACTCTTTCATCCGCGGGTCAGCCATCATTTTAGCGTTGGCGGCATCGCGCGCCTCTTTAGAGGGGTATTCAATCCAGCTGAATACCACCTCTTCATTATCTTCAGCTTTTACCGCCAGACGAAAATCGGTCAGCTTGCCATCCGGGACATCATCCGCCCAGCACTCGACCACGCGTAGGGCGCCAAACTCTTTAAATAGCGGCAGCGCCTTTGCCGCCATCGCGCGGTATGCCTCCTTATTTTCTGCCGGTACGGCAACAACAAAACCATCAACGTACTTCATGAGTATGCTCTCCGAAGTGAACAGTACCGCCGGACAATCCGGCCGTATCTGCAGTGATAAGTTTAGTCTCCAGCGCGGATAGCAGCTTAATATCAGGAGATGGCCTCGCCCGGTTTCGCCAGCGCCTTACGTGCAGCCGACTGATGAAACCACGGCAGGCAGAGCTGAATCAACGGCCCAATGGTTATCGCATAGAGTACGGTTCCCACGCCAAATTTGCCGCCCATCATCCAGCCAATCAGCAGAACGGAAAGTTCAATCGCCGTGCGAATGCCGCGCAGCGACCATCCGGTACGTGCATGCAGTCCGGTCATCAGCCCATCGCGCGGACCGGGGCCGAAACCTGCGCCAATATACATTCCCGTCGCCAGCGCATTCAGTACGATAGCCCCGGCCAACAGCAGGCTACGCGCCACCAGCGATTCTAACAGCGGCAGGATAGCCAGAGTGGCGTTTGCCGCCAGGCCCAGCACAATCACATTGCTTACCGTGCCCAGCCCCGGCATTTGTCGTAGCGGGATCCACAGCAGCAGCACCGCCGCGCCCGTCAGAATCATCACCGTTCCGAAATCAAGATTGAACTGGTTGCCGATCCCCAGATGAAAAACATCCCACGGATCGGCCCCCAGATTGGCATGAACAAACAGCGCGGTCGACACGCCGTACAGGACCAGACCAATATAAAGTTGCAGCAAGCGACGTACCATTTTCTACCTCAGGACAATTGCGATTCCCCTCATCATCAGTAAAAATGGATTGATAATTAATGGCCAGTTTTAAAAAAGTGGATTGCTATGTCATCTCGTCGCTTTGGTTCACAATCGCTGGTGCGCCTGCTCGGTCACTGGCAGGAATCCGGTTCCCGCATACCGCTCTGGCGTCAGCTGGCGGAAGCGCTGCGCCTGCTGATTCTCGATGGCCGCCTTGCGCTGGAAACCCGTTTGCCCGGTGAACGGGAGCTGGCGGCGGCGCTGAATATCAGCCGTACTACGGTTGCCAGCGCGCTTGGACAGCTACGGGAAGAAGGCTATCTCTACAGCCGTCAGGGAAGCGGTTCGCGGATCGCTTTGCCGGAGCGGACGGTTGAGATCAAGACCAATAAACCGGACTCGCCGTCGGTCAATCTGGCCGTCGCCGCGCTCAGCGCCGGGCCTGAAATTCATCAGGCTTTCAGCCAGGCCCTGAAAATCATGCCGCAGCACTTAGCCAATACCGGTTACGATCAGCAGGGTCTGCCGCTTCTGCGTGAAGCGATCGCCCACCGCTATAGCGAACGCGGCCTGCCAACCCGAAGCGATGAAGTAATGATTGTTAACGGGGCACTTAGCGGCCTGGCATTGGTTTTGCGCTTATTTACCGGGCCCGGCGATCGGGTGGTGGTGGATGCGCCGACTTATCCTATGGCGATTAGCGCGATTCAGGGAGCATCATGCCGCCCGGTCAGCGTGGCGTTACCGCAGCAGGGATGGGACTGCGACGGTTTAGCGGCGACAATTGCCCAAACGGCGCCGCGGCTGGCATGGCTGATGCCGGACTTTCATAACCCTACCGGTCGCTGTATGGATAGCCCCACGCGCCAGCGGGTAGCAGACATCGCCGCGCAAACCCGCACCACATTGGTAGTAGATGAAACGATGGTCGACCTATGGTACGACGCCCCGCCGCCGCCGCCTTTAGCATCTTATAATCCTGATGCTCCGGTGATAACCATCGGCTCTGCGGGAAAAAGCTTCTGGGGCGGTTTGCGCATAGGTTGGATCCGCGCATCCTCGCGCACCATTGCATCTCTGGTTCAGGCGCGGGACTCCCTCGATCTCGGCTCCCCGCTGCTGGAGCAGCTGGCCTGCTGTTGGCTGCTGGAGAATGAGAAAATGCTGTTGCCGTCGCGGCGCGCCATGCTGGCAACCCGTCGGGATATGTGCGGCGCGCTGATGGCGGAGTATTTTCCCCACTGGCGCTTCACGCCGCCGGAAGGAGGACTCTCTTTTTGGGTTGAGTTACCCGGGATGCTGGCAACGCTGTTTTCCGTTCGCGCGGAAAGCCGGGGAATTCACATCGGAACAGGAACGCGATTTGGCCTGGCGGGCGCCTTTGACCGCTATTTACGCTTACCGTTTACGCTTGCGGATGATGAACTACGTCACGCTTTTAATATATTGCAGCCGTTATGGCATAGTCTTACGGAGCAGAAAGAGAGCTTCCGCCCACGGAAAATTATTTAATAAAATATCGACGGGCTGGAGCCAGCCCGTCAAAAGCCATCATCCGTGATGCATATGAGATGTTTTTATAAAATTGCGCTTCAAGTTTGTCTTCGTGTCGTGTCAGTCCGATGACAAAAATGAAATATTTTCATTAATGCTGTCGCGGAATCGGAAAACCTTTAAGGGAAATAATAAAACCGTCTTCGTCTTTTTTAATTTTTGCGCCCGTATCACACCAGTCGGAGGCAATGCGAAAGAACTCATCACTACCGATATTCCAGTTCAGGCGTACATGCTTCACATAGCCGGAACGCAGCATGGCGCACGCTTCGCTATAGTTGCTGGCTGTAGAGAGTTGTTGTTTCATTTTTTCTTCTTCAGGAGTTTACGTAATGCTTTGATTTCTTTAGGGGTTAATGGAGATGCTTCCTCTTCGGTGTGCTGGCTATCAATATCTTCTTCCGAAACCCCCGCCTCGTCTGCTGATTCCGCTACCTGGAAGGCCAGTAGCAGCAGTTTCTCCGTAGCTGTTCCTAAATTTTCGTTATTTTCTTCCGCATACTGACGCAGCTTTTCTTTTAACTCACTATCAATTTTGACGTTCAGAACCACAGTAGTCATAGTCACGCTTCCCGTGAAATACAATCATCATATAACTAATACACGAACTTAACATGCTGATCCAGAGATATATTTTTGGCTTATATCTAACAACAGTTTCCCATCAGTAATCTGCACCTGATATATGACATTAAGATGACAATAATATTTCACTTAAATTTCAAATTTATGACGTAGTGAATTTTTAGCATAAAAAAATGGAGTTTTAGAAACGAAATAAATTCACACTTTAATTAAGGATATTAACCATGAAGGGGATATGAAGCAGCTGATTTGTGCGAATCGCGCCAGGGACACGCTGAAATGGGTGGGGGCCCTGCCAGCTACATCCCGGCACACACGTCGTCTGCTCTGGCTGCTTCCTTCCGGACCTGACCTGGTAAACAGAGTAGCGTTGCGGGAGAACCAACAGAGCCCCCATTGAGAGCGCTAGTTACCTAACGCGCTGGCGCATTATCCCTGCTGAATCCTTGAATTGCAAGCCACCGCCGATCGGGTGCTGGTTTATTGCGCAAAGTCGCGTCTCCACAGGCTTTTCACGATAAATGATCCCGCGCCCCTCAAGAGATTGCGAGCATACTCTCAGCAAAAACCCCTTCCGGCAGCCATAATGTGGATTATTCACCGCCCCTTTTATCATCAAGGCACGATCTCAACGGAATATGAATGAGTGAATCACCGCGTTCATCACCACCCTGACAATGCCGCCCATTCCTGAAGTGTCTGTGCCCTTCCACGGTTTACATTTTTTGCGTCCGGGACTGCTCATTGATTTTGTCACGATTAGCGCTAATCAGCTGCTGGCCGTCCCCCCGGTTGCGCTGCTTTACTCAACCGTTGACGTCCTTCAGCACGCTGAATTACGTAAACTTCCCATCGAAGCCAGCGGTCTCGTGGTGTATCCGATATAAACCCTTAAGCTCCCGGCCATGCGCGCCAAACTGATGATTAACGCCCAGTCTGAACGCCCGAAGTTTCTTGAAGCCCTGCTAACCATACGCCGCATGAAAATGTTCATGGTATGCAGGTGCTGGGTCTGACGCTGGAATTCACCGTAGTCAACCCGGCTTAATCCACCCGCTGTACAGCCCATGATGTAACGCTTATTCTGAACTTTTACCAGCAACAGGACCTTCCATGGATTCTCACGATACTTTTCCGCAGCGCGTCTGGCAAATTGTCGCCTCAATACCAGAAGGATGCGTGGCGACCTACGGCGACGTTGCTCAGTTGGCGGGTTCACCGCGCGCGGCGCGTCAGGTTGGTGGGGTATTAAAACGTCTGCCGGAAGGTTCCACTCTCCCCTGGCATAGGGTGGTCAACCGTCACGGCGATATCTCTCTCACCGGGCCGGACCTGCAGCGTCAACGCCAGGCGCTATTAGCGGAGGGAGTCCAGGTGTCAGGCAGTGGGCATATTGATCTACAGCACTACCGCTGGATTTATTGAAGACAAAAAAATGCCCCTGAGAAGGGGCATGATGTGGAGTTACTGCACGGGCGGAACGTTGTTGTTCGCCACCGGTACCGCCGTTTGTTGGACCGGCACCAGCACCAGATCGGCACGGTTGCCGCCCTGGTTAATCACCGTCTGTACGGTATCGGTAATGAACATCAGCTGACCGTTAACGGTAATCGCCGCGCTGAGAAGAATGCGGGCATTAGGCTGGATTTGCGCCTGGTTATAGGGCAGAACAAAATTAAACGGCGCCTGCTTCCCTTCGGTCCTGACCGCTTTTTGCGCCAGCACGTGCGCAGGCGCATCGGCCAGCGACGCATCCGACAGAGTTACGGTCAATACTGCGTCCGGCGGTAACGCCACGCGCTGGCGAATATTGATAGTCCCGGATACGTTAGGCTGCTGCTGCGAGGAGCTTAGTGAAGCAATGCCATAAGGATCGGGCGCCGCCTGGTTCGCTGCATTGCTGTTGTGATTATTCGCACAGGCAGACAACGTAGCCGCTACGGCTATAGCACTTAACATATAGGCAAATTTCATTCTTTTCTCCTTTCATCCCTTTGAGCATGTTCGACCGCAATGCAATGCGGCGAAACATTTTCACCATGAATAAGTGTGGCACAGTTCTCAATTTTCGCCCGGAAAAGCGCCATATTCAGATTATTACTGCCTGCAACGTCCCGGCAGCAAAAGTGATACGGTGAGCATAATGCCGCTTTCTGGGGATCCTCTGTCGGCCGGAGACAGGGGTTATTACCACCTGCCGGAAGCAGCTAAAAGCAAATGAATCATCTCGTCTGGCGCGTAGCCTCGGCTCACAAGAGTGAAGATGGCGCCTCTTCCCCGTTTACGGGTTGGCCGCCACGAAAGCTCGCGCGGGGTTCTGAAACCAACAGGCGATGAATAGTTGCAACCATCCATAACTAACAATCCCGCAGCCTGGGAGATTTACGTCGGAAAAAACGTCCCTATTCAGTTTATTGCACCCATCGGACCACTTACGATTCCAGGTTATACTTTGCCTCAATAACGCGCTGCGCAAGGCAGTCATCATTGATTGAGGGTAATTATGAGTCAGGCATTAACCAATCTGCTGGCATTGTTAAATCTGGAAAAAATCGAAGAGGGATTGTTCCGCGGGCAGAGCGAGGATCTGGGATTACGTCAGGTCTTTGGCGGCCAGGTGGTCGGTCAGGCACTATATGCGGCAAAGGAGACCGTCCCCGCAGAACGCCTGATCCATTCGTTTCACAGCTACTTCCTGCGTCCCGGCGACAGCCAGAAACCCATCATCTATGATGTTGAAGTCCTGCGTGACGGCAATAGCTTCAGCGCCCGCCGGGTGGCGGCGATTCAGAACGGGAAGCCGATTTTCTACATGACCGCCTCATTTCAGGCGCCAGAACCCGGCTACGAACATCAGAAAACCATGCCAGCAGCCCCCGCGCCGGATGCGCTGCCCTCTGAAACGGACATCGCCCGCAAGCTGGCCCATCTGCTGCCGCCGCAGGTCAAAGAGAAATTTCTTTGCGATAAGCCGCTGGAGATTCGCCCGGTTGAATTCCACAACCCGCTGAAAGGTCACGTTGCAGAACCGACGCGTCAGGTCTGGATCCGCGCCAACGGCGCTGTACCGGAAGATCTGCGCATCCATCAGTCTCTACTGGGCTACGCTTCTGACTTCAATTTCCTTCCCGTTGCGCTGCAGCCGCACGGCGTCGGTTTTCTGGAACCGGGAATGCAGGTGGCCACCATCGATCACTCAATGTGGTTCCATCGCCCGTTCAACATCAACGACTGGTTGCTTTACAGCGTAGAAAGCACCTCCGCCTCCAGCGCGCGCGGTTTTGTCCGCGGCGAGTTCTATACGCAGGACGGTACGCTGGTGGCGTCGACAGTACAGGAAGGCGTCATGCGTAACCGCAACGCCTAAAAAAACAAAGCCTCCCGAGAGGGAGGCTTTGTCGCTTCAGGAGATGACCCAATTTATCATGCGTTGTAGGCGTTTTCGCCGTGGCTGTTGACGTCCAGACCTTCACGCTCTTGATCTTCCGGTACGCGCAGGCCAACGGTCATATCGGCGACTTTGTAACCAATAAAGGCGACCACGCCGGACCAGACGATGGTGATACCGATACTTTCCAGCTGTACCAGAACCTGGTGGCCCATGGTCACGCCTTCCGCATAACCGACGCCGCCCAGAGAAGTCGCGGCGAAGATACCGGTCAGGATGCATCCGACGATACCGCAGACACCGTGGACGCCAAACACATCGCACGGGTCATCAACGCGCAGCCAGCGCTTCAGTACGGTGACACCCCACAGACCCGCCAGACCCGCGGCAATCCCAACGATCAGAGACCCGCCGACGCCGATGTAACCACAGGCCGGAGTGATGCCGACCAGACCGGCAATCGCCCCTGAACAGGCGCCCAGCAGAGACGGCTTGCCGCGGGTTGCCCACTCGCCGAAGGTCCACGCCAGGATAGCCGCCGCTGTGGCAACCACGGTGTTAACGAAAGCCAGACCGGCAATTTCGTTCGCCGCGCTGGCTGAACCCGCGTTAAAGCCAAACCAGCCAACGTAGAGGATAGCGGTGCCGGTGAATACCATCGGCAGATTATGCGGTTTGAACGCTTCTTTACCAAAGCCCACGCGTTTGCCCATCATATAAGCGCCCACCAGCCCGGCAACCGCGGCGTTAATGTGTACAACCGTTCCGCCGGCGAAATCAAGCGCGCCGTGGGTAGCCAGCAGACCACCGCCCCATACCATATGGGCGATCGGGATATAAGAAAGCGTCATCCACACCACAACAAAAATCAGTACCGCAGAGAAACGAATACGTTCCGCCAGCGCGCCGACGATCAGGCCGACGGTGATACAGGCAAACGAGCCCTGGAAGGCAACGTGGATGTATTGATAGAAGCTGCCCATCAACGCTTTCAGCTCAATATTCTTCAGCAGCACCCAGTCGAAGTTGCCGAAGAAGCTGCCGCCGGTACCGAAAGCCAGCGTGTAGCCATAAACCACCCACAGCACGCAGACCAGTGCAAAGGTGACGATAACCTGCGTCAGCATGGAAAGAACGTTTTTACCGCGGATTAGCCCGCCGTAGAACAGCGCGATGCCCGGAATGGTCATAAACAGCACCAGCGCGGTGCAAATCATCATAAAGGCGTTGTCGGCTTTATCCGCTACCGCCGGTGCGGCCATCGCCAGCCCCGGAAGAAGAGCCAGCGCTCCCAGACCTGTCTTCATTGTTGCTATCTTCATTGTTTCGTTCCCCATCACTGTGTGGTCTGAAAGTTACAGTGCCGCTTCGTCAGATTCGCCGGTACGGATGCGAATGACGCGCTGCAGCTCGGCGACAAAAATTTTACCGTCGCCAATCTTTCCGGTGTAAGCCGCTTTACTGATGACATCGACGACTTCATCCAGCTGATCGTCGGCAATCGCGACGTCAATCTTCACTTTCGGCAGAAAATTGACGCTATATTCGGCGCCGCGATAGAGCTCCGCGTGGCCTTTCTGACGGCCGAACCCTTTAACCTCAGTGACCGTCAGGCCCTGAATCCCCATTGAAGATAATGCTTCACGCACGTCTTCCAGTTTGAATGGTTTGATTACCACGGTAACCAGCTTCATAAGTCCCCTCCAGTCAGAATTCGGTAATGGCCGCAGCTAACACGAATCTAATAAAGCAAGGGCTATGCCAGAAATGAAAAAGGGCCGCCAGGCGGCCCTTTTTGAGGAGGAAAAAGAAGAATCAGGCGGAAACGAAGCGGCAAAACGCCGCTTTAGCCTTAAATTGCACCATTTCAGTGCGCGTACTGTGACGTTTTTGCACCACCGGAAACCGCAAAGCAGAAGCTGCCTGTTTATGGTGCATCAGGCGATAAGCGACTCTTCCTGCGAGCTGGCGGCCAGTTCTTCGCCCGCCAGCTGCAGCTGATACATCTGCCAGTAGCGGCCTTTGGCCGCCAGTAGCTGCTGATGATTGCCGCGCTCGACGGCCTGACCCCGATGCAGCACCAGGATCGTGTCAGCCTCAACGATAGTCGATAAGCGGTGCGCAATGACCACCAGCGTCGTATGCTCGCGCACCCGTACAAGCGCCTGCTGAATCGCCTGCTCGGTGCCAGAATCAATATTAGCCGTCGCCTCATCAAGTATCAGCACCTGCGGCGTATCGACAAGCACCCTCGCCAGCGCAAGCAGCTGTTTCTGCCCAACGGAGAGATTGTTCCCCTGCTCGCCCAACTTAGTATAAATACCGTTTTCCATTTCACGGGCCAGCTCCGCCAGCTGTACCGCCTCCAGCGCCTCCCAGACCTGCTCTTCGCTGATGTCGCGACCGAGGGTAACGTTGGCATAGAAGGTGTCAGCCAGCACCACCGGATCCTGCTGCACCATCGCAATCCCCTGACGCAGCGCGCTGTGGCTTAAGGACGACAGCGGACGACCATCGATGCGAATCTCTCCCTGAGTTAACGGGTAGTAGCCCATCATCAGGCTGGCCAGGGTGCTTTTACCGCTCCCGGTATGGCCGACCAGCGCCACAAAGCTGCGCGACGGTATGTCGAGATTGATATCCTGCAACACCAGGCTATCGTCGCGGTAGGCAAAAGAGAGATGCTCGATAGTAATCGAGCCGCTGCGCAGCGGTTCGCTATCGTCGCCCCACGCCTGACGCGGTTTGTCCATCAGCTCGAAAACGCGCTCGCCCGCGACGACCGCCTGCTGCAGCATTGATTGCTGGGTCGTCAGTTCGATCAGCGGCTCGTTTAGTCGTCCAAGATAGCTAATAAAAGCGTACAGAACCCCAACCTCAATCGTTCCGCTGCTGCTGAAACCAAACAGCATCAACAGACCGCAGAGAATTAACGAAGAGAACAGGCTCAGCAGCGGGCGCAGCAGGAAACCATCAAGGCGCAGAGTTTGCATACGCGCCAGATAGTGCGCGTAGCTGGCCTCGCGCATCCGTTCGCCGAACCGCGCCTGCTGACGGAACTGCTGAATAACGCCCATTCCGTTAATCACTTCATTAAAACCGTCGTTGATATCCGCCAGCCACGCGCGAACCCGCCTGACGATGGGCGTACTGTAGCGTTGATAAATCATCATCACGATCAGTACTGCCGGGAAAATAGCGATAGCCACCAGCGCCATTCGCCAGTCAAGGCTGAACATCGCCACCAGCATCGCGCCAATCAAAGCTGCGCTACGCAGGACGGTAGCCACGACGGTCACATAGAGATCGCGAATCACTTCGGTATCGTTGGTCACCCGCGAGATGAGCTGCCCGACCGGCTGGGTATCAAACTCGCTGAGCGGCTGACGCAGGGCGGCGTCCATGACGTCGCTGCGTAGCTGTTGCACCACGCCCACCGCCGCGCGGTTAAACAGCAGCGCCTGGCAGTAATGCAGACCCGCGGCGAGGAGTTGCAGGCCGATGTAGGCTGCGGCCAGGCCGCAGACCAGCTTCAACGGCAGCGAGTTCTTCGCCACCATATTGTCGATAAAGTAGCTGATCAGCAGCGGGCCACTCACCTCCGCCACCGCCGCGACCCACATGATAGCAACCGCTATCGTTAACGGTTTACGCCACGGAGAGCCGTAGGCCAGCAGGCGCTTTAATGTCGGCCAGAGTTCAGTAAAACTACGCACCGGCGACCTCCTCATCTTCCAGCGGAACATCATCCAGCGCCGCTTCCAGCTGCTGATAACGGTACATATCGCGATACCAGCCCGGCTGCGTCGCCAGCGCCTCATGACGACCGCGCTGGGCAACATGCCCATGCTGCATCACCAGAATTTCGCTGGCCTCGGTCAACGCCGACAGGCGATGAGCGCTGATAATCACCGTCCGCCCCTCCCCCCACTGGCGCAGGTTGTGCAATATCTGATGCTCCGTTCGACCATCCACCGCCGACAGCGCATCATCAAGGATCAGGATCTCCGCCTCCAGCAGCAGCGCGCGGGCGATGGAAATACGCTGTTTTTGCCCCCCGGAAAGCATAACGCCGCGCTCGCCGACTTCGGTGTTATACCCCTGCGGCAGGCGCAGGATATCCTCATGCACGCTGGCGAGCCGGGCAACGCGTTCGATTTGCTCCTGCGTGGCGTCCGGTTTACCGAGAGCAATATTGCTGGCGACGGTATCGGAGAACAGGAACGGCGTCTGATTGACTACCGCCAGCCTGGCGCGCCAGCTATCCAGCTGCAGTCGGGTCAGGGGAACGTCATGAAAGCGGATATCGCCATCGGTAACGTCAAAATGACGCTGAATCAGTGCCAGAATCGTGCTCTTACCGGAGCCGGTTGGGCCGCAAATTCCCAGCATTTGCCCGGGCTGGAGCGTAAAGTTAACTTTTTCCAGCGAGGCCTTGTTCGCCTGCGGATAGATAAACTCGCGCACGGCGACGCTAAGCGTACCGCGCCCTTCCGGCGTCGGCTCGCTGCCGTCGTTCACTACCGGCGCCTCCTCCAGCATGGTGCGAATGCGCGCGTAGGCCGCGCTGCCGCGCTCCACGATGTTAAACATCCATGCCAGAGCCAGCATTGGCCAGATCATCAGGCCGAGGTACATCACAAAGCTGGTGAGCTGACCCAGGGTCAGGCTGCCCTGGATCACCATCCAGCTGCCGCCGCCGATAGCCAGCAGGTTAGCGGTCCCGATAGCGATATAAATCGTCGGATCGAAGCGAGCATCAATGCGCGCCACACGCATATTTTTCGCCCCGGTATCCGCAGCGTCGGCAGCAAACTGCGCCGACTGTCGGTCTTCAAGACCAAAAGCTTTGATCATGCGAATGCTGGTCAGGCTCTCCTGGGTGCGGTCATTGAGGCTGGAGAAGGCCGCCTGAGCGACGCGAAAACGCTCGTGTAATGCATCGCCGTTACGCTTAATCGCCAGCGCCATCAGCGGCATTGGCAGCAGCGCCAGCAGAGTGAGCTGCCAGCTGATTTGCGTCGACATCACAATCAGCACCGCGCAGCCCATCACCAGTGAATCCACCAGCGTCAGCACCCCCTCACCGGCGGCGAACACCACCCGATCCACGTCGTTGGTTGCGCGAGCGATGAGATCGCCGGTACGGTGGCGCAGGTAAAAGGCCGGATGCTGGCGGCTGAGCTGGCGATAGAAATCCTCACGTAGCTCGACGGCCAGCTGATACGATGCGCCGAACAACAGCACGCGCCAGACGTAGCGCAGCAGATAGACCATCACCGCAATAACGACCAGCAGGCCAATCCACATCCACACCTTTTCCGCGGTGTAATGTTGTTTTGTTACGCCGTCAACCACGATGCCCACCACTTTCGGTGGCACCAGTTGCAGGATGGCAATAATAATCAGCAGAGCAATAGCGCCGAGGTAACGGCGCCACTCCCGGCGGAAATACCAGCTAAGTTGGGCAAATAATCGCAAGCAGTTAAATCCTGAGTGTGTAATTCGTAGCGGCTGATGCCGTTAATCAATAGGCAAGGCTGTGGTGTATTTTATCTGTTCCATGGCAAAACTCGAAGTGACATCCGAGAGTCCCGGCACGCTGTTAACCAGACGTTTATAAAAATCATCATAGTTCTTCATATCCGCCACCTGGACCCGCAGCAGATAGTCATACTCGCCGGCCATACGCCAGAAGCCGAGGACTTCCGCCATCTGCGAGACCTCGCTGACAAAGCGGCAATACCAGTCGCTACTGTGGTGCTGAGTCTTAATCAGTACAAACGCCGTCAGCCCAAGCCCGACCTTTTCCGCATCCAGCAGCGCGACGCGCCCGCGAAGAATACCTTCGTCTTCCAGCCGCTTCAGCCGCTTCCAGCAGGGCGTGGTGGTCAGATTAACGGCATCGGCCAATGCCTGCAAAGAGAGGGTGCAGTCGGTTTGCAGTAAAGAAAGCAGCTTACGATCAATTTTATCTAACATTGGGCGCCTCAGGAGAAAAATTTACTCCATTTATTGTAATTGAAAGGCTAAATGGCAACAATTTTTCCTTCGATTTCCGCTAAGCTGGGCACAAAATGACAAACAGGAATTTGAGATGAACAGCGCTTGGGTAAAACACGCGATTAGTGAAATTAATGCCGATTATCAGCGTTCCGCCGACACGCACCTTATACGTCTGGCGCTGCCAGCGTTCCCTGGGATCCAACTCTATCTGAAGGATGAAAGCACCCATCCAACCGGTAGCCTGAAGCATCGCCTGGCCCGCTCGCTGTTTCTGTATGGCTTGTGCAACGGCTGGATTAAAGAAGGAACGACGATTATCGAATCCTCTTCCGGTTCGACTGCCGTCTCTGAAGCTTACTTCGCCCGTCTCTTAGGCCTGCCGTTTATCGCCGTGATGCCTTCCTGTACGGCAAAGCGTAAAATTGAACAAATTGAGTTTTACGGCGGTCGCTGCCATTTCGTCGACAGCGCCTGTGAAATCTATGCCGCCTCCGAAACGCTGGCGCGCGAGCTGAACGGTCATTATATGGATCAGTTTACCTTTGCCGAACGGGCTACCGACTGGCGAGGGAATAATAATATCGCCGACAGTATCTTCCGTCAGATGAGCCATGAGCCGCATCCGCAGCCGTCGTATATTGTGATGAGCGCGGGCACCGGCGGTACCTCTGCGACTATCGGACGCTACATTCGCAGTCAGGGTTACGATACGCAGCTGCTGGTGGTTGATCCGCAAAACTCCGTGTTTTTGGACTACTGGCAAAGCCGCGACGCCAGCCTGCGCAGCCCGGTCGGCAGTAAAATTGAGGGCATTGGCCGGCCGCGCGTCGAACCATCGTTTATTCCCGACGTGGTCGATGAGATGCTGCGGGTACCGGATGCCGCCAGCGTCGCCACCGCGCTATGGCTGGAAACGCTGCTTGGGCGCAAGGTCGGCGCCTCAACCGGCACCAATATGTGGGGCGTACTGCAGCTGGCCGTACGGATGCGCGAAGAGGGACGCACCGGCTCTATCGTCACGCTGCTGTGCGACAGCGGCGAACGTTATCTGGAAAGCTACTACAACCCGCAGTGGGTGGCGGCCAATATCGGCGACGTCTCTCCCTGGCAGGCGCAAATTGCACAAATGCTGCAGGCAAAATAAAAAAAGCCAGATATCACAGGATATCCGGCTTGCTGGCAGGGTCTCTTTATTCGGGGGAATAAGGAAGATCAGGATAATCCAGCCAATGAGTCAAAAAATGGGAAACGGCCTGATGACGGCAGTCGCCAATAACCGGTAGATGCGGAAGTTCAAATTTCAGCTGATCCATCGCGTTGCCCATGATCACGCCGTGCCCGACGCTGCCTAGCATTTCCCGATCGTTCATGGCGTCGCCGAACGCCATGCAATCCTGCAACGTCAGGCCCAGATGCTGGCTTAATACCGCCAGCGCCGCGCCTTTGTTACAGCCCCCGGGCAAAACTTCCAGACAATCCATCGCTGAAAAACAGAGATCCGCTCGGCCGCCGAGCGCTTCACTTAGTTGCAGCCTTAGCCGCCGCAGATCGTCATGATCGCCGCAGAAGCAGATTTTGGTGACCTGATGCGCCGGCATTCGCTTTGGATCGTATAGCTGATAGCGAAAACCGCTAAAGACGTGCGCCTTCAGTAATTCCGGGATCGCCTGCCCGGTATACCAGCCGCCGTCGTTGAAAAAATGCATACTCGCCGCGGTATCCCAGGCGCTATGCAGCACCTCCTCCGCCACATCAGGGGCCAGATCGCGACGATACAGCTCTTCACCTTCCAGAGAGTGAATGCGCGTCCCGTTGCCGGTAATTAAAAACGCATCCAGAGAGAACTCGCCGATAACGTGGCGCATCTCCAGAGCATGACGGCCGGTAGCAAATGTCAGGGTGATGTCGCGATCGCGCAGGCGTTTTAGCGTCGAAAGCGTTTTTTCTCCCAGACGATGGTCAGGCATCAGTAGCGTACCGTCCATATCGAATGCAGCCAGTCTGGCCATGTCCTGTTCCCCCTATCGTGGTGGATTTTGCTTGTGTTGCAGTATTGCCTGAGATATACGGAAGTAATAGTGAATAGATAAATTTTATTGTTCCGGGTTTATCATCTACCGCAGGACTAAACAGCGATGAGGCTATTAAACCGTCTGCATCAGTATCAGCGACTCTGGCTACCCTCTTCCGGCGAGCCGCAGCAGGTGACCGTCGGCGAGCTGGCCGAGCGCTGCTTTTGCAGCGAACGACATATCCGAACCCTGCTGCGCCAGGCGCAAGAATCCGGCTGGCTAAGCTGGCAGGCCAGCTCCGGTCGCGGAAAGCGCGGGCTACTCCAGTTTTACAAAGCGCCGGAGACGCTGCGCAATGAAATGATGGAGCAGGCGCTAAGTAAAGGACAGCAGCAGAACGCCCTCGAACTGGCCCAGCTGGCGCCTGTAGAGCTTAAAGCGCTGCTTTCCCCCTTTCTCGGCGGCCAATGGCAGAACGATACGCCTACCCTGCGTATTCCTTATTACCGTCCGCTGGAGCCGCTGCGCCCGGGTTTTATGCCGGGACGCGCGGAGCAGCACCTGGCAGGGGAGATATTTTCCGGCCTGACCCGTTTCGATGCGCAAAGTACCTGCCCGATAGGCGATTTAGCCCATCATTGGGAGGTGTCGCCTGACGGTCTGCGCTGGCACTTTTATATTCGTTCCACCCTGTTCTGGCATAACGGCGATCCGATAAAAACCTCACAGCTGCAGCAGCGGCTTCTGATGCTGTTGCAGCTCCCCGCGATGCGTACGCTGTTCGCCAGTATCAGCGAGATTAGCGTCACCCACTCTCAGTGCCTGACTATCACCCTGCACCGCGCCGATTACTGGCTACCGTTCCGCCTTGCCAGCTACTGCAGCGTGCTGGCGCATCCGGACGATCCGGCGATCGGCAGCGGGCCATTTCGCCTGAAACTATTTACTCAGGAACTGGTGCGGCTGGAAAACCATCAGCGTTATCATCTCACCCATCCGCTGCTGCAGGCCGTTGAATTCTGGATCACGCCGCAGCTGTTCGAACAGGATCTGGGCACCAGCTGTCGTCATCCGGTACAGATAACCATTGGCGACCCTGATGAGCTGACCAGACTGCGCCAGGTCAGCAATAGCATTAGCCTTGGATTTTGCTATCTGACGCTGCGTCAGAGCCCCCACCTGAATAAAGCGCAGGCCCAAAGACTGGTTTCGCTGATTCATCGCTCCGGTCTGTTAGAAACGCTGCCGCTGGATGAAGACCTGATCGCGCCGAGCAACGAAGTATTGCCGGGATGGACTATTCCGCAGTGGCCAGAAAATGGTGATACACCGCTGCCCGAACGGCTAACTCTGCTCTATCACCTTCCCGTAGAGCTACACGCCATGGCGGAGCGCCTTCGGCAACGGCTGGCAGAACTCGGCTGCGAGCTGACGATAATTTTTCATGACGCGAAAAACTGGGATGGTTGCCAGCAGTTTGCGAAGGCGGACCTGATGATGGGCGATCGCCTGATTGGCGAAGCGCCGGTTTATGCGCTGGAGCAGTGGCTACGCTGCGATGCCCTGTGGCCTAATTTGTTGACCGGGGCGCAATATGCGCATCTTCAGGCAACGCTGGATGCCGTTCAGGTATTACCGGACGAACGCAGCCGCAGCGAAGCTTTGCGCAACGTCTTTAACACACTGATGGACGATGCCATCATGACGCCGCTGTTTAATTATAATTATCGCATCAGCGCACCGCCTGGCGTCAACGGGCTGCGCCTGAACGCGCGAGGCTGGTTTGATTTCGCCAGCGCCTGGCTACCGGCTTCGACGCCGTGACGGGGCTGGTGGTCATCTTCATCAGGCGCTACCATATGCGCTTCACTTCGATTGTCAGGAATTACCATGAAACGCGCCGTAGTTGTCTTCAGTGGAGGACAAGATTCGACGACCTGCCTGGTGCAGGCTCTGCAACAGTATGATGAAGTGCATTGCGTCACTTTTGATTATGGCCAACGTCATCGCGCGGAGATTGACGTTGCTCGCGAACTGGCGCTAAAGCTGGGCGCCGTTGCCCACAAAGTCCTTGATGTCACGCTGCTTAACGAACTGGCGGTCAGCAGCCTGACCCGCGATAGCATTCCGGTTCCGGATTATGAACCGGACGCCAGCGGCATCCCCAACACTTTCGTGCCCGGTCGCAACATTCTGTTCTTAACCCTGACGGCCATTTACGCGTATCAGGTTAAAGCGGAAGCTATCATCACCGGCGTTTGCGAGACCGACTTTTCGGGTTACCCGGACTGCCGCGATGAGTTCGTCAAAGCGCTGCACCAGGCCGTCAGCCTGGGAATGGCGAAAGATATTCGCTTTGAGACGCCGCTGATGTGGCTGAATAAAGCCGAGACGTGGGCACTGGCCGATTATTGGGGCCAGCTGGACCTGGTACGCCATGAAACCCTGACTTGCTATAACGGCATTAAAGGCGACGGCTGCGGGCAGTGCGCCGCCTGTAACCTCCGCGCCAACGGGCTGCGCCAGTATCTGGGCGATAAGGTTGGGGTGATGACGGTCATGAAGCAGAAAACAGGACTGCAGTAGCCGGTTATTTCCCGATAGCGCGATGGAAGCGTAGGCGGCAGAAGACGTATAAGCCGAACAAGCGCGCACTCTTAGCTCTGGGGAATTTCTGCCACTTTCTGTGCGCTTGCTCCCGGAGGCGGCGCGATGCGCCTGCCCGGGCTACCGGATCGCAGACAGGTGAGAAAACGTAGCCCGGACAGGTGCGCAGTACCGCCTCCGGGACATCCCTCTCCAGCTGGCCTGTTAGCGAGGCTCAAGCTGCTCCAGCTTCTCCCGCAATTCGCCCTCAAGCGCCAGCGCTTTCTGCGTTTTTAGATCGATACAGACAAAAGTGATAAGCGCATCGGCGACCACCTCGCCGTTAGGGTTAAGGGTAACCACCTGGCTTAAGGTCCCGCTTTTTCCGTTCAGCTTTTCCAGCTTACTGGTAACGGTGAGAACGTCGCCTAACACCGCGGGCCGACGATAGTTGATGTTTATATTCACCACCACAAAGGCGATGTTGCGAGCGGTCATCCAGTGAAAGGCCGGGCTGCTTTCCAGGCCATCCCAGCGCGCCTCTTCGAGAAACTCCAGATACCGCGCGTTATTGACATGCTGATAGACGTCGAGATGATAGCCGCGAACTTTGATTTGTGTCTGCATAGCGCAAATGCCTTATCTTTAATTGTTGTTTTGAGGTCAGAGGTCACACCACTGGTGTGACCTCTTCAGTCTGGCAAATAATAACGACTGTGCAAACTTGTGAAGAAAATTTACAGCTTCAAATGTGACAGATTTCTCTCTACCAGCGAATTGCCCATCCCCGGCACCTGCTTAAGATCGTCAACGGTTTTAAATGGCCCATATTCTTCACGATAGCTGACAATAGCCTGCGCCTTCTTCAGGCCAACGCCGTTCAGCCCCTTCGCCAGTTCTTCGGCGCTGGCGTTATTGATACTCACCCTGGTACCTTCGCTATCGGGCGCGTTCAACGCATCAGGTGCCTTTGCCTGCGGCGTCTGCACGCTCTCCTTTGTTGCCGGCGACGTCTTCCCGCTGGAAGGCGCGGCAAAAGCGCCCTGACTTCCCGCTGCGCAAACCAGTACGGCCACGGTAAGAAGCGTTTTCAATCCTCGTTTCATGCTGTTATCTCCTTGTTTGTAGACAGCAAGGTCACGATAGCGATGAGGGAAAAAGAGTACAAAAGGCAAAATGCAGAAATGGAAAAGGCCGCGAAAGCGGCCTTTGATAATTGCATCACGTTACTTGCTTTTGCGAAGCAGCACGTAATTATTGTTGCTGATCGATAATGTCGCCGAGCTTAATTTTCGCCGCTTTACGCAGGTTACTCATCAGCGCTTCGAAGGCGATCTGTGCGTTATTCTGGGTGATGCCCTGAATCATCGCCTTTTTCTGCTCTTCCGGCATCGTACCCGCTTTCACTTCATCCAGCGCCAGCAGTACTACATTGCCCTGCATGTCCGTGCCCACGCCGTAGCTGGGCTTACCCGCCTGCGGCAGCGGTAGCGCAAAGACAGACTGGATCAACGCTTCCTGACCGGTACGCGACAGCGTCTGCGGCGCACCAAAGCTTAGTCCGGCGGCTTTCATCGCTTCGTCGCCTTTACCCTCTTTCAGGGCCGTCAGCAGCTTATCGGCATCCAGCTTCGCCTGCTGCTCCGCTTTGTTGTGCTTAACAATATCGCTCACCTGCGCTTTCACCTCCGCCAGCGGTTTGACCGCCTCCGGTTTATGCTCGCTGATGCGCAGAACAAACGCGCGATCGCCGTCGACGGTGATGATATCGGAGTTGCTGCCTGGCGTACCGTTTTCGCCAACCAGACCGCCGTTGAAAATAGCGTCAGAAACCGGTTTGAAATTCAGCTCCTGCGGCAGGTTATCGCGACCAAACCAGCCGGTTTCAACCACTTTCAGACCGGCAACCTGAGCCGCGCCAGCCAGGGATTCGTTATCGTTGCTCGCCGCGTCGCTGACTTTTTGCTGCAGCGCATAGTAAGCATCCAGAGCTTTCTCCTGCTTCACTTTAGCCGCGATATCATCGCGAACGTCAGCCAGCGGTTTTACCTGAGCAGGCTGAACGTCATCCAGACGCGCCACCAGGAAACCGACGGAAGATTTAATTACGCCTGAAAGCTGGCCTTTTTCTTTCAGACCGGCCTCTTTCAGCTCCGGCACGGTAGCCGCATCTTCCAGCCAGCCCATATCACCACCGTTGCGGGCAGAGATAATATCGGTTGATTTTTCTTTGGCCAGCGCGGCGAAATCAGCGCCTTTTTTCAGCTCATCAAGCACCGCCTGAGCATCCGCTTCGGTTTTGGTCTGGATGATGCTGTAACGATTACGCTGCGGCTGAGTGAACTGATCCTGATGCTGGTCGTACCATGACTGAATTTCCTGGTCAGAGACGTTTTCCTGCATGCTCGCAGCATCCATCTTGATGTAGCTGACGCGGAACTGCTCAGGCGCCATAAAACGCGCCTGGTTCTGCTGGTAAAACGCGTTGATTTCATCGTCGGTGGCGGTTTGCTTCGCCGCCAGCGCGTTTACGTCAATCGTCGCTTCACGGACGACGCGCTGTTGCGACACCAGCGCCGCCAGCTGGTCGGATTCGCCCGGCAGCATAAAATCGGTACCGGCAACGGCGTTAATCAGTTGCTGAGTCGTCAGCTGATTACGTAATGCCTGAGCGTACTGGTCCGTCGTCATCCCCATTTGATTAACGATACGGCTGAAGCGCTCGTTATCAAATTTGCCATCCGCCTGGAAAGCCTGGGTCTTGAAGATAGCCTGCTTGACCTGGTCGTCGCTGATATTAAGGCCCAGTTCACGGGCGTACTGATCGAGCAGCGCCTCGTCAATCAGACGGTTCAACACCTGCTGACGCATGGTCTTCATGTAATTTTCATTGGCCGCCAGTTCAGAAAACTGATCGCCAAGCTGCTGCTGCATGCGGTTACGCTCGCTGGCAACGGCATTTTCAAACTGTGCGCGACCAATCTCCTGGTCATTAACTTTTGCGGCATAGTTGTTTCCACCGCCAATCAGGTAACCACTCACCCCGGTCAAAATGAACGAGACGATAATGATACCGAAAATAATCTTGAGCACGACGCTGTTGGCGGCCGTGCGTAGGTTGTCCATCATGGTGTAACAACGCTCCGCTGTAGATGACTTTTGCTCGCGCAGCATAGCATGTGATGGCCGCCGCGCGTGAGGACGTATTTTGACAAGAAAACGGGGTGATTGTCAGCCCACAAGTGCGTATAAAGTCACATTAAGTCTCATTCTGGCAAATAAAAAAGGCACATCTTGCGATGCGCCCTTGTACTTCGTCACAGACCCCAGTGGGGAAGTCGATCAGTTTACCGCGTCTTTCAGCGCTTTACCTGCACGGAAACCCGGTACTTTAGCAGCAGCGATGGTGATTTCTTTGCCTGTTTGCGGATTGCGACCGGTACGGGCAGCGCGCTCTTTAACAGCAAAAGTACCAAACCCTACCAGCGCAACGTCATCCCCAGCCTGCAGAGATTCAGTAACAGAAGCGATTAAAGCATCTAACGCACGTCCAGCTGCGGCTTTAGAAATGTCCGCACCGGCAGCAATTTTGTCAATCAGTTGAGATTTATTCACTGTTCTCTTCCTCTCTTTATAATTTATATCGCACCAGAATCCTTCGTGGCGCGACCGCGCAGCAGTTATATCAGGACTGTCATGCCCTTACAACAGAGTTGTAATTGACCCCCCTGCCAGCGATCTAAGTTAGCTACACAAAAAAAGGCTGGCAAGTACGAATTTACTTACCAGCCCTATTTTTCTTAGCGCTATTTGCGCGAAATCACTATTTTGCCGTGACGACTTCCATACCAAACGGCTCGTTCTGCAGTGCAAGTGCCAGAACTTCCTCGATTCGTTTCACCGGATGGATATCTAAATCGGCGATAACGTTATCTGGAATTTCTTCAAGGTCACGTTTATTTTCATCAGGAATCAGAACAGTCTTAATGCCGCCACGGTGTGCAGCCAACAGTTTTTCCTTCAGACCACCGATTGGCAACACCTGACCGCGGAGGGTGATTTCCCCGGTCATCGCCACATCGGCGCGCACCGGATTACCCGTCAGGCAGGAAACCAGTGCGGTACACATCGCAATCCCGGCGCTTGGGCCATCTTTCGGCGTTGCGCCTTCCGGTACGTGCACGTGGATATCGCGTTTTTCATAAAAGTCTGAGTTAATACCCAGCTTATCCGCACGCGAACGCACCACGGTCAGCGCAGCCTGGATAGATTCCTGCATAACCTCACCCAGTGAACCGGTATAGGTCAGCTTGCCTTTACCCGGAACACAGGCGGTTTCAATGGTCAGCAGATCGCCGCCCACTTCCGTCCACGCCAGGCCAGTCACCTGACCCACGCGATTTTCACTATCCGCACGGCCATAGTCGTAGCGCTGCACGCCCAGGAAGTCATGCAGGTTGTCGCCGTTAATCTCAATATGCTTCTGCGACTTATCCAGCAACAGCTGTTTGACCGCTTTACGGCACAGTTTCGAGATTTCGCGCTCCAGACCACGCACGCCCGCTTCACGAGTGTAGTAACGGATAATGCCGATAATCGCGCTGTCATCAACCGTCAGCTCGCCTTTTTTGAGCGCATTACGCTCTATCTGTTTTGACAGCAGATGGCGTTTAGCGATGTTCAGCTTCTCATCTTCGGTGTAGCCGGAGAGGCGAATCACTTCCATACGATCCAGCAGCGGCGCCGGAATATTCATGGAGTTAGAGGTCGCGACGAACATCACGTCGCTGAGATCGTAATCCACTTCCAGATAGTGGTCGTTGAAAGCCACGTTCTGTTCCGGATCCAATACCTCCAGCAGCGCCGATGCCGGATCGCCCCGCATATCCGAAGACATTTTGTCGATCTCATCCAGTAAGAACAGCGGGTTTTTAACGCCCACTTTGGCCATTTTCTGGATCAGTTTGCCCGGCATTGAGCCAATGTAGGTACGGCGGTGACCGCGGATTTCCGCTTCGTCACGCACGCCGCCCAGCGCCATACGCACATACTTACGTCCGGTTGCTTTGGCGATAGATTGACCCAGCGAGGTTTTACCGACCCCCGGAGGCCCAACCAGGCACAGGATTGGCCCTTTGAGCTTGTTAACACGGCTCTGCACCGCGAGGTACTCAAGGATGCGATCCTTCACGCGCTCCAGACCGTAGTGATCGGTGTCGAGGATCTCCTGAGCCTGACGCAGGTCTTTTTTAACCTTGCTGCGGGCGTTCCACGGTACCTGCACCATCCAGTCAATGTAGCCGCGAACGACGGTTGCTTCCGCCGACATCGGGGACATCATTTTCAGTTTTTGCAGTTCCGCTTCGGTTTTCTCTTTTGCCTCTTTCGGCATTTTCGCCGCGTCGATCTTACGCTTCAGCGCTTCGTTCTCGTCAGGGGCGTCGTCCATCTCGCCGAGCTCTTTTTGAATGGCTTTCATTTGCTCATTCAGGTAGTACTCGCGCTGAGATTTCTCCATCTGCTTTTTCACGCGGTTGCGAATACGCTTCTCAACCTGCAGCAGATCGATTTCTGATTCCATCATCGCCATCAGATATTCCAGACGTTCGTTAACGTCGGACATCTCCAGCACGGACTGTTTGTCCGCCAGCTTCAGCGGCATATGGGCTGCGATGGTATCCGCCAGGCGCGCCGGATCGTCGATGCTATTCAGCGACGTCAGCACTTCCGGTGGGATTTTTTTGTTCAGCTTGATGTAGCCTTCAAACTGGCTGATAGCGGTACGAACCAGCACTTCCTGCTCGCGTTCGTCAATCGCCGGCGATTCGAGATATTCAGCTTTCGCCGAAAAATGCTCGCCGTTATCAGATAGCGCAGAGATGCGCGCGCGCTGCAAACCTTCGACCAGCACTTTGACAGTACCGTCCGGTAGCTTCAGCATTTGCAAAATAGACGCCACGGTCCCGACGGTGAAAAGATCGTTTACACCCGGCTCATCCGTCGAGGCTTCTTTCTGCGCAACCAGCATGATTTTTTTATCATGATCCATGGCTGCTTCGAGACAACGGATAGATTTTTCCCGCCCTACAAACAGGGGTATGACCATGTGCGGATAAACCACCACATCGCGCAACGGCAATACGGGGATTTCAATGCGTTCAGAACGCTCAGGATTCATAGAGCTCTCTCTTAGTTTAAAGTCCGCCAGGTAGCCGACGACGCAACTCAACGACGCGTCGCCGTTAATATGTAAACCAGTATATGGGGATGTATTCCATACATTCAACGGCGGGAATGCAGGAAAAATAAAAGGGGAGATAAAATCCCCCCTTTTTGTTAACTGCTTGAGCAAATTGGTTAATTATTCACCAGATGCCTGCTGCGCTTCCGGTTTGCCGTAAATCAGCAGCGGCTTGCTCTGACCATCGATAACCGAGGCATCGATGACCACTTTTTCCACATCTTCCATTGACGGAAGATCGTACATGGTATCGAGCAGCGCGGCTTCAACGATAGAACGCAGGCCGCGAGCGCCGGTTTTACGCGCCATCGCTTTCTTAGCGATAGCATCCAGCGCTTCGTCGCGGAACTCCAGCTCAGCGCCTTCAAGGCTGAACAGCGCCTGATACTGCTTGGTCAGGGCGTTTTTCGGCTCTTTGAGGATCTGAATCAGCGCTTCTTCGCTCAACTCGCTCAGGGTCGCCACCACCGGTAAACGCCCGATGAACTCAGGAATCAGACCAAACTTGATCAGATCTTCCGGTTCAACCTGAGACAACAGCTCGCCTTCGCTGGCCTTGTCGGATTTAGCCTTAACCGTCGCGCCGAAACCAATACCAGAACCGGTTTCTACACGGTGGGAAATGACCTTATCCAGTCCTGCAAAGGCGCCACCGCAGATGAACAGGATCTTAGAGGTATCAACCTGCAGGAACTCCTGCTGCGGATGCTTACGCCCGCCCTGCGGCGGAACCGCGGCAACGGTGCCTTCAATAAGCTTCAACAGCGCTTGCTGCACGCCTTCGCCGGAGACATCGCGGGTGATCGACGGGTTATCCGATTTACGGGAAATTTTGTCGATTTCATCAATGTAGACGATACCGCGCTGGGCTTTCTGTACGTCGTAGTCGCACTTCTGCAGCAGCTTCTGGATGATGTTTTCAACGTCTTCACCCACGTAACCGGCTTCGGTCAGAGTGGTGGCATCCGCCATGGTGAAAGGCACATCCAGCAGGCGCGCCAGCGTTTCCGCCAGCAGCGTTTTACCGGAACCGGTCGGTCCGATCAGCAGAATGTTGCTTTTACCCAACTCTACGCCGTTGCTGGTGTCGCCATTGCGCAGACGTTTGTAGTGATTGTATACCGCCACCGCCAGCACTTTTTTCGCCGGCTCCTGGCCGATAACGTAATCGTCCAGATGGTGGCGAATTTCGTGCGGAGTCGGCAGCGCGCTGCGCTCGCGATGCGGCGCGACTTCTTTAATTTCTTCGCGAATGATGTCGTTACATAAATCAACGCATTCGTCGCAGATATACACGGATGGCCCGGCGATTAGCTTACGCACTTCATGCTGGCTTTTGCCGCAAAAAGAGCAGTACAACAGTTTGCCCGAACCATCTTTGCGTTTATCTGTCATGAGTCCAAACCTCTTATTAAGTTCTTTGTGCCGCACACAACGACGCAAATGCCATTCTCAGGCGCAAACCGCTATGAAGCGTTGTGCCGCCCTCTTACAACCAAGTATAGCGGCACCCTTGCGCCAGGGGCATCAATTACGATGAGTCAAAATGGAGTCGACGAGGCCGTATTCCACTGCTTCTGAGGCAGACAGGAAACGATCGCGCTCGGTGTCACGCTCGATCTGCTCAAGAGATTGACCCGTATGATGTGCCATCAGTTCATTCATGCGACCTTTCACCTTCAGGATTTCGCGGGCGTGGATTTCGATATCCGTCGCCTGGCCCTGGTAGCCGCCCAGCGGCTGGTGAATCATCACGCGTGAGTTCGGCAGGCAGAAACGCTTGCCTTTCGCCCCGGCGGTGAGCAGGAATGCGCCCATAGAGGCCGCCTGGCCCATACAAATGGTGCTCACGTCTGGCTTAATGAACTGCATGGTGTCATAGATAGACATCCCGGCGGTAATCACGCCGCCCGGAGAGTTAATGTACAGATAGATATCTTTTTCCGGGTTTTCCGCTTCTAGAAACAGCATCTGCGCCACAATCAGGTTAGCCATGTGATCTTCTACCTGGCCGGTCAGAAAAATGACGCGCTCCTTGAGCAGACGGGAGTAAATATCAAATGAACGTTCGCCGCGTGAGGTCTGTTCAATGACCATCGGCACCAGGGCCATATGGGGTGCAAAGTTGTCTCGTTCGCCACTGTATGACATTTCCGTCTCCTGGATTAATTTGAAAAAAACCGCTGCACTGATTGTAACCTTACGGACGGATTATCAGCCAGAATTTCTGCTGTCGGGCAGAAGTGCATAGATGCACGCTTCATTACGGCGCATGATTATGCCAATGCAGTTACGTCTCCCGGTTATGGGGATGACGTCGCCATAATTCAAGCATAACAATCTTTTGCCGTAACGCTATCACTGAAATCGCCTTTTCGCACTCATCCTAAGGCTATCATTGCAATAAAAAAACCCGCAGCCTTTCGGCAACGGGTTTTTACTCAAACCTTAAACCTTGAGGCGAAATTACGCCTGCTGGTTCATCAGTTCGCTGAAGGAAGTGGCTTTTTCAGACACTTTAGCTTTCGCCAGCACGGCTTCAACGGCCTGCTCTTCCAGCGCAACGTTGCGCATGTTGTCCATCAGCTCTTTGTTCTTGCTGTAGAACTCGACCACTTCTTTCGGATCTTCGTAAGCGGAAGCCATCTCTTCGATCAGACCTTTTACGCGATCTTCGTCAGCTTTCAGCTCGTTGGTACGAATCACTTCGCCCAGCAGCAGACCAACAACAACGCGGCGTTTAGCCTGCTCTTCGAACAGCTCACGCGGCAGTTCCAGAGCCTGTTTCTCGTTACCGCCAAAACGCTGAGCAGCCTGACGACGCAGAACGTCGATTTCGCTGTCGATCAGTGCAGCCGGTACGTCGATATCGTTAGCTTTTACCAGGCCTTCGATAGCCTGAGACTTAACGCGGTTACGCACGGCGCCTTTCAGCTCGCGCTCCATGTTTTTACGCACTTCAGCGCGCAGACCGGCTACAGAACCATCTTCAACGCCGAAACGTTTGATGAACTCTTCAGTCAGTTCTGGCAGTTCACGTTCTTCAACTTTTTTCAGGTTGATAACGAACTTCGCCGCTTTACCTTTCAGGTTTTCAGCGTGGTACTCTTCCGGGAAGGTCACGTCGATGGTGAACTCTTCGCCAGCTTTGTGGCCTTTGATACCCTCTTCAAAACCCGGGATCATGCGGCCCTGGCCCATCGCCAGGACGAAGTCAGAGGCTTTGCCGCCTTCGAACTCTTCGCCGTCAACGGAACCAGTGAAGTCAACGGTAACGCGGTCTTCAGCATCAACTGCGCCGTCTTTTTCTTTCCAGTTAGCCTGCTGCTTGCGCAGAGTATCCAGCATGGTATCAACATCGGCGTCGGTCACTTCAACAACCGGTTTTTCAACTTCGATCGCTTCCAGACCCTGCAGCTCAACTTCCGGATAAACTTCGAACTCTACCGCGTAGGTGAAATCTTCACCCAGCTTGTATTCGCCCGGAACATAGTTCGGCGCGCCGGCCGGATTAATTTTTTCTTTGATGATCGCGTCAACGAAGTTGCGGCTCATCAGATCACCCAGCACGTCCTGGCGAACAGATGCGCCATAACGCTGAGCAACAACATTCATCGGCACTTTGCCTTTACGGAAGCCGTCAATGCGAACTTTTTTCGCTACGTTGACCAGCTCGCTTTTGACAGCATTCTCGATGCTGTCAGCGGCGATAGTAATCGTTACACGGCGCCCAAGGCCCTGAGTGGTTTCAACTGAAACTTGCATCTTGTTACCTCAAAAAAATCACAGTGCTCGGTCAACTCTGGAAGCGCGAACTGGTTGCTTCGCAGAACCGGGATGCCCTCTTCAAATCAGAAACACATTCCCTGTCGTCAGAATCATCCCGAAGACATTCATAATAAAAGACGCGGCATTATAGCGGCATCACTTTTGTGAGTCGAGAACGGTTGTCGCCCACTGCTGCGGCTTTTTTCACATTTCCCGAGCAAATTTGCCTGCCAAAACGCGCGCATCGCACAATTTTCAGGCAAAACAAAACGGCCCGCAGGCCGTTTTCTCATAAATCTCCACGCAACATACTGGAAAAGCTCCAGCGGTTGCAAATGTGATTTCTACGCGATACTTCCAGCTCCGCGACAAGGAGGAGAAGCAAAGACGGTATCCTGTAGCCCTTCCCACTCTTTGATTGTGTAGGTATGCAACGCCAGAGCGTGCACGGTGCTTGATAGTTCCTCAGTCAACGTTCCGTAAATCATACGGTGACGATTAAGAAAACGCTCGCCAAGGAAGCGATCGCTTACCAACACCACTTTAAAATGACTTTCAGAGCCCGCAGGAACGTTGTGGCGATAGCTTTCATCCACGACTTCAAGATACACCGGGTCGAACGCTGCCCTAAGTTTTGCTTCGATCTGTTCACGTATCATCATGAATTTTCTCCTCCGACAACGCTGTATTGCCGCCATTCCCTTTAAATGTTAGCCGCTTTTACCGCTTCCATTGGGCGAAAACAACAAAAAATTAGCATTCCTCTGATATTTTGCGGCAAAAGTATCAGGTTTACTGATTCTGTCTCGCTGAAGCCCCGCCCGGAAGGAGATAACCGATATGGCAAGGCCAGAAAACGCACAAGACGATGAATTTACATGCGTTGCCACTTCCCCTTGCCGTTGGCGATGTTATGATGGCGGGAATTTTCCTCATTACCACTCCACCATGCGTTGAGACCCTGAACATGTTTAAGAAAATTCTCTT
The DNA here is from genome assembly GCF_016516145.1 of Klebsiella sp. S69. Lineage (NCBI taxonomy): Bacteria > Pseudomonadati > Pseudomonadota > Gammaproteobacteria > Enterobacterales > Enterobacteriaceae > Klebsiella > Klebsiella sp. S69. Next base: position 185,599 of record NZ_JACVUU010000001.1, on the reverse strand, counting down.
TCCTTTAGTCGCGCTGTTTATGCTGGCCGGATGCGCCACTCCGCCGACCACTATTGAGGTATCGCCGAAAATCACGCTGCCGCAGCAGGATCCGAGCCTGATGGGCGTGACCGTCAGCATTAACGGCGCCGATCAGCGTCCGGATCAGGCGCTGGCGAAAGTCACCCGTGATAATCAGCAGGTTACGCTAACCGCCTCCCGCGACCTGCGTTTCTTGCTGCAGGAAGTGCTCGAGAAGCAGATGACCTCGCGTGGCTACATGATTGGTCCAAACGGCGCGGTTGACCTGCAAATCATCGTCAACAAACTGTACGCCGACGTTTCTCAAGGCAACGTACGCTACAACATTGCGACCAAAGCGGATATTGCCATTATCGCGACCGCCGCCAACGGTAATAAGATGACGAAAAACTACCGTGCCAGCTACTCTGTTGAAGGCGCCTTCCAGGCCTCGAACAAAAATATCGCCGATGCGGTTAATAGCGTCATGACCGATACCATCGCCGACATGGCGCAGGACACCAGCATTCACGATTTCATCAAGCAAAACGCGCGTTAATTTGAGTTGCAGACCCGGCCTCGCGTCGGGTCTGCACGATATGCTATGTCCAATCATTATTTACGCATTTTCACGCAGCCAAAATCAGCTATCCTGCTGATTCTCGGTTTCGCCTCTGGATTACCGCTAGCCCTGACCTCCGGCACGCTACAGGCGTGGATGACCGTTGAAAACATCGATCTCAAAACCATCGGTTTTTTCTCGCTCGTCGGGCAGGCCTACGTCTTTAAGTTCCTCTGGTCGCCGGTAATGGACCGCTATACGCCGCCGTTTCTTGGTCGTCGACGCGGCTGGCTGCTGGCGACCCAGATCCTGCTACTTATTGCCATTGCGGCGATGGGATTCCTTGAACCTTCCACGCAACTACGCTGGATGGCGGCGCTGGCGGTCGTTATCGCTTTTTGTTCCGCCTCGCAGGATATCGTGTTTGACGCGTGGAAGACCGACGTGCTGGCCGCAGAAGAGCGAGGTACCGGGGCGGCAATCAGCGTGCTGGGCTATCGTCTGGGGATGCTGGTTTCCGGCGGGCTGGCGCTATGGCTGGCCGATCGCTGGCTGGGATGGCAGGGAATGTACTGGCTGATGGCCGCACTGCTAATCCCCTGCATTATTGCTACTCTGCTGGCCCCGGAACCCAGCGACGTCATTCCGGTGCCGAAGACGCTGGAGCAGGCCGTCGCCGCACCGCTGCGCGACTTCTTCGGCCGCAATAATGCCTGGCTTATTCTCTTGCTTATCGTCCTTTATAAGCTTGGCGACGCGTTTGCCATGAGTCTGACCACCACCTTCCTGATTCGCGGCGTCGGTTTTGATGCGGGCGAAGTGGGCATGGTCAATAAAACGCTCGGCCTGTTCGCCACGATTGTCGGTGCGCTTTATGGCGGCGTGCTTATGCAGCGCCTGACGCTTTTCCGCGCGCTGCTGATTTTCGGCCTGCTGCAGGGGGTATCCAACGCCGGGTATTGGCTGCTCTCAATTACCGATAAACACCTTTTCTCCATGGCGACGGCGGTGTTTTTCGAAAACCTGTGCGGCGGAATGGGCACGGCGGCATTCGTTGCGCTGCTGATGACGCTGTGCAATAAGTCATTTTCAGCCACCCAGTTCGCTTTGCTCTCAGCGCTCTCCGCCGTTGGGCGCGTATATGTGGGGCCTATCGCCGGCTGGTTTGTCGAAGCCCACGGATGGCCTGCTTTCTATCTCTTTTCCGTTGTTGCTGCGGTTCCGGGGATTTTGCTGCTGTTAATTTGTCGCCGTACGCTTGAACATACTCAACGTTCGGAGAGCTTTATGCCGCGCACGCTTTTTCCTCAGGCCTACGGGCTGGCATTAGTTATTCTGGCGATTGGCTGCCTGATGCTGGCGATATGGCTACTGCTGCTGGTGCTCAACGCGCTGGATTACACCAACTTCTCCTTCCTGGCAGGCCTGCTTGAGGTTGCCGTTCTTACCGCCGTTGCAGGTATTTTGCTCGGCGCGTTTCTTGACTACCTGGCATTGCGCAAAACTGAGTTGATTTAAATCAGCGCAAGAACGTAAATGGACGTTGTAATTACTAAACGTAATTATAACGTCTTATTAACGATTTTATATTCAACGTACCTGATTTGTTGTTTTGTGCGTTTTAGATTTCTGGAAATTATTGACAATTTTTATGCAAATCTATAAATAATTTAACCGATTCAGCTCAGCTGGTTTTATTTTTTGCTTTTATGATGTCTTTAATTTGATAATTAATTGTTAATTATTTGTTTTGTTTTGCAGGTGGTTATGCTCATTCTCTTATAAACCCTTTCGTTCTTATCCCTTTCGTTATCAATCCCGCGTAAATCAAGGTTTGCAAGCTATAATGTCACACTCCGTAACATATGTGACAAGGCAAGCAGAAGCCGCTAACATAGAACAGACACAGCTCCAACTATGTTTACAGTAATGCAACCTTCCCGTAAAATGCCCGTACACTTTAAGCGCCACCAGATTCCGTGGAATTGAGGTCGTTCAATGAGACTTAGGAAATACAATAAAAGTTTGGGATGGATGTCATTAATCGCAGGCACTGTATTACTCAGTGGTTGTGATTCTGCACTCCTCGACCCAAAAGGACAGATTGGACTGGAGCAACGCTCTCTGATTCTGACGGCCTTTGGCCTGATGATGATCGTCGTTATTCCAGCCGTCTTGATGGCAGTAGGATTTGCCTGGAAGTATCGTGCGAGCAATAAAGATGCGAAGTATAGTCCGAACTGGTCACACTCCAACAAAGTTGAAGCTGTGGTCTGGACGGTTCCTATTCTGATCATCCTGTTCCTGGCCGTTCTGACCTGGAAAACAACTCACGCATTAGAGCCGAGCAAACCGCTTGCTCACGATGAAAAACCTATCACCATCGAAGTCGTTTCGATGGACTGGAAATGGTTCTTCATCTATCCGGAACAAGGCATTGCTACCGTCAACGAAATCGCCTTCCCGGCGAACGTACCGGTACACTTCAAAGTGACCTCCAACTCCGTGATGAACTCGTTCTTTATCCCACGTTTAGGTAGCCAGATTTACGCAATGGCCGGGATGCAGACTCAGCTGCACCTCATCGCGAACGAACCTGGTACTTACGACGGTATCTCCGCCAGCTATAGCGGCCCGGGCTTCTCAGGAATGAAGTTCAAAGCTATCGCCACGCCGGATCGTGCAACCTTCGATCAGTGGGTAGCGAAAGCCAAACAGTCTGCGAACGCTATGGACTCCATGGAAACGTTCGACAAACTGGCTGCGCCTAGCGAATACAACAAAGTGGAATACTTCTCTAACGTGAAACCTGATTTGTTTAAAGATGTGGTGAACAAATTTATGTCTCACGGTAAGAGCATGGATATGACCCAACCCGAGGGCGAGCATGCAGCGCACGAAGGAATGGAAGGCATGGACATGAGCCACGCGGAAACCGCTCACTAAGGGGCCGAGGAAGAAAACGATGTTCGGAAAACTTACACTGGATGCAGTGCCCTACCATGAACCCATTATTGTGGTTACGGTGGCTGCAATTATCATTGGGGGGCTGGCGCTTCTGGCTGCCATCACTTACTTCGGTAAGTGGTCCTACCTTTGGAACGAGTGGCTGACTTCGGTTGACCACAAACGTCTCGGTATCATGTACGTTATCGTAGCAATCGTCATGTTGCTGCGTGGCTTTGCTGACGCCGTTATGATGCGTAGCCAGCAGGTGCTGGCCTCGGCCGGGGAAGCAGGCTTCCTGCCGCCTCATCACTACGATCAGATCTTTACCGCCCACGGCGTTATCATGATCTTCTTCGTAGCGATGCCGTTTGTTATCGGTCTGATGAACCTGGTGGTTCCGCTTCAGCTCGGTGCACGCGACGTTGCCTTCCCATTCCTTAACAACCTGAGCTTCTGGTTCACCGTTGTGGGCGTGATTCTGGTTAACCTTTCTCTGGGCGTCGGTGAATTCGCGCAGACCGGTTGGCTGGCCTATCCGCCGCTATCGGGAATTGAGTACAGTCCGGGCGTCGGGGTCGATTACTGGATCTGGGCTCTCCAGCTATCCGGTATTGGTACAACGTTAACCGGTATTAACTTCTTTGTTACGATTATCAAGATGCGTGCCCCTGGCATGACCATGTTCAAGATGCCGGTATTTAGCTGGGCATCTCTGTGCGCCAACATCCTGATTATCGCCTCTTTCCCAATTCTGACCGTCACCGTCGCGCTGCTGACCCTGGACCGCTACCTGGGCACCCATTTCTTTACCAACGATATGGGTGGCAACATGATGATGTACATCAACCTGATTTGGGCCTGGGGTCACCCGGAAGTGTACATTCTGGTTCTGCCGGTATTCGGCGTCTTCTCCGAAATCGCCGCAACCTTCTCGCGTAAGCGTCTGTTTGGCTACACCTCGCTGGTATGGGCAACAGTATGTATTACCGTTCTGTCGTTCATCGTTTGGCTGCACCACTTCTTTACTATGGGTGCGGGCGCGAACGTAAACGCCTTCTTCGGTATTACGACCATGATCATCGCTATCCCGACCGGGGTTAAGATCTTCAACTGGCTGTTCACCATGTACCAGGGCCGCATCGTCTTCAACTCAGCAATGCTGTGGACGATTGGCTTTATCGTGACCTTCTCCGTAGGCGGTATGACCGGCGTTCTGCTGGCGGTACCGGGCGCAGACTTCGTGCTGCACAACAGCCTGTTCCTGATCGCGCACTTCCATAACGTCATCATCGGTGGCGTGGTGTTCGGTTGTTTCGCAGGTCTGACCTACTGGTGGCCGAAAGCCTTTGGCTTCACGCTGAACGAAACCTGGGGCAAACGCGCTTTCTGGTTCTGGATCATCGGTTTCTTCGTGGCGTTTATGCCGCTGTACGTGCTGGGCTTCATGGGTATGACCCGTCGCCTGAGCCAGCAGATTGACCCGCAGTTCCATCCGATGCTGGTTGTTGCAGCCTGCGGTGCGGCGCTGATCGCCTGCGGTATCCTCTGCCAGCTGATTCAGTTCTACGTGTCTATCCGCGATCGCGAGCAGAACCGCGACCTCACCGGTGACCCATGGGGCGGCCGTACGCTGGAGTGGGCAACCTCTTCTCCTCCGCCGTTCTACAACTTCGCTATTGTTCCTGTCGTTCACGAGCGTGACGCGTTCTGGGAAATGAAAGAAAAAGGCGAAGCGTATAAGAAACCGGCTGGCTATGAAGAGATTCATATGCCGAAAAACAGCGGCGCGGGCATTGTCATTGCAGCTTTCGCAACGTTGTTTGGTTTCGCAATGATCTGGCATATCTGGTGGCTGGCGATTGCAAGCTTCGTCGGCATCCTGGCGACCTGGATCATTAAGAGCTTTGACGAGGACGTGGATTACTACGTGCCGGTTGCAGTAGTCGAAAAACTGGAAAATCAGCATTTCGATGAGATTAACAAAGCAGGGCTGAAAAATGGCAACTGATACTCTTGCGCATAACGCCCACGCGCACGAACACGGGCACCATGATACAGGACCGATGAAGGTATTCGGTTTCTGGATCTACCTGATGAGCGACTGCATTATCTTCGCCACTCTGTTCGCTACCTATGCCGTTCTGGTGAACGGCACGGCGGGCGGTCCGACCGGTAAAGATATTTTTGAACTGCCGTTCGTTCTGGTTGAAACCGCGCTGCTGCTGTTCAGCTCCATCACCTACGGCATGGCGGCTATCGCCATGTACAAAAACAACAAGAGCCAGGTCGTTTCCTGGCTCGCGCTGACCTTCCTCTTCGGGGCAGGATTCATCGCGATGGAGCTCTATGAATTCCATCATCTGATTGTTGAAGGTATGGGTCCGGATCGCAGCGGCTTCCTGTCAGCGTTCTTCGCGCTGGTCGGCACCCATGGTCTGCACGTGACTTCAGGTCTGATCTGGATGGCGGTGCTGATGGTTCAGGTTTCCCGTCGTGGGCTGACCAGCACTAACCGCACCCGTATTATGTGCCTGAGCCTGTTCTGGCACTTCCTGGACGTCGTGTGGATCTGCGTGTTCTCTGTTGTTTATCTGATGGGGGCGATGTAATGAGTCATTCTACCGATCATAGCGGCGCTTCTCACGGCAGCGTGAAGAGCTACATGACAGGATTTATTCTGTCGATCATTCTGACGGTTATCCCGTTTGCAATGGTGATGAGTGGCTCCGCATCGCATGCGGCAATTCTGGGAACCATCCTGGTTACTGCAGTTGTGCAGATTGTGGTACACCTCGTGTACTTCCTGCATATGAACAGTAAATCGGACGAAGGTTGGAACCTGACCGCATTTATCTTCACCGTAATCATCATTGCTATCGTAGTCGTTGGCTCCATCTGGATTATGTGGAACCTGAACTACAACATGATGATGCACTAAGAGCGGCGAGTATGTTTAAGCAATACCTGCAAGTAACGAAACCAGGCATCATTTTTGGCAACCTGATCTCCGTGATTGGCGGTTTCCTGCTGGCCTCCAAAGGCCACATCGACTATCCGCTATTTCTCTGGACGCTCCTCGGAGTATCCCTGGTGGTCGCCTCGGGTTGTGTTTTCAACAACTATATCGACCGTGATATCGATCGTAAGATGGAACGGACGAAAAACCGGGTGCTGGTCAAAGGGCTGATCTCGCCAGAAGCTTCGCTGGTATACGCCACCGTGCTGGGTATTGCTGGCTTCATGCTCCTGTGGTTTGGCGCTAATCCCCTGGCCTGCTGGCTGGGGGTGATGGGGTTCGTGGTTTATGTCGGCGTTTACAGCCTGTACATGAAGCGCCACTCCGTCTACGGCACGTTGATTGGTTCTCTCTCCGGCGCTGCGCCGCCGGTGATTGGCTACTGCGCGGTTACCGGTGATTTTGACAGCGGTGCCGCGATTCTGCTGGCGATTTTCAGCCTGTGGCAGATGCCCCACTCCTACGCTATCGCGATCTTCCGCTTTAAGGATTATCAGGCAGCGAATATTCCGGTTCTACCGGTGGTGAAAGGCATTTCAGTCGCCAAAAATCATATTACCGTTTACATCATCGCCTTCACCGTGGCTACGCTGATGCTCTCTCTGGGCGGCTACGCCGGATATAAATATCTGGTTGTCGCTGCGGCCGTGAGCGTCTGGTGGCTCGGTATGGCGCTGCGCGGCTATAAAGTGGCGGATGATAAAGTCTGGGCGCGTAAGCTGTTCGTCTTTTCGATTGTCGCCATTACCGCGCTGTCGGTGATGATGTCCGTTGACTTTATGGTGCCGGATTCACATAGCCTGCTGGCTTACGTCAGTTAATATCGCTTAATGGCGTATCGTTCGATACGCCATTATTTTCACCTTACTCTTTCTTAATCACTCCTCTATTTCTTACGTTCTGACTAGTTCAGGTGAATGTTTGCACCGCGTCATGCAGCACAAGGCCCGGCGTAAATAGAGTCGTTCAATAAACCCCGCGATCCGCTGGCGAAACACAGCCGATCAGTTTAATCCACGAAGGTAGATAAATTACGTGCAGACTCAATATAAGTCCTGCGCCCCTCTTGTCTGGCTTCATACTCGCTTCAGAATAGCCGCTACAATATTCATAATTTGAAATGAGCTGGTTTATCTTCGTCTCTATTCCCACTGATTTAAATTGATATAAAAATTCAACAATTCACACGCCTGGACAGCTAGCCTGCCGTAATTCGTCAATGGTAGTCTTGCGCCGTGGGTACAAGACCCACTAATAAAAATTTATTCAATTAAACAAGGATATACCAATGAAAGAATTAACTATTGGCGAAATGGAATCTATTTCTGGCGGTTTTAATCTGGTCGATTTTGCGACCAGCATTACCAGCCTGGTTGTCAACGCCGGTAGCGGCTTTAGCGATTTTATCACCACCGCTGGTACCACCATCGCCAACGCCATCATTAACGGTACCGTTGAGCTCGGCAAATTCCTGACCGGCGCATCTGACTGGAGCGAATATCTCTCCGCAAGCCATGCAGGCTTGAATGATGCCCTCAGCGCCCTTTCCAACAGCTGGTCCTCTTTCGCCGGTGAGATGGCAGCAGACTGGGGTGCCTTCTCTAAGAACCTGACCGCTTAAGTCAGTCTCAAACGATCTTAAGGCAGGGTTAGCCCTGCCTTTTTATCTGCGCGGTATTATGACGCCTCCCCTTCCGTTGCATCAGTCCATGGATATTATCTCACCCCACCAGCATCGCCTGGGCGCTATAGAGTAAATCCAGATGATCGCGACACAGCGCCTCCAGCGAGGTTCTCGACTGATGGCTGGTTAAGCTCAGCGCCCCCCAGTAGAGCCCTTCCCTGTCGGACAGCGGCACCGCCAGCACCAGCATGCCAATTTCAAACTCCTGCTCAATCGCGGCATAGCCCTGCCGACGCACCTGAGCGATCTTTTCCATTAAAGCCGCTACGTCCGTTACCGTATAGGGCGTGCGCTGTTCGCGGCGGATCCGCTGCAAAACGGTTTCACATTCATCTTCCGCCAGCGAAGCCAGCCAGAGCCGCCCTCCGGCGGTACAGTAAATCGGCACCCTTTCTCCCAGACGCACTGAAGTCGAGTTAAACGGCGTATGCTTGCTGCGGGCGATATAAACCAGCTCATCGTCATCAATCACACCTACCGAAGCATGCTCTTCCGTTCGGCTGGCGATGTACTCCACGATCGGTCGCACCATCCGCGGAAACTGCGCCGAATCCACATACGCCTGCCCCAGCCTTAACGCTTTGGGCGTCAGCCAGTAGTGACGTCCGTCGGTCTGCAGATAGCGCTCATGCAGCAGCGTGAGGAAAAAACGGCGTGCGGCGCTAGGCGTCAGACCGCTCATTTTCGCCGCCTGCGGCACCGTGAGACGCGGAAACTCTTTCGAAAATAGCTGGATCAGCGCCAACCCCTTTTGCAGGCCGACGATTAGATCGCGGGAATGAATCTGGTTTTGCATAGCTGTTCACACTTTCGCAACAATATGATCAGTTTAGCGCGATTATCGCAGTGGTGGTGCGATTAACAACCAGTATGGCCGAATTCTGCGTTGTCGCTCTCAGCTTCCGCTGAAATACTTTCACAACATTCATTTAACAAAATGAGGTTGGAAATGGTCAGTGGATTCACTCAGGTCGTCGCCGTTATCGGCCACCCGATTACCCAGGTTAAATCGCCGGAGAACTTCAACCGCTACTTCGCCGAACGGCAGATGGATAGCATCATGATCCCGGTGGATATCGCTCCGCAAGCCGTTGCTGATTATCTCAATACGCTACGCGGCTGGCACAACATGAGCGGCGTGCTGGTTACCGTTCCGCATAAACAGCGTGCCGCTGCCCTGGTTGATGAGTTAACGCCGCGAGCCCGACACCTGAATGCCGTCAATGTCATCCGTAAGCTGGCCGATGGCCGTTTGCAAGGCGATATGCTGGATGGCGTCGGCTTCCAGCTTGCCGCAGAGGCGCATGGATTTAATGCCGCGGGTAAAAAAGCGCTTCTCTCCGGCTGCGGCGGCGTCGGCAGCGCAATTGCCTGGGGATTATGCGAAGCGGGCATCCTTCAGCTGGCCCTGCATGACCAGAATCCCGCTACCCTTCAGCAACTGCATAACCGACTGGCAGCCCATTTTCCCCACGTTCAGCTCAGCGACCTGCCCACTACCCTTACTGGTCTGGATTTAGTGGTGAATGGCTCTCCAGCGGGAATGACCGGTTTCGCTTCTTTACCGCTGCCGCAGGCGCTGCTGGAAACCCTTCCCGCAGCAACGCATGTCGCTGACGTGGTAACCGCGCCGATCGTCACCCCGCTTCTGGCCTTCGCCCGCGATCGCGGCTGCACTATCCAGACCGGGCCGGAGATGGCGCTGGCGCAGATGAAACTCATGGGGCAGTTCATTGGCGCTATTCCGCAGGAACAAGGAGCGGCAGCATGAAAAGCTGGGATGTCATCGTTATCGGCAGCGGCGCAGCAGGCTTTGCCGCGGCGGTGACCGCCAGCTGTAAAGGGCTGTCGGTGCTGATGCTGGAAAAAGCCCCGCAGTTTGGCGGCACGTCCGCCATTTCCGGCGGCGCGGTATGGATCCACGATAGCGATCAGGCGCGAACAATGACTACAGACGATAGTCAGCAGGCAATCAAAACCTATCTGCGGACCATCATCGGCGAGCCCAACTATCGTCAGGATCTGATCGAAGCTTTTATCTCTTCGGGACGCGAGGCGCTGGCGTTCCTTGAAAAAGAGGGGGCGGTGAAATATAGCCTGCGTCCGCTTTCTCCGGATTATTACCCGGATGAACCCGGTGCCGTCGACGTCGGCCGGGCGCTGGAGGTGGTGGAGTTTGACGGGCGCAAGCTGGGCGAATATTTCCGCGATCTCCGTTCTCCTCCGCCGGGGATGCTGCTATTTGGCGGAATGATGGTTAATCGGGTCGATATCCAGCACTTTCTCGATCTGCGCCGCTCCCTGCGCTCTATCACCCACTGCGGCAAGCTGCTGCTGCGCTACGGCCGCGATCGGCTCAAATACCCTCGAGGAACACGGCTGGCGATGGGTAACGCGCTGATAGCGCGCATGGCGACGCTCGCCTTTCGCAAAGGAATGCAGCTCAGGCTCAACGTGAATGTGCTTTCGCTAAGCGAACGCAATGGCGAAATAACCGGCGTGGAAATCGAGAACGATGGGCAGCCACAGCGCCTCGAAGCCCGCTGCGGCGTGGTGCTGGCGGCGGGAGGTTTTGCCGCAGGCAAACTGGCTGAACGCTATCGCCCTGCTACTCGCGAGCACTACACCATGTCGCCCGCCGCCAACGACGGCGCCGCGCTGCGCCTTGCCGCCGCGGTCAATGCCCGCGAAGGCGCCGATCTGCCGTCTAACTTTTTCTGGGCGCCGGTCTCGGTTTTACGGCGTCCCGACGGCACGCAAGAGCGCTTCCCTCACCTGGTCACCGACCGCGCGAAACCCGGCGTCATTGCCGTTAACCAGCGAGCGGTTCGCTTCGTGAATGAATCAAATTCTTATCACCATTTCGCCAGCGCCATGCAAAGCCGGGCAGAAAACGCCCCCTGCTTCCTGATTTGTGACGCTCTGGCCATGAAGCGCTATGGCCTTGGCCTTGCGCGCCCTGCTCCGGTGAATAACGACGCGCTGGTGAAGGCGGACTATCTGCACCAGGCCGAAACGCTGGCGGAACTGGCGCAACAGCTCGGGCTGGACCCGCAGACGTTGGCAGAAACGGTGGCACGCTATAACCGCGATGCCGCCCAGGGCCACGACCCGGAGTTCGCCAAAGGCGGCAACAGCTATAACCGCGCGATGGGCGATCCCGGCCATCGGCCAAACGCCTGTAACGCTCCGCTGACCAGCCCGCCGTTTTACGCCATTACCCTCTATACCGGCGATCTCGGCACCTCGCGCGGCCTGGTCACTACCGCCAATGCTCAGGTCATTAACCAGCAGGGGCGCCCCATTAAAGGGCTCTATGCCGTCGGTAACGATATGGATTCGATTATGGCAGGCACCTATCCCGGTCCAGGCATTACTCTCGGCCCGGCGCTCACCTTCGGCTATCTCTCAGCCAGCCATATGGCGCAACAACACGCACTCTCAACAGGAGAAAATTATGATCTATGAAAAACGTACCTACACCATTAATCCGCTGAAAATGGCCGACTGGCTGGCGTTATATAAAAGCAATGCTTACGCCGTACAAACCGAACATCTCGGCAAACTCATCGGCTTTTTCTTTACTGAAATTGGGGTGGTTAATCAGGTGGTGCATATCTGGGCCTATGAAAGCCTGGACGATCGCCTGGTGCGTAGGGCGCGCATGGCGCAGGACGAACGCTGGCTGACGTTTTCACGCAAGAACCGCGAACTGGCCGCCGTTGAGCGCCTGGAGTCGGTTCTTCTGCGCCCTACTGATTTTTCACCGCTGCAATAAGGAGTCGGTTATGAGCGGGCAGATGAACGTGGATGTTCTGGTGGTCGGCTCCGGCGCGGCGGGGCTCTCCGCCGCCGTCACTGCCGCCATTGGCGGTGCCAGCGTGCTGGTTGCGGAGAAAGAGTCGGTAATTGGCGGCACCAGCGCCTGGTCCGGCGGCTGGCTGTGGATCCCGCATAATCCGCTGGCGCGTGAAGAGGGGATTAAGGAAGAGCCCAACGCACCGCTGGTTTATTTGCAGCATGAAATGAACGGTGAACCCGCCGATGCGCGCCTGCTTGCCTACTTACGGCACGGACCGGAGATGATTGACTTTTTCCGCCGCCATACTGCCGTGCAGTTTCTTTCCGGCAGCAAAATGCCCGATTTTCATCATTCGCCGGGATCGGCCGCCGGAGGGCGCTCGGTCACGGCGCAGCCTTTCGATGGGCGGCTGCTCGGCGACTGGCTGCATCGCCTGCGCCCGCCTCTGGAGACTATCAGCCTCGCGGGGATGGGCATTGCCGGCGGCACGGATATGGCACACTTTTTCAACGCCACTCGCTCGCCGCGATCGGCGCTGTATGCCAGCCGTCGCCTGCTGCGCCACGGCTGGCAGCGGCTGCGCGCCGGACGCGGACAGCATCTGGTTAACGGCAACGCTTTGGTTGCCCGGCTGCTGCGCTCGGCGCTGGATGCAGGAGTGACTTTTCAGCTTAATGCGCCGGTTGAACGGCTGCTCGCATCCGGGAACGGAGTAAAGGGCGCGATATTACGCAGCGACGACGGCCGGATAGAGGTTCGGGCCGGTGCGGTGATCCTCGCCTGCGGCGGCTTTCCTCACGACAGACAGCGCCTGGCCGAAAACGTGCCGCACGCCGCCAGCGGCTATGGCCACTTCTCCGCCGCGCCTCCGGGTAATCAGGGGGAGGGCATCCGCCTTGGCGAAACGGTCGGCGGCCAGTTTGATACCACGCTCAGGCATGCGATGGCCTGGGCGCCCGTTTCGCGCGTGACGCAGGCCAGCGGTCTGCAGCTGGTCTTCCCACATCTGGTTGAACGCGCCAAGCCCGGCTTTATTGCCGTACTGCCCAACGGTAAACGCTTTACCAATGAGGCTGATTCCTACCACGATTTTATCGCCGCGCTGCTGGAGGCCACGCCGCCAGGCGAAGCGCCACAGGCGTGGCTGATTGGCGATAGCCGTGCGCTTCGGCGCTATGGGTTAGGCCATGCCCGCCCTTTTCCTTTTGCCCCGGAGTCCTGGCGACGCACCGGCTATCTGTACGTCGGCGAGACGCTGGAAGCGCTGGCGAAAGCATGCGCTATCGATTCGCAGCAGTTGGCGAAAACGATCGCCCGTTTTAACGGTTTTGTAGACAAGGGGGAGGATAAGGATTATCAGCGCGGCGCGTCGGCATACAACCGCGCGCAGGGGGACGCCAGCCGTTCCCCTCACCCTACGCTTGGGAAACTCAGCCGCGCGCCTTTTTATGCGGTACGCATTCTGCCCGGTTCGCTGGGCTCCTTCAGCGGTTTAATTACCGATGAGAATGCGCGGGTTCTCAACGCGCAGCAGCAACCGATTCAGGGCCTTTACGCCATCGGCAACGATATGTCGAGCGTGATGCGGGGATTCTATCCCAGCGGCGGTATCACGCTTGGTCCGGCCATGACCTTTGGCTACATGGTCGGTAAAAAACTGGCAGAAAACATTAATAAAGCAACGCAGTAAAGCATTTTACCAGGGACGGCAATACGCATAACAACAATCACCTGCAACTGTACTGGAGTCCTTTATGAACATGCGAACCCTGTCACTCGCCGCGCTTACCCTACTCGACGTCCCGCCACCGCAACAGGTGCGGATCGCGGCCCAAACCGGATTTACTCACGTCGGCCTGCGCCTGCTTCCCGCCACGGCGACCGACCCTGACTATGGCATGCTGGGCGATACTGCCGCTGTCCGCGATACCCTGGCAGCGCTGATGGAAACCGGTATTCGCGTCTCGGACGTTGAGATAGTCCGCCTGACGCCAGATTTTTCGCTGGACGCTCGTTTGCAGCTCTTTCTCCATACCGCCGCGCGTCTGGGCGCCAGACAGGTTTTAGTCGCCGGAAATGATGACAACCGCTCTCGCAGCGCGGAAAATCTGGCCCGGCTTGCCGAAGCTGGCCAGGAGTATGGTTTAACCATGAACCTGGAGCCCATGCCCTGGACACAGCTGCGCACCATCGCCGAAGCCCAGGCACTTATCGCCGCCAGCGGCCGCCAGGATATCGGTATTTTGATCGACGCGATTCATTTCTGGCGCTCAGGCGAGTCGCTGTCTACGCTCGCCGCGCTGCCGAAAAACTGCCTCAACTATATGCAGCTTTGCGATGCCTCGCCGCAAATCCCCGCAGATGAACAGGAGCTGATTTACCAGGCCCGCGCCGCGCGTAAGGTGCCCGGCGAAGGCGGGCTCGATCTGCATGGACTGATGGCGGCGCTTCCGGCGACGCTGCCGGTTTCTATCGAGGTTCCGCTAAGCGGCGAACGCGGCGCGCTGCCGGCACTCACTCGCGCTCAGTTGCTGTTTAACGCCGCGCAGTCCTACCTGCGCCCTTGCGCATAAGGAGCATCCCATGACACAGACTCAACGCCTGGACGTCAGGGAGTTAATCAACGCCAATCCGCTCAGCCGCTTTCAAAAACTGGTGGTGTTTTTAGGCTTCTGCGTGATTGCGCTGGACGGCTTTGATATCGCCATCATGGGATTTATCGCCCCGACGCTGAAGCAGGAATGGGGAGTAAGCAACCATGAACTCGGTTTTGTCATCAGCGCCGCGCTGATAGGCCTTGCGCTGGGCGCTATATTCTCCGGGCCGCTCGCCGACTGGCTGGGGCGGAAAAAAATCATCATCAATAGCGTCTTCTTCTTCGGCTTCTGGACCATTGCCACCGCCCTTTCGCAAAACATCGAACAGATGGTGCTTTTTCGTTTTCTGACCGGGCTCGGATTAGGCGCCGCCATGCCGAATATCGGCACTCTGGTGTCGGAGTATGCGCCTGAGCGTCAGCGCTCGTTTCTGATTACGATTATTTTTTGCGGCTTCACCTTTGGCGCCGCGGCGGGAGGATTCTCCGCCTCATGGCTAATCCCGAAGTTTGGCTGGCACTCGCTGATGCTGCTCGGCGGCATCCTCCCGCTGCTGTTCGCGCCGCTCCTGATCTGGCTGTTACCGGAATCGGTGCGTTTTCTGGTGGTTAAGCGCGCGCCAGCCCGACGTATTCGGCTGATTTTGCAGCGCCTCTATCCGGGCCAAATCGCCGATGATGCCGAGTTCACTCTCCCAGCCCAGCCCGTGCAGGCAAATGCGATGCGCATCGTTCTCTCCCGCCAGTATCGCTTCGGTTCGATGATGCTCTGGCTGGTCTATTTTATGGGGCTCTTTCTGGTCTATCTTCTCGGTAGCTGGTTACCGACGCTGGTGAAAGAGGTGGGATTAACGGTTGGCCAGGCGGCGGTGATGACCGCAATGTACCAGGCGGGAGGAACCATTGGCTCGCTGTTTGCGGGCTGGTTGATGGACCGGATTAATCCGCATCGGGCGCTCGGAATGATTTACGCCGTTGGCGGCCTGTTTACGATGGCAATGGGATATGCAGCGGCAAGCTTTGCGCTCATCTGCCTGCTGGCGTTTATCAGCGGAGCCTGTTTAAACGGCGCCAATACCGGTATGAATGCGCTTTCCGCCCGCTACTATCCTACCGAAGCGCGGGCTACAGGTTCCAGCTGGATGCACGGCGTGGGCCGCATGGGCGCCATCCTCAGCGCTTTTGCCGGAGCTGAGATGCTGGCGCTGAATATTAGCTTCGAAAGCGTTTTTCTGATCCTTGGCATCCCCGCCGCGATCACCGTCGCCGGGCTCGCGGCCAAAGGAATTTTCGCGGCTGATTCGGCGCCAAAATCCACCTCCTCCACCGCCGCGTTCGGCAATACCGGTTAAATGCGTTAATCAGTCGGGCATGCTGCAGCATGCCCGACCACAAAAAAGAAAAATTAATTTCAATTTACATTAATAATGAAAAATAAAAATCTAATGCCTTATCGATTCACTTCACAAAATCAGCACTCAAAATCACAAATAGCATATACAAGATGAATCAATGAGCGTCAAAAAAGGCAGCAAATAACCTTATTAATCAGAATGACTTGATGATTCCCCGAGCCGCATCGGACGCACAATCTTTTCTATTTTTCGATCCGCCTCTCATATACAGAAGTTAAATTTCATATAACCATTGAAACGAAACAAACATTTCCTTATGTTCTGGCTGACATCAGGATAAGGTAGTGCCGGTGGAACTGGCGCTGAGGTCCTTACTTGTCCCCCCGACAAAGGAATAGACCATGAGTGAACAGCAGATCCTTATTTCTCCCGTAGCATCACGCGGCGATAAGTTAACCTGGACGACCCGGATAGCCTATGGTGGAGGCGATACCGCCTGTAACGTCGTTTTCGGCATGATCGGCACAGTTTTAACGCTTTTCTATACGGATTATGTCGGCATCAGTATCGCCACGGTTGGTCTGGTAATGCTGATCTCACGTCTGTTTGACGGTGTTTCCGATGTCATTATGGGTCTGATGGTTGAGCGCACAAACTCTCGCTGGGGAAAATCACGCCCCTGGCTGCTGTGGATGAGCGTCCCCTACGCCGTATCGGCGATTCTGCTGTTTACCGTGCCCCAAACCACCGGAACGCTGCAGTTTCTCTACCTGCTGGTAGCCTATAACTTCTGTACCACCGTGTGCTACACCGCGATCAATCTCCCCTATGGCAGCCTCTCCGCGATGATGACCCGGACCTCCTGGGAAAGGGATATGCTTAGCATCACCCGCATGTCGATGTCGCCATTTGGCCGCATTCTCGCCGTGGCTTGTACATTGCCGCTGGTGAAATATTTCGGCGACGATCAGGCAGCATGGATTAAAACCATGGCCATCTGGGCTTTTCTGGCGCTGCTGTTACTGCTGTTTTGCTTCTACAAATGTGAAGAAAAAGTGGTTATCAAAGCGCGGGAAAAGCAGGGAAACGTAGCGGTAAAAACGCAGCTTTCTGCCCTCTTCCGTAACCAGTACTTCTGGGCCAGCGCGATCCTCTGGACAGCCCAGAGCGTTTATTACACCGTGGTTGGTATCGCGCTACCTTACTACTGCCGCTACGTGCTAGGCGACGATACCTTCTACAGCTCCATTTTCGTGGCCGAAACCGCCTGCATCATTATTTTCACCTTCTTGAGTTCCGTCCCCATTCGAAAATACGGTAAACGCAATGTGGCCCTTTGCGGCATTGTGCTGGCGACCATAGGCCAGGTGCTGTTTATGTTTAATTCTGACGACTACCACTGGGCGCTGGCAAACGCCATTATTCGCGGTATCGGCTTCGCGCCGCTGAATGCCGTGCTATTCGGCTTCTGCGGCGACGCCGTCGAATATGGCCAGTGGAAAACGCGCGTCCGCCAGGAGGGAATGATCTTCTCTGCGGGGTCTGTCGGTACGAAGCTCGGCGCAGGCATTGCCGCCGCGGTTATCTCCGGCCTGTTAAGCATCTCGGGCTACGTCAGTTCCAGCAGCGGATCCGGCGTTCAACCGCAAAGCGCTATCGACATGATTAATAACGTTTATCTCTACGGCTCATTCTTCCTGTGGATTGTGGTCATCATCACCCTGCTGTTTTATCGGCTGGATAAACAGTACCCACAGATTATGCAAGAGCTGAAAGAGCGCGAAGCGCGTGGAGAAATGTAAAGCCCGAAACCTGCCCCGCGCTCTCCGGGTGCGGGCTATCCAGAAGAACATCTGAAATCCGAAGTCTCTATTTAGAGGAGTGCATCATCATGTTAAACGGCATGAAACCCTTATCTCGCTCCCTGCGCTGGGGAATGGTCGGCGGCGGCGGCACCAGCCAGATTGGCTACAGCCACCGCTGTGCAGCACTGCGCGACAATGTCTTTACCCTGCTGGCCGGCGCGCTCGATATTGATGCCGAACGCGGCCGTCAATTTGGCGAGCAGCTCGGAATCGCCCCCGAGCGCTGCTACGCCGACTATCAAACGCTATTTGCAGAGGAAGCCAAACGCCCTGACGGCATTGAAGCCGTTTCGGTCACTACGCCGAACAATACCCATTTCGCGATCACCAAAGCAGCGCTGGAAGCGGGGCTGCACGTTATCTGTGAAAAACCGCTGTGCTTTACCGCCGCCGAGGCCCGCGAGCTGCTGGCGCTGAGCAAAAAGCAGAACAAAATAATCGGCGTTACCTACGGCTACGCCGGGCACCAGATGATTCAGCAGGCGCGGCAGATGATCGCGGAGGGTATGCTTGGGGAGATCCGCATTATCAATATGCAGTTTGCCCACGGTTTTCATAATGAAGCCGTTGAACTGCAGGCTGAATCTACCCGCTGGCGGGTAACGCCCAAATATGCCGGCCCTAGCTACGTGCTGGGGGATCTGGCGACTCACCCGCTATTTATTGCGGAAACCATGGTGCCAAATCTGAATATCACCCGGCTGATGTGCGCACGTCAGAGCTTCGTCAAATCGCGCGCGCCGCTGGAAGATAACGCCTTCGTGCTGATGGAATATAATAATGGTGCCGTCGGTTCACTGTGGACCAGCGCAGTCAACAGCGGCGCTATGCACTCACAAAAAGTCCGCGTCATTGGCGAGAAAGCCAGCCTTGAGTGGTGGGATGAGCGTCCAAATCAGCTCAGCTATGAGGTGCAGGGCGAACCCGCGCGCGTTCTTGAACGTGGAATGCCCTATTTAAGTCCGCAGGCGCTGGCAGACGACCGCATCGGCGGCGGCCACCCGGAAGGGCTGTTTGAGGCATGGGCTAACCTTTACCGCCGTTACGCCATCGCTATCGATGCAATGGATCGCCGTGACCAGGCGTTTCTGGATAACTTCTGGTATCCGGACGTCGAAGCCGGGCTCCACGGGGTCTACTGGGTTGAGCAATGCGTCAAATCCGCCGATGCAGGCGGCCAATGGGTTGATTTTAACTGCCAATAATCTCCGCTAGCCGGCGGAGCCCGCTCCGCTGGTTTCTTTTTGTCTACCGCCCTCACCTCATCGTGCAACACAGCAGTAATATCTGTTAAACAAACATCTATTTACGCTTCTGGCTCCCCCCACTACACTAGGCGCAGTTTTTAGATTGAGGTGGTAATGAACGATAACAAAATGACGCCAGGCGAACTGCGCGCAACCTGGGGTCTGGGGACCGTTTTCTCTCTGCGCATGCTCGGCATGTTTATGGTCCTGCCGGTTCTGACCACTTATGGCATGGCGCTCCAGGGCGCAAGTGAAGCCCTTATTGGCCTGGCTATAGGCATCTATGGACTGGCGCAGGCAATATTCCAGGTTCCTTTTGGCCTCCTCTCCGATCGCATTGGCCGTAAACCGCTTATCGTCGGCGGCTTGTTAATCTTCGTTCTCGGCAGCATTATCGCCGCGCTTTCCGAATCGATCTGGGGCATTATTCTTGGCCGCGCGCTGCAAGGCTCCGGAGCGATTGCCGCAGCGGTAATGGCGCTGCTTTCCGACTTAACCCGCGAACAGAATCGCACTAAAGCCATGGCGTTTATCGGCGTCAGCTTTGGTATTACCTTCGCCATCGCCATGGTCCTCGGACCTATTATCACCCACCAGTTAGGCCTGCACGCCTTATTCTGGATGATTGCCGCTCTGGCGATGCTCGGGATTCTGCTTACGCTGTGGGTTGTGCCAAATAGCCATAATCACGTGCTTAACCGTGAATCCGGTATGGTGAAAGGCTGCTTTAGCAAAGTGCTTGCCGAGCCAAAACTACTGAAGCTCAATTTCGGCATTATGTGCCTGCATATTATGCTGATGTCCACCTTTGTTGCCCTGCCGGGTCAGTTGGAAGCTGCCGGTTTTCCCGCAGCTGAGCACTGGAAAATCTATCTGGTCACCATGCTGGTCTCTTTTGTTGCCGTGGTGCCGTTTATTATTTACGCCGAAGTAAAGCGCAAAATGAAGCGCGTTTTTCTGCTCTGCGTTGCCATTTTACTGATCGCCGAGATCGTACTTTGGGGAGCGGGAGGCTATTTCTGGGAACTGGTTGCCGGCGTTCAGCTATTTTTCCTCGCGTTTAACCTGCTCGAAGCGTTACTGCCTTCGTTAATCAGTAAAGAATCACCTGCCGGCTACAAAGGAACAGCGATGGGGATTTACTCTACCAGCCAGTTTCTTGGAGTCGCGATTGGCGGTTCGCTAGGCGGCTGGGTAGACGGCTTTTTTGATTCACAAACCGTTTTCCTGCTTGGCGCCCTGCTGGCAATGCTGTGGTTACTGGTGGCCAGCACCATGAGCGAACCGCCTTACGTTAGTAGCCTGCGGGTCGAGATCCCTGCCGACGTGGTGGCGGATGAAATGCTACAGCAACGGCTACAGGCTCAAGCAGGAGTTAAAGAGGTACTGGTAGTTAACAACGAACGTTCGGTGTATATCAAAATCGACAGTAAGGTGACTAACCGCTTTGAGATTGAGCAGGTGATTAAGCAGGGGGCAGTTCAGACCGTTCCCGCGTAAAGTGGTTAAGCAGCCAGGGACATGGTACGTGGCAGGTATGATGTCCCTGCTGCGTACTGGCGAAAGCTTGCGTGACGGTCTCCCCTCCCAATTATCTTCGCCGCTTTAAGCGTTGGTTTCGCGTTATCCCTCTCATCTTCTTTAAGCTAACGCTACGTTTCAAATCCCCACTTCACCTCCCCATAAGAGGGCTGAGCCCAGGCAGACAAGCAGAAAGCGGCATGAGATGCTTCGCAATAAACGCACCGGGAGGATAGCAGCGTCGCTCAGTCTCTGGGATTATCACCGTGCAGCTGTTCTGACCTGGTGATAAACATCAAAAACAACTTTTTGATCTCCTCCCTGAAAACAGTGCCAGGCTAAACTGAAGTCTCCGGTCTTTCTTCCATCTCACAGAGAGGCACATCGCCATGAAAAAGACCCGCTATACCGAAGAACAGATAGCATTTGCGCTGAAACAGGCCGAAACCGGCACTCGGGTGGAGGAAGTCTGCCGAAAGATGGGCATTTCTGAAGCCACATTTTACAACTGGAAGAAAAAGTTTGGCGGCATGGGCGTGACAGAGCTGCGCCGCCTGCGCCAGCTTGAGGAAGAGAATCAGCGTCTGAAACGTCTGGTGGCCGATTTAAGTCTGGACAAGGAGATGCTGCAGGAAGTTATCAAAAAAAAGTTCTGAGGCCGGCTCAGAAGCGTCAGGCGGTGCATTTTCTGCGGGAGGCTTACCGTATCAGTGTCCGGCGGGGATGCGGACTGCTGATGCAGAGCAGAACCGTTTACCACTGGCAGAGCCGGCGGGATGATCGGGCGATAACCCTGCGTATCCGGGAAATAGCGGAAACCCGGATCCGCTACGGTTGTCCGCGTATTCATATTCAGCTGCGGCGGGAAGGCTGGCCTGTTAACCACAAGAAAACACACCGGATTTACTGTCTGGAAGGCCTCAACCTGCGCAAAAAGCGCCCCCGCAGGCATGTCAGTGCAGCACATCGTCAGCAACGTCCGGTCCTGACCGGTGTCGATCAGTGCTGGAGTATGGATTTCGTGTCGGATAACCTGTTTAACGGACGACGTTTCCGGGCGCTGACTGTAGTGGATAATTTTAGTCGGGAGTGTCTGGCGATCCATGCCGGAAAGTCGCTGAAAGGTGAGGATGTGGTCGGTGTGATGGAAGGGTTACGGGTGCTGGGCAAGCGCCTGCCGGTACGTATTCAGACAGATAACGGCAGCGAGTTTATTTCGAAAAGTCTGGATAAATGGGCGTATGAGCACGGGGTCACAATGGACTTCTCCCGCCCCGGAAAACCAACGGATAACCCGTTTATTGAATCATTTAACGGCAGTCTGCGGGATGAATGCCTGAACATTCACTGGTTTCTCTCACTGGAAGATGCGCAGGACAAACTCGACAACTGGCGCAGGGAATATAATCATGAGAGAACGCATTCATCATTAAATGACATGACTCCGGCTGAATTCATCCGAAGTCTCCGGAAAGACGAAGATCTCTGATTTAGCACTGCACTGATTTTGGGCCAAGGTCATTTTTTGAAATTGGTAAAGGACAAACATGAACTGCCTGAGGGATTATCTATATTAGAACGAAGAAAGCGACGGTGAATTATAGATAGCTTATTTTTATGGATAGCAGTATAGGGCCATTCACATAAAACAATCTAACATCACTATGTGAATTCATAATACCCGCAGCATAAAATTTAAAAATTACGTTCTAAAAATGCCACATAGCCATTACTTTCAGTAAGAGAGATAAAAGATTGGTAGTAAACCCATAGCCATAAAATATAAAATCAATCAATTATAAAAAACGCAATTATTCGGAATTTTTATTAGAAGCACGAATTTATCATCACGTTAACTATTCATAATGAATTACCGGTTCATTTAAATATTCACTATTATCAAAACAAAGCCCTGGTTAATATTTACGAGGGTGTACTCAGCTTGCCCGCAACTAAGTAATTATAAATAGTAATAGCACAGGAATAAAAAATGAAAGAATTAACACAATTTGAAATGGAAAATATCTCGGGTGCTGGCCTCTTTGACCTGCCTTGTGCCCTGGTTGATTTCACTATTCAATCCGCACTTGGACTGATGAAAGTCGGCTTTGATGGCTCCCTTACCATTGCCAAAACGGCGCTGGAAACCTCTCTGGATATGCTTAGCAACTTGCTGAGTGGCTCCCCATCCAGTATTGGTAGCATTCTGGCAGATCACCTGAATTCAATGATGTATGAAAAATCAGGTATCTGGTCAAACTTCGTCTATGATGCAGCGACGAACTGGGGCGACGTAGTTTCTTCTTTACAGAAATAAAAAACCAAGCCAGTCAGGGAACTGACTGGCTTTATCCATTCAACAATACATCTTTTCAGATTAACATTCACATATAATCTACATCCGCTCATTCAGGATTGTAAACTGCAATGCTGTCGTGCATATCTCCTTAGTAAGTTTTATTTCATTTTAACGTTCAATTCGATCGCAACGAAAATACATATCACATGCGACGATATAATCATTATGCCAATGCCAGTAAGCATGTAGATAGAAATAAAAAAATGAAGGCAGAGAGCAGGATAAAAAATAAAATTCAAAATAAATACTCAATCCCGAAAATGCCAAAATGACATTGAGCAATACAATCCAAATAAACTGAGTGATTAAAACCATGAATAATCTAAGCCACATCGCTTTATTATAGAGCCATGGCCAGGGGATTGACTTTGATAGATGGAAGTCAAATTCCCTCAGGAACAATCGCCCGAGAAAAATGTAGCGTTTCGATGGACGGATGAAGATCATATCTAAAAACAAAACAATAACGCAAAGAATAAACATCGCTATCATTAATCTGGCTGAAAAAAAACCATCCGCCAAAGAAAAATCATCCTCATTTGCTAACGGGCTGACTATCAAGCTATTCATTAAAAAGGTGATAAAAAGATTAAAACCGACGTAATGATGTAGATTGCGCCAGACTGCCTTTTGGGCAGTAAAATCCTTCATTCGCTTCACATAGCTATAACGTGCATATTTAAACGCCAGGTAAATAGCCAATGGCGAAATAATAGCAATACAAAGTAGTGCATGACCCGATGACATAAATGACAGGCAGCTCGTAATGAGAAGATAAAACATCGCAAAGTATGAGAAGGTAACCACTGCCGGATGCCACAAAAACGCCTCATACGAGGATATAGCTTTCCCCTGAAAACAGGAAAAATCTATATTCTTCATGACACATTTATAACCCCAATAGTTTTTCAGCTCGTAAATAAAAGAAAAGACAATTAATGCCAGGATAACGCTCAGGCTCAATACATTACTCGGCAATAAGTTATAACCATTGTTTTTCCAGAAAAGGAAAAGTAAAAACATAGTTAAAAGATAAAGATAAATAATCACTCGTTTATCCTGATAACGAGTAAATGTTAAATAGTCAGGGATCATAGCACCTCCATTACAAGCCAATCAGCTTTCTACAATGCACGACATTTTCTGGCGCGAAACGCCGGAAGTCATAAAGGAGTTGTCCTAAATAAGCTTTATTGCTGAACTCCAGAAAAGTTACCGGCTGAGAATTCTGTAAATGAGCCGCAAGAGATTTTGTCCATTGCACCGTATGCGTCAGATGTAGAGCCAGATTTTCTTTGATCTGCTCAGGAAGGAATTCTGCTTGCCCGGTAACATTCATCAGCACGCTGTATTTAGGCGAACAAATATCGATTTTTTGCAAAAAATCGCGCATCATCTGAACACCATCGGCCATCAGACGCGTATGCCATGCGCCGCTAACCCCCAGTTTAACCGCCTCTAAACCGGCACCATAAAGGATCTGTGAGATACGGCCCAGATCAGCAGTCGTGCCACCGATAACCTGCTGACGACAGCTGTTATCACAACTCACCTCGACAGGTATACCAGATGCGGAAATCATGTTAGTTAAGGTTTCAAAATCAGCGCCCTTAACCGCGAGCATAGCTCCTTTATGAATTTTACTTAAATCATTCATAATCTTTGAACGGGTATGTATCATCCTAAAAAGCGCCTCCAGGTTAAATGCACCCGCAGCGAAAAGCGCGCTGTACTCGCCAACGCTATGCCCGCAAGAACCCACGATTGGCAAATCAGGCATTTTTTCTAGACAGAGGCAATAGAGCGTCACGTTAATAGCCGTAACGGCAACTTGCTGAGCCGTTGTCTGGACCAGGCGACTCATCGGCCCGCGCTCGCATAAACGGCGAATATCAATTTGGGTAATATCGCTCGCGCAGTCCCAAATATTTTTTGTGACTGCATTCAGATCCCACAAATCAGACCCCATTCCAATAACAGGGTTACCTTGTCCTGCAAAGATAAGAGCGACAGAAGGTGTTGATAGCTGTGATACCATAAAATATCCTTATAAATAGTATTTAAAACCGACATAAATGCTTAGTGTTTCACCAAATAGCGCAAACTCTGATTCAGAACCTCCCAGGGAGCTGTATGCGCCGGCATATAACTCAAACGGCGCCCACTTACCTTGCAAGGGTTTAATAAAATGGGCCCCAAATAATACGCTGCCATCCGCTATATTTATCATTGCATAGGGTTGCAGGGTGGACTGGTCATGATTACGCAGACTAAAATAGGTATTAAAGTAATGTTTGGATAACAGCATGCCTTTATTTGAAGTGTTACCAATCTCTGAGGCCATAAGATACTTATAGCTATCAAACGCTCGGTCTAAAAAATCGTAGCCAGTCCTGTATCCCATCAAGCGAATGAAATCAATCTGCTCCTGCCAGGCCTTTTTCGAATATCCCTCACTCTGAAAATAGTATTCTAAGCCGAATACGCTAAAGCTATCAGTTGTATACTGCCCGCCAAGCGCAAACTCAACGCCTTGTTTATCCTCCACAGAATAGAGTGAGGATGGAAATGCGCCAGCCAGTACGGCCTCTTTTTTATCATTTGAGAAGTGACGCCACTGCTGGCCTTTATGCCAGGAAAACTCAGCATTAATTAAAAACTGTGATGTATAATTATATAGTTCTGATAATGAAAACGCCGGATTATCGCCTAATAGTAAATTAGCGGACAGGCGATGACTAGCTAGTCGGTAATCATTATAAGTTAATAGGTAACGCTCTTCGCTATTTGAGCGTTGTGCTGCAGACCAGTTGCCTGATGATTCATAGTACTTATCGATACTGCTCAATCTGGGAGCTAGCGTAAGTAAAAAATTATAATCCTGATACTCTTTAGATAATGTGCCCCCCCAAAATGATTCGCTATAAGCTGATTCCATTGCTGGCCCATATATTCGGTTTGTTTTAAAACCGGAATAATAATTTGTCAGCAATGTAGCGGGGGATCTTAAGAAAAAGGCCCCTTTTGAAGGTCTCAGCTTCCCTCCTTCCAGGCGTGTTGTATCAGATAAAGCATAGGTAAAACGCAGTCGATCTATCATTATCCTTGCACGATTTTTATCTTTTTCAAAGACTCCGGGACTGCGAATCGGATAATAACCTAAAGAATAAAATGAAAAATCCATATTGAGATTATTATCCACTAGATCGCACTGACCTTTTATGCCTAACGCAATATCATTATAAACATTGTCGGCCACGTACGGATTGCGACCATCAATTTTCCAGATTGACGGTTCTTTATTTACATATGAAATCTGCGCTGCCAAAGTAACATCCATATTATCTTGCAACACACTTGCGGACAGACAGTGTCCCTGAACCAGGGTAGAGACTAAAGTAAAAAAGGGAATAAGGACGTAGAGAGATATTTTCATTGCCCCCCCTTAACATCGCCTCTTTTGTAAAAAAATACTCAGGTAATTTTTCCAGTCTTACGTTACTATATTTCATCACTGAATAGCCTTTTGCATATCGAGCACTCTGTACGACAATTTCAGATGGCCGATATTTACCTAAAATTTTCTGGTAATTTTTATAGGAGACTTTTTTGAGCAATTGGTTATCAAGGGAGTAATAAGATGCCTGGTAAGGCCTGAAATCATCTCCTTGTTCTACAAGGTATATCACCTTTGGATAAGTTACCTTATCCGATTTGCGTATCAGTGATAGTCTATAACAGACTTTCTGTCCGCAAGGTTCAGTACCTTCGATTGTAGAATCGTAGGCGTACTCAAAATTAGTGACGATAACGTCTGCATTTGAGATTTGGCCACTCAACCTTTGTGCCGGTGAAATAGGTATCGGTTTTCGTAGTTCAGGTGTATAAAACCAGAGATCGTACCAATCAGAAAGCATAATCTTCCCTTTATCCCGTGGAGGATAAATAAACCGGACTAAAGAACGCGCATCTGCCCGCGAGCCATTTTCAGGTTTCATAAAACGCATTGACACATCGAGAATTTGTTTACTCTCCGGCTTCTCGCCACCCTCTTTATATTCAAGAACAGTTACCGTATAGCGGAAAGGTACATTAGGCGAACGTATATCATCAGCCAAACGTATAATATCTATAGCCTGAGGTGCCGGAGTCTCGGCTATTACCCAGGACGAAGAAAAAAAAGTAATAAGAATAAGTAAGCGCAGTTTCAGGTGTTTCATACTCATTCCTCAGGAATATTTAAACGCCGCAGAAATATTGAGCCGTGATGCGCGATACGAAGGAAGAACAGACGCAAGAGCTGATGTAAAAATCGGTAAAACCAGCGTAGTGCAGAAAAGCTCGACATTATCGATCTTAATAAACGCAGTATATCCTATCGATTGACCCGGGGATGGCGGCATAGCAATCCCATAAACATTGATCATCGCAGCTAAACAATATCCCACCAAAACACTCCCCATGGCACCAAACACGCCAATAAAAACACCTTCCAGCCAAAATAATAATGTCACATGGGAGGCCTCAAGACCAATGGCTCTCAGGGTGGCTATTTCACGCGTTCTCTCAGCAATATTCATCGTTATTGAATTACCAATCATAAACACGACAATAAGCGCGACAATAAGTTTGATAAAGAAATATATGCCTGAGAGCATTCCCTCGACCTGTTGATAAAAAATAGATGTTTCTTTCCAGTCCTTCACAACCAGCGGCAACTTATTGTCAACAATATATTTATTCAACTTAACTATAAATTCATCAACATTATTATTATTCAGCAATATAAGTACTTTACTCACGCCATCTGTGCCCATAATCCTTTGTGCTGTATCTAGCGGAACCTTCAATGCTACATCATCATAATCTTTAATACCGGATGCAAATATCCCACGCAATTTTAACGATAAAGCTCCCTGGCCACCTGATGTATTAACTACCATCACATCAAGCCAGTCGCCATAACCCGCGGCAAGAGTTTTTGCCAGCCCGCTGCCTATTGTGATTTCATTACGTTTTACGCGCGATAAATCACTGCCTAAAATGATTTTATCAAAGGCACCCAGTTTCAAGGCAGGTAAAGGCTCGACCCCCTGAGCAGAAAAATAGCTTGAGGTTTCATTTTCATATTGAGAAATAACTCCTGTAAACTCAAGCTGCCCTGAAAGGGTGGATATATCATTAGCTAGCGAAGAATTATGCATAATATCATTTTTTAGAGCAGCATAATTATTGATGAGATGTTTACTCTTGTTTGCAGTATCAAAGTACTCCTTGTTATAAACTTGTACATGACCAATGTTTGTGCGGATTGTTTGCTGCTGGAGAATCCAGAAAGAATAATTAATAAAGCCGCCATATAAAAATATGGCAACACCACCAAGAATTATCGCACAAATTGTTGACAAAGTTCTTCTGCGATGCCTTAATAAATTCAAAAAAGAAAACTTAGCATCACGGAAGCGGAAAACGACACAATAGATGATAAATAAAACAATTATAAGCACAAAACCATTTACAAAGATCATATTCATTGACATTTATTTGGCCCTCATAAGGGGTATAATAATTTGCGTAACTTCATCAAGTTCCCAGGTAGATGAACCGTTATAAGCCATATCAATTTTTTTATTTGGATTATCCACCTGTAATATTGATAATAATTGGCCAGCCTGTTGATAAAGTTTACAGTTATAAAATGCTCTGTAGCGCATATCATTGACGTTATCTCGAATTCTGCTACTTAATTCTTGTTTTAGCAGTATGTCTGTGTCCTCGAGGGTAATAACGCAGCGTCCCAACTCGGCGGGTAGGTACGCATCGACCTTGGCACGCAGATATCTGATGAGTGGTATGTTTTGATTTAAATCCACAGCTTCATCGAGATAAAAGAAGCCTGTTTTAGCATACTCTGAAGCCTTAATAATATCATTAGTGGCCAAAAAATAGTTTGCTTGCCTCAACATCCCGTAGGCATAAAAAACCAGCGAAGCAATATTTCCGGTCTTTTTGAACTCATCGGATAGAGATTGAGTAGTTTTTGCTAACACGTCAGGCTGAGTTGGAAACCCATTATGGAGTATGCTTTCAACTACAGGCGTATAAGTGGGAGCCGCCGTGGCGGCTACAATAACCAGAGACAGGCTCAGGCACAGTAACCTGAAGAAATTATTCATATGAATCATAAGCTAATTCTCCATCACGGATTTCCACCACTCGGCGCGCACGTTCCGTTAGCTGGGTGGAGTGGGTCGATATAATAAAAGTGGTGCCCGTTTGATGATTGATATCTAGTAAAAGATCCAGAATTGCGTCTCCCGTCGCCAGGTCGAGATTTCCTGTAGGTTCATCTGCAACGACAATCTGAGGTTCATGTGCGAGTGCTCTTGCTATGGCGACACGCTGTTGTTGCCCGCCAGATAGCTGCCCCTGTTTCCGGTCTTCCAGGCCGGATAAACCCACGCTATTCAGAAAATGGAGGGTTCGCTCCTTTGCAGTTCTGGCATCGAAATGGCCATTAAGTATCAATGGATAAAAAACATTATCAAACACGTTAAGTACCGGGATTAAATTAAAGAACTGGAAAATAAATCCCAGATGCTTACTACGTACTGCTGCCAGATTTCTCTCTGACAATGCATTCATATTTTTATTGAGAAAGAAAACATGCCCTGCGGAGGGTTTATCAATTCCGGATAATATATTTAATAATGTGCTTTTACCACTACCAGAAGGCCCACATAAAGCCATAAACTCGCCAGCAGCGATATCAACATTGATATTTTTAAGCGCAACAACCTCGTTCTCGCCCATTCCATAATTTTTATAAATACCATGCAAAGAAATAGCTGGCAATTCTTTAATATTAGCTCTCACTGTGGCCTCATGGTTAATACCAGGTATCAAAATAAGTTAATCCGCCATTATAACCGGGCAAAATTGTTCTCATGCGACCGCCCTTAAAAGCGTGCTGAAAAATATAATGCCAGCTCAAAGCAGGCGTTATACAGCCACTAGAACCATATTTCTTTTCAAGATCGAGTAATTTTACAGGATGGTTAAAAAATGGCGTTATCGAACTGGCTCTGCCGGAGAATGCAACCAGATCAATATCTGATGCATAATTTTTTTGATACTGTGATGAGTCTGCGCTGAAATAGGGCCCGCAGTTTACTTTTAGATCACCAGTTGTCTGACTGAAAATAAAACATCCTACTCGTTCGATTGATAAATTCATCCCGGGAATTTTTCGAGATTCTTTCATTTTACTACGAGGATTAATATTTGTTGCGGTAAACACTAACAATGGTATGACACGATAACCACCACAAACAATGACAAAATCAAAGATATCCCAGCTTAAATAGTCTTGCGCCAGGCGCATTGCCTGAATCAGCGCATTTTTTTCCCCGCGGATTTTGCATGTCACATTATCTACAGAAAACTTTTTTACTAAATTTTTTGGTAGTGTATCAATGGTAGATAAATGCAGCGTACTTATATCATATTCAAAGCCAGCCGCTTCTCCCCATGAGTCAACATAGATAAAGGCAGTTCGTGATTTCATCAATAGCATACGTTCCTTCTGAGGCAACGCCTGCATTGCGGCATCGGATACTTTTTCTAACGCGGAGATATACGCCATGTAATTAGTTCTGTTCACTATTTCTTTGTCATAGACATCTGCGCGAGTACCAAATCGTTTAAAATCCCAGCTATTTGTATCGGTATTTTTCAAAGCCATATCATAGGAATGTGCTTCCCAAACATTTAGCCAACTGGGGCTGTATAAAAATAAAGGTGCCTCGGGCTCCATAAGAGACAACGATAATAAATGCATAGCATCATCCATTTAGCTAGCTTCCCTGGCGGTATTGGACAGCAAAGCTGCGATAATAGAACCATCTACCCCTAAGCCGGTTTTAAGCAAATGGCTCTTGTGATGTTTTATTACTCCCGGCCCGGTAAGAAAGTGGTGAGCTATACCATTAATAATGGGTTCATTAATTACCGATTTTATTAACTCATGACAACTTACTGAATGATGACCAATTATTAAATCTACCAATCCAGAACCAGTAGCGGTATAACCTATTTGCCCTTTGTAAGCGAGGACTGGTAGCATATTCTCCCCTGCCAGAATAGCAATAGCTTTCGCTTCAATGCTGTCACTGAACGCTGTACCATTACCATGAGGGATAAAAGCGCACACGTCCTCAATTTTAACTCTCGTATCATTCAAGAGTTGGTTGACTAGTTTTAATATACAGGTACTCTGCCAGTAAACATCGTTACTTCTACTGGCATTAATCTGTTTATAAGCCGTCTTGATACTCACTCCATCAACAAGTTGTCGGGCCAGGCGATGATGGTCACTTTCAAGTACCAGAACGCTATAACCTTCAGCAAAGATCACCCCTTTGCTATTTACACCAAACGGTTGAACAAGATCCGTATCCAGCATTGATTGAGTTGAGAGAAACCAAATATCCTGAGATTTTATCTGGGATATATTAATAATGAGCGCAAGCTCTATACCACCGCGCTCAATTGCATGGCTTGCCAGATGAACGGCTGTAAGCCCGGAGTTACTGGTACAATTAATATTCGGTGGTAGATACCGCAAACGATATTTTTTAGCCAAAAGCTCTGCGATTATATCCTGAGACATATTTCTGGCGCATAAATTGGTTATTGAAGGAGTCAGCGCGAGATCTTCAATATCATTATAAGTAGCGAAAGAACGATAATCTATAGCATCAACTCGAGGCCCTATACCAGTAATATAGACTCTGATATTATCTTCTCGAAGACAATTCTCATCCAGCATTGACTGCTTTAAGGCCTCATCAATTAGGCGATAGAGTAATTCAGGAATGCTATCATTACTATATTTCATCTTTGCAGCATTGACATTACCACGAAGCCCACATTTAATAGCTTCATCATTCGACTTGAACCAAGGCGCGGTTTTGACACGCTTTCCCTGTTTCAGATTTGCAATGAGCTGCGAACTATCATCGGCAAATGGTAAATGAACGCTATAACCAGAAATAATAGACTTCCTGTCCATCGTATTATCCTTTGATAATAATTGCGTAATAGTTGCCGCCTTCCGTCGCCCCTACCAGCAATACATATTTAATTTTGATATTCAGAGCCTGACGCACAAAATTTATACGCTGATCAACAAAGTCGCTGGTATACGGTATAGCGGGAACTGCCTGCTTTTTAATACAATCAAGAAGTATGATCAGATTCAACAAGCCTGCACACGAGGCCACGAAGCCAAAAAAGGCGTTGTAGTTGACTACCGGGACTGTTGGATTAACCTGACGAAATGATTCATATATGGCATTCAACTCGATTGTTGAATTGTCAATGCTTCCGTTGCTGGTGCCACACACCAAATCGATATCTCTGGCACAAATTCCTGCATCATTAAGCGCGCGTTCGATGGCTAAGGCCATTGCGCTGGATTTTTCATCAATTTGAGTAACATCAAAATAGCTGTTGTTGCATGATTTACCATACCCGACAACTTCCGCTAAAACCTCAGCGCCGCGCGCAGCGGCCGCAAGCGGATCTTCGAGCATTAACATACAGGCGCCTTCGCCAGGTACGTAGCCCTTCGCTTCTTTAGCATAGACCTGATAGTCCCCGACATCAGATGCCGCGTGAATCTTCTGCGTCACCCCATCCATGTACAGAGACATGGATGGGAAATACTCATCAGCGCCCCCGACAATAACTTGCGGCTGAAGCTGCTGGCGAATGATCTCATAACCATAAGTTAATGCGCCAAGAGCCGCATTTTCACCGGTTGCAAGAGTAGTGGTGTACCCTTTTACCCCTTCAGAAATACCGCAAAAAGTTGCAATAGCATTCATCAGTGAACCAGGAAACTCCGACGTACGTACCTTTCCAGGGTCTGGCTTCAGACTCTGCAAATATTTATAAGTTGTCTCTTGTGGCCCGCGCGCCATGCCCATAACCAGACCGAGTTCTTCTCCATCGCGCTTAATACGTCGCTTAGCCATATTTAGCGCTTCCGTAAGCGCAATTAGCGCGAAGGTACCGCCGCGAGTAGCCTTACGCGAATCGAAGCGACGCAGGTGTTTACGCGGCTCAAGCCCTTTGACCTGGAAAGTTTTAAAGGTGGATGGTTCATGCGATGCTTCACAGCTGGCAATGCCATAATTTGCCCCAAAAAGCTCCTCAAACTGCCTGCTCTTTATTAAAACATGCAGCAGCTCTTCAGCTTCATTTAATACATCTTGAGGGAAAACGATCTCCTCAAGCTCGACGGCGCTGCTTTCAATTTGACTAATATTCGTAAGTATTTCATTGATACGATGCCCAATAGCGGATACAGCTCCTATGCCAGTTATCGCTACCCTTTTGGCCTCATATGAAGTCACCGGAACCGAGCCCGGCCTGGTGCTTACAATCATGCAGCAGTTGTTACCCCCGAATGCATAGTTATTCTTCATAAAGATATTAATATCTTTTTTTACGAACTCATTCGGGACGTAATCCAGATCGCAGTTAGGCCGTGCCTCAGTGAAATTAAGGGTAGGTAGTACCTGTTGGTCAGGCAAAGTGACCAGGCAAGCTATAAGTTCAACGATTCCGGCAGCGCCAATATTATGGCCAAAGTAGGATTTCGTAGAACTGATCGGAATATTTTCAATGTCGCGAAACACTTTTTTCATCGCCAACGTTTCGATTTGATCGTTAGCTTCAGTACCTGTTCCGTGCGCATTAATATAATCAACCTGATCGGGTGTAATCCCCGCATTAGCCATGGCCTTTAACATAACTTGTACTGCTCCGCTGGCTCGCGGATCGGGCCCTGTTTCGTGGTAAGCGTCGCAGGATGTGGCATAAGAAAGAATCTCGCCATAGATGGTAGCGCCGCGTGCAATGGCGTGTTCATACTCTTCTAGTACAATAGCCCCCGCCCCCTCGCCAATTGACATACCGGATTGGCCGGAGAAAGGTGAACAGGATACGGGATGCATGACATTGAGAGCATAAAAGCCAGCAAAGGTCGGTAAATAGATCGGTTCCGTCCCAACTGCCAGCATAGCGCTACTCTTGCCATTCTGAATATAATCGAATGCCATACCTACGGCATTAGGGCTCGCTGTACAGGCCGTGGCAACCAGTTCGACCCCACCTTTCAGCCCTAACAATGTCGAAACGCTGGAACAACAGGAAGAGAAACCACCGGAATACAGCGCCTTACGCAAGGAAAAGTCCTGAATTCGCTGCTCGAAAAGCGGCAGGAAGGCTTCTGTACCCGCAGAGGAAACGCCAACTACTAAGCCCATCTCATCAAGGCAACGAGGGCAGTTAACCAGGTCGGCCTGTATCAACGCGTCCCTGGCAACCTTATATGCCCACAGCGCAGCGTTATCGAGCGAGGCAATAATCTCCTCAGATAATTCAGGACAATCGATTTCATGTAGTACCTCGGCCGCCCGTGCGTTTTCAAACCATTCCGAGAAACGCGCGCTATCAGTAATACCATTTTCCTTCTGTAGCAGGGCTAGCCTGAAACCCTCAATATTATCCGCAAGAGATGACAGGATGCCCATCCCTGTGATAACTACCCTTTTCCTGTTTGTTTTCATAATATCCGGAAAACCCTTGATTTAAACAGCAAATAAAAAAATAACGACCGCGTTTAGCAAGTTAAGTTTAATACTCTCTATGCTTTATAAAACACTTTTCGCTTTCGATGGATCAATATAGCTATGCGTTGTCGGGTTAACCAGCAAACTGAAATTATATATGAATGGTAAGGTTTTTGTTTTTGCCGCAATATCACCGTGCGCAGTTTTTATTATATAACCGTCTATATCTGATAGTGCATAAGGGGTATTAATAAACGCCAACGCTATCCAACTTTGCTCAGCCGGAGAATATACAGCATTAATAATAAACCCCACAGTCTGCCCATTAACAAGGATTTTATCATCCTTGCTAAGCGACGCGCAATTAACGCACGGAACAATGCCAACAACTTTGCGAGCAGCACTCTGGGCAGACATCA
Source organism: Klebsiella sp. S69 (assembly GCF_016516145.1). Classification (NCBI taxonomy): domain Bacteria; kingdom Pseudomonadati; phylum Pseudomonadota; class Gammaproteobacteria; order Enterobacterales; family Enterobacteriaceae; genus Klebsiella; species Klebsiella sp. S69. The sequence continues at coordinate 150,582 of NZ_JACVUU010000001.1, read as the reverse complement.
GCTCAACAGCAGCTTTGCCGATGAAATCTTCCTTGTCATACTGGATAGCCCACTGCAATTGTAATTCGACAGGGTTTGTTGAATATTCTGCGTAAATGCTTTGATCCCAGCCAGGATTTTCTACGCGAACTATGCGCTGGTAATCCAAACCGCCAGTTTTAAGTAAGTACTTAACTCCTATCTTTTGTAATTTAACCCATAGTTCAACGAGTAAACTTTGAGGGCCAATTACTTGATAGGCAAACTCCCCATGCTTACCGCAGCGGAAGACAATTAAGCCATCTTCAGTATTCGTGTATTCGCAATAAGGAAGACCGATGATATCATATCCATAGATCTCGGACATCAACTCCCAGGAATATGGCCCTTCAAGCATGATAGCCCCCCAGTTATCGTCTTCCATGGATTTTATTTCCGGGTTCTCCTGAATACCTAAATCATCATATTTTTCCGCTGCGAACTTAAGGACATCTATAATCCTGGCAACAGAAATATTTTCAGACAATATATAATAACCATCCATGGCACACAGCACATACATATCACCAAGGATAGTCCCGTCGTCATTCAAGACGAGTGAATAAATTCCTTGTTCATCTCGTACAATTGAAATGTCAGCAGAGGCAATGTGATTTACAAGAATCCATGCATCTTCACCTGTTACGCTAACAATGGCCATATGAGAGTAGTCGACCAGCAAAGCATTCTCTCTCACCGCTTTATATTCATCTAAAATATCATGATAGGATGAAGGTATGCTCCGGTTGTTATAATTGCCCATCACAGCATTATCTTTTAAATGTAAATCGAAAAGCGAGCTCATAAAACACCTTTATAAATTAACATGATTGACATCAGGAATGTTTTTTCTGAATAATAAATGAAGCAAGGCTATTAATACTTCTCATATATGATGGATCATCCCCTTCTTGCACTTGAATGTTAAAAGCCTTATCAAGCATGACGATAATCTCCGTCGCATCAACAGAGTCCAGCTTCAGTCCATTGCCAAACAAAGGAGTATCGTCATCAATTTGGTGCTCTTCACGTTGAATATTAAGCCGATGAATAAGCTCCGCTTTTATAGTCACAAGTATTGATTTTCTTTGATCGATCTTCTCATTAATATCAGTCATAACATTCCCTTACGATAAATTATAAAACTTCCCGAAAATTGATAATGGTGCCCTGGCTTATAATTTTCTTACCTACATTGGCAATAACCGAGTAATGTTTAAAGCCATTATTATCAGAAAACGCGAGTTTACTTACCACTTCAATAGTATCCCCCGGATAAGCTGAGGCTTTAAACTTCAAATTTTGCGCAGCCAGTACTCCACGTACCTGTGCCCGACGCTTATGTATAACTTCAAGCATATCAGGTTGATCTATATATGTGTGGATATCACGCAGAGTTAGAAATTCTCGCCCTGTGCGTAGTTGATAAATATCGCAAATGTCACACAAAAAAGAGAAATATTCACTAGCCTGGCCAAATATCTCCGAAATAATAGCCCCTGGCATGATAGGATCTTCAGGAAAATGGCCAAGAAGATACGGTTCATTATAAGTGACATGCTTTATCACTTTAACATACCCATTCTCGCCATACTTAAAATCATCGATTCTATCTACCATTAACAATGGCTGGCGCCACCCACCCATAGCCAGAAAAACTTTTGTTGGGATCTTAAATTTTGACATATATCACCGCATAACCATACCACCATCAATGACGATGGTTTGCCCGACAATATAACTTGAAGCAGAAGAGCTCAAATAAACAATAGTATTTGCAACTTCTTCACATTTCCCAAGGCGCTTAAGCGGAATTGAATTAGTGACTTCACGCACTACCGTACGAGACACTTTTTTAACCATTTTTGATTCGATCATTCCCGGCGCAACGGCATTTACTCGTACGCCCCGCGGCGCAAGCTCAGCGGCCAGCGTTCGTGTGAAACTTAAAATGGCACCTTTGGAAGCGCTATAATTAACCTGACCAATACTCGGAACAATAGCAGCAATAGATGCAACATTAATGATTGTAGGGTTCTGGGCCGACCGTAACAAAAGTAAGACCTCTTTAGTCAAGCGAAAAAGCCCCAGAAGATTAGTATTAATAACAGAACTAAAATCATCAAAAGTCATAACAGCAAAGAGGTTATCTTTCACTATTCCTGCATTGTTCACTAAAACATCCAGTTTTCCTTTATCACTGGATAATTGTGCACATATGGCCGCAACATCTTCCTGATTCGATAGATCCCCCTGCAGGAGATGAAGTTTTTTTCCAGCAGGATGATTTGATTGAAGCTCCATCAACTGCGCTTTATTCGTGCAGTAAAGTGCATAAACGACGCATCCTTGCTCAAGAAATTTGCCGCAAATAGCGTGACCGATATCACCGCTGGCGCCAGTGACTAATACGGTTTTATCAACGAGGTCATTATAATTATACATATCTATTGATCACCTTAATTAACAAAGAATAGTCACTGCGATTGCATGAGTACGGCAATGAGAGATACTTAAGGAGATATTAGCAACTCCTTGCTCATCGAGGATTTCCTTCAGTCTTCCGGTTATCAAAAACGCTGGCTTTCCATATTCATCATGCGTGACCTCAATATCATGAAAGCGGATTTTATTGTTAAACCCATAACCTACTGCTTTTACAATTGATTCTTTTGCCGCCCAGAACCCAGAAGCGCGCTCATAATTTGGGTCGTGCGGGTTAATTTTATTAATCTCAGCATGAGTAAACACTCTCTGTAAAAAGCAAGAATTGCTGTTCGTCAAGGCCTGAATAATTCTTTCCACTTCAACAATATCCGTACCAACACGCATGATTTATCGCTACGATAGTTATAATTGGTAATTAAAGTTAAACTTAACTTTATACTTATCTACATTTAAATTATCGGGGTAGACAAAAGGGCTCGATAAGGATCAATCGTACTCCAAACCATATACAACTCCTTTTAAACCAGTTATGCCGCCCATTATTTTTTTACTCTCAATCTCCTGTACCGGGACCTTACCAATGATTTGGCCATAATCCAGACCAAAATAGGGAGTTATGTTTTTATAACCTGTAATAAGATTGAGCGTGTTCTGTATATAAAATCCCTTATTACCATAAATTCCTCCACTATCATCAAAGCCACGAACACTCCAACGGTCGCCTATAGTAAGCTGATCCTGTAGAGTAAGATTATCCGGCGTATACTGTACACCGAGATTAAGTTCATAATAAGCATCAACAGGTAATGAAGTTAGCCATTTCATATAATTCACATTCAGATTCATGATCTGACTCTGGCGACTTACATCTCCGTTACGCATATCCGGCGTTTCTGTACTTCCTAAGGCCTTGATAAAACGCTGCCAGCTTAAACTGGAATCTAATACGGCCCCGGTGAAATTTTTCTTGTAATTTACCCCGAGCTTCAAATTACTCATATCGCGTTTTTGTAAAACTAATTCTTCCCCCCCTAATGTATAATCATACTTGCGTCTGATAAGTTCTGCATTGGCGGAAAGCTTTGAACTCGCATCACGATGCAGCATTCGTGATCCTTTAAGGCTGAAGTACTGCGTCTTACCCACATAGTCAAAATCATAGGGACCAACATCAATACTCTGTTTTGATTTACTACTACTATAAAAAAGGCTTAATTCAGAGTATCCAAAAGGGATACTATAGTAGGTGCTAACATTTTTATAACCTCCTGTCTGACTACTGGTACCGGCCAAATAAAAAAGATCGCTAGATTTCGTTAAATTATAAAGATAACCGGTTGTCCCCAAGAGTTGGTTGCCAGTACTTTTATCACCAAAATTGTTATATGTTGTTCTTAAATTCCATCTTTTAGTACGCTGAGGTTTAATATCAACTTCACTGGTACCGTTGTTAACGCCAGGTATGATATTTATCTTAACATCAACCCAAGGCGTCCTCTGTATATTTTCCAGTCCCTGTTCAATATCTCTGACATTCAGAATATCTCCTTCCTTAAAGGGCAATCCCCATCTACTTATATCATTATCAGATATAATAACTTGTGATATTCGCCCAGGAATAATTCGCAACTTTAGTTTTTTAGTCAAAAGATCCTGAGAAGGTATCTCGACGCGGGTTGTTATGTACCCGGAATTAATAAAGTGATCCTGCAAAACGACAGCTGCTTTTTGCAATCCTTTGACCCCCAAACACTTACCGGCGATTCTTTTTTTAATTTTTCGGATCCAGCGATCGTTCAGGAAGTCATTTTCGAGAATAAGCTCATCGATATCATAGCAAGGCGTCTCTTGCGGAAAATCGCTATCTACTGCTATTTTCTGTACGGCTTGCGAAAAAACATCTTTTTTTTCAATCTTCCGTTCTTTGGTTGATGTATTATCATTACTCTGCTGTTCTTTTATCATACGCCCGAGCGGCATGTCTGCAAACGTCTTCGAGCTGAAACTCATTAATATCAAGGCCGCGCTGAAAATATATCGAATATCCATTTCGTTTCCTGACAGGTAAAAGCAGCAATCCCTTGCTGCCTTTACCTTTTATTTAGCGTTCTATCTATTTACCAACAACAGTACCAAATATATTTGTTATATTTGCAGCTGTCTGAAGTCCTTGAGCCCCACCAAAGACAGCCCAAAAGCCTGTATTGATAACTTTTTTGGCATTGATTACCGCTTTACCTTCGGTATAGATATTCAAATAATTATAGATATTATTCGCCACATTCAAATTGAGTTGGGATGAAGCAACCAGGTTACCCATATTAGAGACATTATTAGCATCTATCCGGGTCGTATACCCAGTGATATTACCATTACCATTGTTGGTCAAGTCAGTATTGGTAGTAATTGTCAATGCCTTGCCAGAAACGATATCTTTATTGTTAGCTATAGTGTATCCACTAACGTTAAGATTCCCGTCAGCATTAATGGTATGAGAATTTCTTAAATAGCCGGTGCTTTTTACTGTCACATCTCCCTTGCCACTAATCCAGCCATTATTGAAATAATCCCCATTAACATTTATGAAGATATCTCTATCTGAGGAAATAATACCAGTTGCAGTATTTTTAGCGATAGAACCATTACCTTCTAAAGACAGCGAGTCAACATTAATATTCATGTTACCTGCACTGTAAATAGTTGAATAATCCGCGGCAACATGTTTGGCATCAATATTCATGTTGCCGGAATTAGCAACAACCTGCCCTTTGTTGTTTGTCAGGTTGCCGGAAAGATTAATATTAGTATCTCCCGACTGAGAAACAATACGCCCAGATGTATTGTTGACATTTTTTGCAGTTATATTCAGATCTTTACCGGCGATTATGCCACCTTCCTGATTGATATAGCCGAAATATTGCCCTGCATAATAACCAAACATGTTACTAGAACTAACATTAATATCGCCTTCCGCCTTTAACGTCAGATTTTCATCGGAGACCATCATTGAATACTTGCTATCCAGGTATGAGCCTGATTCAACATTGATATTTTTGGCGAGAATCAATGAGCTGTCATTAATGATTTTGTTAGCTTTAATCGATACGTCACCCTCGGTAGACGTTACCATAGCAAGACGGCTATCAAATTTGTCGCTAAGCTCGATATTAACACCTTTTATACCATTGATTCCGGCCTGGCTGGTCCGCAGCTCACGACCTTCGATTGAAATATTCTGGCTACTTTCAATTTTCCCCTGGTAGTTATCGATATCTCTAGTGGTCTTTAATTTAATATCACCGGCTGAGGCGATTGTTCCAGCATTATTAAAGACATAATCTGCAGAGATGTCTGTGCCGCTCCCAGAAATTATACCTTTGGCTTCCGCACCGGCCGGATCGAGTGATTTATTATTGTTATTTTTAACAGCTTTAGTAGTTGTTATTTTCACATTAGCTGCACTGGAGCGAATCAAGCCAGTTATATTTTCTATATTACCAGTACTATTAATCTCTACGTTTCCATCGGCATCAATAACGCCAGAGTTATTAGCCATAGAGCTATTCTTTAGATTAATATAATTGCCATGTATTTGACCATTACTATTGCTGAGTTCACCGCTCTCGATAAGTACTATTGCCGCTTCGATACCAGCGTTTTTGCTTCTTCCGGAGTTGTTCAGCTTATTATTGTTGGTATTAACCGTTAACATTCCTCCAGATGCAATCTTACCATTGGCATTATCCAGTGCACCGCTTAGAATGTTAATATCTGATGCAGCAGAAATATTTCCCCCAGTGGTATTATTGATGCTGCTTTTGGCAGTATCAATTGTAATACTTCTCCCACTGTTAATTTTACCGTTTATATTATCCAGAGCACCATTGGTATTTACAGCTATGTCGCCACTAGATTGGATCATAGCGCTGTTATTTATTAGCTTACCGTTGCTAGTGATATTAAGGCCACTGGCACCGCCGGCAATAGTTCCTTCGTTACGTACCCCAACGCCGCCTTCAGTGCTAATCAAATTAATGCGGTTGGCATACATACCGCCGAGTTTAGAGACATCCACGCCATAGGAAGCAGCTTTATCGATGGCCTCCACTGTGCCGGTGATAGAACCATCGACATCGATAACGTTGTTGCCTGCGATGACTGATAGCTCATCAACTCTCAGACTTCCGTTCACTTTGACGCTGCGGGCTAAAATTTCTGTAGGTGATTCGCTTTGGAAGTTACCAACAGTAATACTGCCGCCCTTCACGGTATAACCGGTTAATGCACCATCTTTTACATTTGGCGTACCGGTCGTCAGCGTCCCTTTTTCCGCATTGATGAAACCGCCCCCTTGGGTGGTAATTCCATTTGGGTTAGCAATGATGAGATGAGCAGAGTCGCCGGCCACTTCCATCATCCCGTTGATGGTACTTGCATTTTTTGAAGTTACTTCGTTCAAAATAACTTTCGCGGTTCCCCCCGCGAGATTAGCATTACCTTCAATCTGCCCGGCCAGAGTCGTTTGCACGGCGCTGGCGGAGTTATTGAAAATCACCCCTTCTTTGCCCACGTTCAGTGTTTCGTAAACGTTATGTGAAAGTCCTTTGCTATTTGCTTCTTTAATATTCACAACAGGAACACCGTTTGCTGACGTGACGTTCCCATTAATGATTGAGATATCAGCCTGGGCTATTACCGGTAAAAGCAGTAATATTGAAGCAGCAACAGGATTTAATTTTAGCATTCTTTTTTTATTCGCGTAATGTTTCATATAAACCTTTTCAGATAGTATTGATAGAGCACAGCCTAATGGAATTACACAATGAGCAAGCATCATCATTCACATCAGACCATTTTTAGCACACTAATTAGTGCACCGATCCTTGTGTGTAAATCACATTCAATTCATCAACATCTTGTAAACAGTAACTAATATGATTTATGAAATATATGAAGCATAAACTTTAATATTTTTAAGCAAAATGTTTAGTCGATTATATTTTTAATTTACAAAACACATCCTCTGCAGGGGTTGTTATCCGTTTAAGCTTATCCCTATTCTGCACCTTATGGTTAAGGCCGCTGGTATTATCCTTGCCCACCACAGCGATTTCATACAACACTTTACTGACTTCGCTATACTTTCCTCGAATAGTTTAATAAACAAAAGTGAATTATTACCCATTATATTAACTTCCAGACTTTCATGATTAAGATCAAAAATGAATATTCTCTTAAAAATAATCTGGAGGGTATCTGACATCCTGAACGTTGTGGCTACTGTTTTTTCATGCGTAATCAAAAAGAATACCCCCTCAAAACCGGGCTTCAACACTCTGATTTTATTGGATTTTAGAAGCAACCTCAGATAAACACACCATTCGGCCAGGCGCTATTCGTTCGAAAACTCATTTCACAATATTAATAAAGTGAGGGTTCTGGTAAACATCCGGATGTTAGTATTACCTATCTGAAATCGCTTTAATTTTATTTTCATCTCTTTCTGCTACCTTATGCAATGTGTCATTGAACATTAAATTATAAAAATACCAGGCAGGTAAATAATAAGTACGATGAATAAAAACATCTCCATATTCCCCGACCGTACAAATTTTATATGGCGGCAACATAGTGAAGGTCGAATAATTCAACCAACTCTTTGATGGATAAAAATGCTAATAAGTCAATGAATAGTCTATTAAGGAGTTAGCATGGCAAAACATGAAATATATTTGAATGCAAGCTCAAGGACATAACCTTGCCGGCTATCGCCACTATTATGCAACTGGCGTGCTGTACCGCTTACCAGTCATAATCGATATGCGGGCTTGATGTCTGAGAACAAGCCGCTGTTGCGAGGCTGAGAGGAGATTGATTAACTAAAGGGAATATTATTGTGTAGTTGAACTCATTTATTTCACATTTAAAAGTCATGATTCAGAACGTGAGTCAAAATGAGCGACGGCTTATCCGACCGATCTAATGGGCCGGATAAGCGCGTACTATCTGAACATGCTGACTAATCGCGGAAATTTTTGAACTGGAACGGCTGACCTAAATCACCGCCGCGTACCAGCGCCATAACCGCCTGCAGATCGTCACGAGATTTTCCAGTAACGCGAATTTCTTCACCCTGGATCTGCGCCTGCACCTTCAGCTTACTGTCCTTGATAAGCTTAACGATTTTCTTCTGCGTCGCGCTCTCAATTCCCTGCTTCAGCTTTGCATCGACAAACCAGGTCTTACCGCTATGCACGAACTCATCCGGAACTTCAATAGAACTGCCTTCAATTCCGCGTTTAAGCAGCTTGGCGCGCAGAATATCCAGCAGTTGATTAATCTGGAAATCAGACTCACTGAGGACCTTGATGGACTCGTTCTTTTCGTTCAGTTCAAAGCTCGCTTCGACGTTACGAAAATCAAAACGCGATTCAACTTCACGGGTCGCGTTCTCTACGGCGTTTCGAACTTCCTGAAGATCAACTTCAGAGACAATATCGAAAGATGGCATCTTTTCCTCTCCTTCAGTTTCTTTTGCGTTGCATAATACCTGCAACGCGACATAACTCAACTTGTTATCCCGAAAGGATAACTGATAACGCTATACTTTAGCCATGAGCACCTGATGCAGCACTCACAGGTGAGGAGGAATAATGAAAGTAACCGTACTCGGATGCGGTGCACTGGGACAGTTATGGCTAACTGCGCTGTACAAACACGGGCATGAAGTCCAGGGCTGGTTACGCGTCCCCCAGCCATTCTGTAGCGTCAATGTCATTGATACCGACGGTAACGTGTTTAATGAATCATTTATCGCTAACGATCCTGATTTTCTCGCCAGTAGCGACCTGTTACTGGTCACGCTGAAAGCCTGGCAGGTCTCCAACGCGGTGAAAAATCTGAGCGCAATTTTGCCCTCATCATCGCCTGTTTTGCTCATGCATAATGGTATGGGAACCGTGGATGAGCTTAAAAGCATCAGACAGCCGCTGCTGATGGCTTCGACAACCCAGGCTGCTCGCCGCGACGGCAACGTCATTGTCCATGTTGCCAATGGCACCAGCCACATTGGTCCAGCGAAAAATTATCCGCAGGACTACAGTTATCTTGCCGATGTGCTCCAGGGCGTGCTACCTGACGTTGCCTGGCATAATAATATCTACCCCGCAATCTGGAGTAAGCTGGCGGTTAACTGCGTGATCAACCCGCTGACGGCGTTGAAGAACTGCCAGAACGGCGCCTTACGCGAATATCCTCAGGAGGTCGCTGACATCTGCTATGAAGTTGCGGCGGTTATGGAGCGCGAGGGGATGCATACCTCGCCGGAAAATCTGTTATTCTATGTTCATCAGGTTATTGAAAGTACGGCAGAAAATACTTCTTCAATGCTGCAGGATATCCTCGCCCAGCGCCATACGGAAATCGACTATATTACCGGTTTTCTGCTAAAGCGTGCTCGAGCCCACGGTATAGCCGTACCTGAAAATACCCGTCTGTTTGAACTGGTTAAGCGTAAGGAGAATGAATATGAGCGCGTCGGCACTGATTTGCCTCGCCCCTGGTAGCGAAGAGACCGAAGCGGTCACCACCATAGATTTACTCGTTCGCGGCGGCATAAAGGTCACAACCGCCAGCGTCGCCAGCGATGGCGATCTGACGATTGTCTGCTCCCGCGGCGTCAAGCTGCTGGCCGATGCGCCACTGGTGGAAGTGGCCGATGGCGACTTCGATATCATCATTCTTCCTGGCGGCATTAAGGGCGCCGAGTGCTTCCGCGACAGCCCTCTGCTGGTTGAGACCGTGCGTCAGTTTCACCTTTCCGGGCGTATCGTCGCAGCGATCTGCGCCGCGGCGGCCACCGTACTGGTGCCGCATAATCTGTTCCCCATCGGCAATATGACCGGATTTCCCGGGTTGAAAGATCGCATTCCTGCCGGGCAGTGGCAGGACAGGCGCGTCGTCTGGGATGCTCGCGTTAAGCTACTTACCAGCCAGGCGCCCGGGACGTCCATTGATTTCGCTTTAAAGATAATTGATCTGCTGGTTGGGCGTGAAAAAGCCCATGAAGTCGCATCACTGCTGGTCATGGCGGCGGGAATTTATAACTACTACGAAGCGTGAGCCAACGGCGGAAATTTCCGTCGTTACCTTCACATATGACGTTCAATAAACCTGAATACCTGCGCTCGCGGATACGCATCTAAATCAACGGGGATCCACAAAAATCCTAAGGTCCCTAAATCTAAATAATCCATTTTTCCGTGAGTTACGATCCCCTTAACGTGTCTCCACGCCAGAAAAGCCCGGTAATTTTGATTAGAGTGATCCATCCAGCTTACGCCCTCCTCCCACAGCTGAAGGCAATATCCGCTGCGAATAGCTTCATTGGCGTCATAAAAGCGACGGGACCAACATCTCTGAAATCGGCGATAAAGAAGCCGGATGGTCAACACGCCGACAATGTAGCATCCCAGAAAAACGGCTATCACCTTTGAATTGCGTAACCTGAAAAGATACTCGCCCGCCCCATCGCTAATGGACCAGGCGCTTAATCTGAACTGATAATGACCATCGCTCAATGACGCAAAAAAGGCAAAAATCAGCCACATAATAAGTGTGCTAATAAGAAATGCGGGTACAGGAGCTAAACGGCGGAGACGTTCTGACAATGCGAGCCGGGCCAGCCTCGCTCCCCACAGGTATTGGGAAAACGACAAACACTGTCCCGGAATATAAAACGTCAACGGCACGCCATCCTGGCGTGCGGGTTGTTCAGGAATCATATAACATCCTTGTTATCAATTTGTTATGGGCGATACACCTTCACGTTCTGGAAGCCCTGCTCGCGCAGATACAGCGCCTGCAGGCGGCTCATCACGCCGCGTTCACACCACAGCAGCCAGGTTTTATTCTGGTCGAGATCGCCAAATTTGGTGCTGAGCTTATAGAACGGCAGAGAGACCACATCCACGCCTTCCACCTTTAACGGCCTGTCATCCTGTTCGTCGACAGAACGAATGTCGAGGATTACGTCGTTCGGGCCAAAGCCGCTGACGGTTTCCACTTCCACCACGTCCTGTTCTGTCTGCTGAGCAATATCGCGGATATCGATATTCGTCGCTTCCGCTACCACTCTTTCCAGGATGTCGAAATCGAAGTGCTCTTCTTCCGCCTCGATCTTCGCCTTTACCGCTTTAATGGTCGGGCTCTTCGAGATAACGCCGCAGTATTCCGGCATGGTACGGGCAAAATCTTCGGTACCGATTTCACGCGCCAGATTAATAATGTGCTCTTTATCGTGTGAAATCAGCGGACGCAGAATCAGGGTATCCGAGACGTTGTCGATCAGACGCAGGTTGGTCAGCGTCTGGCTGGAGACCTGTCCCAGCGCTTCGCCGGTAACCAGCGCCTGCACGCCGTAGCGCTCGGCGACTTTTGACGCCGCGCGAACCATCATACGCTTGAGCACCACGCCCATCTGGCCATCATCGACTTTTTCCAGAATCTCGCCAACCACGGGTTCGAAGTTAATCGCCACGAAACGTACCCGGTGGGAACTGCCGAAACGGTTCCACAGGTAGTGCGCCACCTGACGTACGCCGATTTCATGCGCAGCGCCGCCGAGATTAAAGAAGCAGTAGTGCACGCGACAGCCGCGACGCATCAGCATATAGCTGGAGACGCCGGAGTCGAAACCACCGGAAATAAGCGACAACACGTCTTCCTGGGTGCCGATCGGGAAACCGCCAATACCTTCATAGCGCCCTTTAACCAGCAGCAGGCGATCGTTTTCAATCTCGAGGTTCACCGTCACATCGGGGTCGGTTAACTTCACGCGCGCCGTTTCAATATGTTGGTTCAAACCGCCGCCAACGTAGCGCTCGACTTCGATTGAGGTAAACTCATGCTTACCGCGGCGCTTAACGCGCACGCAAAAGGTTTTACCTTCCAGCGCTTCACGCCACAGCGGCAGCGTCTGCTCGAAAATATCGTGCAGGGAAGTATAAGGAACGTCCTCGACTTCAAGAATATGGTGAATACCGGGGATACGGGTCAGGGCATCGCGAATAGCCAGGCGCTGGTTTTCATCCTTTGCCCGAACCTCGATATGATCCCAATGACGAACGACGGCAAGCGTCTCATCATAGTTTTTGAGAACGTTACGAATGTTCCCGGTTAAAATTTTAATGAAGCGCAATCGCACAGATTGGCTTTTGATGGTGATTTCCGGGAACAATTTAATGATAAACTTCATGGCGACAATATTCGTTGGCAAGCCCGACGGGGCTTTAAGCATAAAAAGTTGTACAGGCGCGATCGGCGTCTGCATCCAGGGCGCGGAGTATACCACTATTGGACGCTTTTCACCTGGCATTGCGCGTTATTTGATTAACCGCGCGACTTCGTTACCATATTGATAGCCATCGAGACATAACAAGAGTCTATATTCACTATGCCAAAGAAAAATGAGGCCCCGGCCAGCTTTGAGACCGCCCTGGGCGAGCTGGAGCAGATTGTTAATCGTCTGGAAAGCGGCTCGCTGCCGCTAGAAGAAGCGCTCGGCGAATTCGAGCGCGGCATACAGCTTGCGCGCCAGGGGCAGGCAAAGCTGCAGCAGGCCGAGCAGCGCGTGCAAATTTTGCTGGCGGATAGCGAAGATGCGCCGCTGACGCCTTTTATGCCGGACGCTGAATAAATGGATTTTCCGCAACAGCTACAGTCGTGCGTTGAGCAGGCTAACGAAGCGCTGCGTCGTTTTATCGCTCCGCAGCCCTTTCAGAACACTCCGCTGGTCGAAGCCATGCAGTACGGCGCACTATTGGGCGGCAAGCGCCTGCGCCCGTTTCTGGTTTACGCGACCGGCGACATGTTTGGCGTTAGCCGCGCTACGCTGGACGCTCCCGCCGCCGCCGTCGAATGCATCCATGCCTATTCGCTAATGCACGACGATCTTCCGGCAATGGACGATGATGATTTGCGCCGTGGTCAGCCAACCTGCCATATAAAATTCGGCGAGGCGAACGCAATTCTTGCTGGAGACGCTCTACAAACGCTGGCGTTTTCTATACTGAGTGATGCGCCGATGCCGGAAGTACCGGATCGCGATCGTCTGGCGATGATTTCTGAACTGGCGCAGGCCAGCGGCATCGCCGGGATGTGCGGCGGTCAGGCGCTGGATCTGGAAGCGGAAGGTCATCAGGTTGACCTGCCGTCGCTGGAGCGTATTCATCGCCATAAGACCGGTGCATTGATTCGCGCAGCGGTACGAATGGGCGCACTGAGCGCAGGTGAGGCCGGACGCAGAGCGTTGCCCGCTCTCGATCGATACGCAGAAAATATCGGTCTCGCCTTCCAGGTCCAGGATGACATTCTCGACGTGGTAGGGGATACTGCCACCCTTGGCAAACGTCAGGGAGCCGACCAGCAGTTGGGCAAAAGTACCTACCCCGCCCTTCTGGGACTTGAGCAAGCCCGGAAAAAGGCCCATGACCTGATTACCGACGCCCGCCGGTCGTTAAACGAGCTGGCCGCGCAATCTCTGGATACCACGGCACTGGAAGCGCTCGCGAATTACATAATTCAGCGTGATAAATAAACAATAAATGAGTCTCTGATGAGTTTTGATATTGCCAAATACCCGACCCTGGCGCTGGTGGACTCCACCCAGGAGTTGCGTTTGTTGCCGAAAGATAGCCTGCCGAAACTGTGCGACGAACTGCGGCGCTACCTGCTGGACAGCGTCAGCCGCTCCAGCGGGCACTTTGCCTCCGGCCTCGGCACGGTAGAGCTAACCGTGGCGCTGCACTACGTCTATAACACGCCTTTCGATCGCCTTATCTGGGACGTCGGCCACCAGGCTTACCCGCATAAAATTCTGACCGGACGCCGCGATCAAATCGGGACTATCCGTCAGAAAGGCGGACTGCACCCCTTTCCCTGGCGCGGGGAGAGCGAGTATGACGTTCTTAGCGTCGGCCACTCGTCCACTTCTATCTCCGCCGGCATCGGCATAGCCATCGCCGCAGCCAAAGAAGATAAGCAGCGTCGCGCGGTCTGCGTGATCGGCGACGGGGCGATCACCGCCGGGATGGCGTTTGAAGCGATGAACCACGCTGGTGATATCAAACCCGACCTGCTGGTAGTGCTCAACGATAACGAAATGTCGATCTCTGAGAACGTCGGCGCGCTAAACAATCATCTGGCGCAGCTGCTTTCCGGAAAACTCTACTCCACGCTGCGCGAAGGCGGCAAAAAGGTCTTCTCTGGCGTACCGCCGATTAAAGAGCTGCTCAAACGCACCGAGGAACATATCAAAGGGATGGTGGTTCCGGGGACGCTGTTTGAAGAGCTGGGCTTTAACTACATTGGGCCGGTGGACGGCCACGATGTTATCGGTCTGGTTAACACGTTGAAGAACATGCGCGACCTGAAAGGTCCGCAGTTCCTGCATATCATGACCAAAAAAGGCCGCGGCTATGAGCCCGCCGAAAAAGACCCGATTACCTTCCACGCGGTGCCGAAGTTCGATCACACCAGCGGCGTGCTACCTAAAAGCAGCGGCGGCCTGCCAACTTACTCGAAAATCTTCGGCGACTGGCTGTGCGAAACCGCCGCAAAGGATGACAAGCTGATGGCCGTTACCCCCGCGATGCGCGAGGGTTCAGGAATGGTCGAGTTTTCGAAAAAGTATCCCGGCCAGTATTTCGACGTGGCTATCGCCGAACAGCATGCGGTCACCTTTGCCGCTGGCCTGGCGATTGGCGGCTATAAGCCGGTGGTGGCGATTTATTCAACCTTCCTGCAGCGCGCCTACGACCAGGTGATCCACGATGTCGCTATCCAGAAGCTGCCGGTGCTGTTCGCTATCGACCGCGCAGGAATCGTTGGCGCTGACGGTCAGACCCATCAGGGCGCATTTGATATCTCCTTCCTGCGCTGCATCCCGGATATGGTTATCATGACGCCAAGCGACGAGAACGAATGTCGCCAGATGCTCTATACCGGCTATCACTACAACGACGGCCCGAGCGCAGTGCGCTATCCGCGTGGCTCCGGTACCGGTGCTGCCTTTGAACCGCTGGCATCGCTGCCTATCGGTAAAGGCGTGGTGAAACGCGAAGGCGAGAAGATCGCCATCCTTAACTTCGGCACGCTGCTGCCACAGGCCGCCAAAGTCGCGGAGAAGCTTAACGCCACTCTGGTGGATATGCGCTTTGCCAAACCGCTGGATGAAGCGCTGGTGCTACAGCTGGCCGCAGAACACGAGGTGCTGGTTACGCTGGAAGAGAATGCCATTATGGGCGGCGCGGGCAGCGGCGTGAATGAGCTGCTGATGTCCCGCCGTCGCGCGGTGCCGGTGCTGAATCTCGGCCTGCCTGATTTCTTCATCCCGCAGGGAACCCAGGAAGAAGCGTATGCCGATCTCGGCCTCGACGCCGCAGGAATTGAAGCCAAAATCCACGCCTGGCTAGCATAATTGCCGTCACCGCTCCTGCTATGCTTAAGGGATACTTTTATCCGTAGCAGGAGCGCACTATGCACTATATCCCTCTTGGCGATACCGATCTCCGCGTTTCCCGGCTCTGCCTTGGCTGTATGACCTTCGGCGAACCGGACCGCGGCAACCATGCATGGACCTTACCGGAAGAGAGCAGCCGCCCGCTCATTAAATACGCCCTCGAAGGCGGGATTAACTTTTTCGACACCTCTAATAACTACTCTGACGGCAGCAGCGAAGAGATCCTCGGCCGCGCGCTACGCGAATATGCCCGACGCGATTCCGTAATCGTCGCGACCAAGGTTTATCATCAGGTGGGCGATCTGCCGCAGGGACTGTCGCGGGCGCAGATCCTGCGATCTATTGACGACAGCCTGCGCCGTCTCGGCATGGAGTATGTCGACCTGCTGCAGATCCATCGCTGGGATTACACCACGCCCATTGAAGAAACCCTCGAGGCGCTCAACGACGTCGTCAAGGCGGGTAAAGCCCGCTATATCGGCGCATCGTCGATGCATGCGCGCCAGTTCGCGCAGGCGCTGGCATTGCAGGAGCAAAATAACTGGGCTCGCTTCGTCACCATGCAGGATCATTACAATTTGATTTACCGTGAAGAAGAGAATGAGATGTTACCGCTGTGCAGCCGCGCAGGGGTCGCGGTAATGCCCTGGAGCCCGCTTGCGCGCGGTCGTCTGACGCGTCCCTGGGGAGAAACCACCGCCCGCCTGGTATCGGATGAATTCGGTAAGTCGCTCTATAATGTCATGGATGAGAATGACGAGCAGATTGCCGCAAACCTTGCGGAGGTCGCAGAAGAGCTTGATGCCGAGCGCGCTCAGATCGCGCTGGCCTGGCTATTGAGCAAGCCCGGCGTGGCCGCGCCGATTATCGGCGCGTCAAGGCAGGAACAGCTGGATGAACTGCTGCATGCGGTCGATTTAACGCTGACGCCAGAGCAGATTGAGAAGCTGGAAGCACCGTATAAACCGCACCCGATCGTGGGGTTCAAGTAACCCGCCGTCCCTACCAGATTCCCGGCTCGCGCTGCGCTTAGCCGGGCTACAGATTCACCAACATCTGCGGACAACGGGTTCACCACCGTCTCCGGAAAATTATGCCACTCTGCGCTTTGCTCCCGGGGACGGCGCAAAGCGCCTTGCCCGGGCTACGAGTGCTTCACCGTCTGTGGGACAGTAGCCCGGACAGGTGCGCAGCACCGCCTCCGGGAAACGCCGGCTTGCACGATCTACGGGCGGTACACGCCAGGCGGGCCGCACGGCTTTTAGAAAAGCCCAATTGGCCAGTGGTGGCCTATGACGTACAGCACCCCGGCGGAAATCACCCCGGCGACAATATCGTCCACCATGATCCCCATCCCGCCGTGGATATTGCGGTCGAACCAGCGGATAGGCCACGGCTTCCACATATCAAAGATGCGAAAAATCACGAACCCGGCGGCAACCCACTGCCAGTCCATCGTCGGCAAAGCCATCAGCGTAATCCACATCCCGACAAACTCGTCCCAGACGATACTGCCGTGATCGTGGGTACCCATATCTTTCGCCGTACGGTGACAAATATAGACGCCGATGCAGATACTCATCATCACCACCAGCGAATAGAGCTGCCAGGGAATAAAGGTCAGCAAGTACCAGAAGGGAATCGACGCCAGCGACCCCATCGTGCCGGGGACCACGGGGCTAAGACCGCTGCCAAATCCCGTTGCCAGCAGATGCCAGGGGTTGCTCATCTTCAGCCGGCTTTTCGCCACATCTCTACTACGCGCCAAAATGGTCATACCCCTTAACGTCCAGCGTTACCGGCTTGCCCTCACGGGTGAATTGCAGGCCTTCCGATTCAGGAACGATCTGTCCAATACAGGTAAAACGCGCGCCGAGATTGGCAAGCGCCACGTCCAGCGCCCCGCGGTTGAGTTCAGGTACGGTAAAGCACAGTTCATAATCTTCACCGCCGGCGAGCGCCCAGCGCAGCGCCTGCTCCTTATCCACCTGGCGCAGCATCGCATCCGAGAACGGCATTGCATCAAGGTCGATGCGCGCGCCGCAGCCGCTGGCGTTGAGAATATGCCCCAGGTCGGAAATCAGGCCGTCGGAAAGATCGATGGCCGAATTCGCCAGATCGCGCAGCGCCTGACCCTGCAGAACCCGCGGCAGTGGGCGCAGATGACACGCCAGGAGGTAATCCGCGTCGGTGGCATCTTCCACCTGCAGCCGATCCTGCAAAATCGCCAGGCCAGCAGCGCTGTCTCCCGGCGTGCCGGTGACGTAAATCCAGTCGCCATGCTTTGCCCCGGAACGCTTCAGCGCGCGTCCCGTTGGCACATAGCCGTGAATACCCAGCGTCATCGCCAGCGGTCCGCGAGTAGTATCGCCGCCAATGAGCTGCATATCGTAATAGTTAAGCTGTACGAACAGGCTGTCGCTAAAGGCTTCAAGCCAGGCTTCGTCCGCTTCCGGCAGGGTCAGAGCCAGCGTTAACCATGCCGGTTCGGCGCCCATCGCCGCCAGATCGCTTAAATTTACCGCCAGCGCTTTATAGGCGAGGTCGGCAGGGTCGATGTCGGGTAAAAAATGGTTTCCCGCCACCAGGGTGTCGGTGCTGATTGCCAGCGTTTTTTTCTCGGGGATATTCAGGAGCGCGCAGTCGTCGCCAATGCCGGTTTCAACATCAAGACGTGCGCTTTTTACGCGATCAAAATAACGGGCAATCAGGGAAAATTCGCCGCATGCCATACGTTATGCCTCAGAAAAAGAAAAGAATAAGGCCGGTTTGCAGAAGTGAGACTCTGCAAATCCGGCCCTGGAGTTTACTTTTTGTTGGGACGAATTACCGGGGCAGCTTTGTCCAGCACGCCGTTGACAAACTTGTGGCTATCTTCAGCGCCAAAGGTTTTCGCCAGTTCAATGGCTTCGTTAATCGCAACTTTGTACGGTACATCGCTACGCTTTGACAGCTCAAACAGCGCGATACGCAGGACCGCCTTTTCCACCTGACCCAGCTCATCCAGCAGACGAGAAAGGTACGGCTTCATCAGGCCGTCGAGATACGCGCTGTTAGTCGCCACTCCGGACAGCAGCTCGCGGAAATACAGAACGTCGACATCTTTTACATCCTGTTCCGCCAGGAACTGGTATTCGACATCAGCAATGTCGTTTTTGGACAACTGCCAGGAGTAGAGCGCCTGGACAGCACACTCACGGGCGCGGCGACGAGCAGCAGGTTTCACGGAATTCCCCTTACAAAAATCAGGCCTTGATGGCTTTCAATACGTTAATCATTTCCAGCGCGGTCAGCGCTGCTTCAGCGCCTTTGTTACCGGCTTTGGTGCCAGCGCGTTCGATGGCTTGTTCAATACTTTCTGTGGTCAGAACACCGAAGGCTACCGGGATTCCGCTGTCCTGAGCGACGTGCGCCAGGCCATTGCTTGCACCGCCAGCCACATATTCAAAATGCGCAGTGCCGCCACGAATAACGGTACCCAGCGCAATCACCGCGTCATACTTACCGGTTTTCGCCAGTGCGTCAGCCGCCAGCGGCAGTTCGTACGCGCCTGGAACCCAAACAACGGTAATGTTTTCATCTTTAACCTGGCCAATACGCTTCAGGGCGTCAATCGCACCTTCCAGCAGGCTGTCGTTGATAAAGTTGTTGAAACGCGCAATGGTGATGGCGACGCGAGCGTCCGGGGTAGCAACGTTAGCTTCAATAATGTTCATACTCTTCCTTCGGGTTCAGTTCATTTGGCCCCGCAAGGGGGGCGGATTCTATCATAATAATCGGCGCACTGCTTTCCCTTTTGACCAGGGAAATCAAGCGTTCACTAAATGCAGGCAAATATCCGGGCCTACATGACGTATCTCGTTGAATTTGAAATGGGGTGCTTGCGCTTGTTTCTCAAGCCCCGGCAGCGCGCATAATCCGCGCGCATCGCTGCCTAACAGTTTAGGCGCAATATAGACGATAAGCTCATCCACCAGCCCGGCTTGCAACAGCGCGCCGGCAAGCGTTGGCCCGGCCTCCACCCAGATCGAG
The DNA here is from genome assembly GCF_016516145.1 of Klebsiella sp. S69. Taxonomy (NCBI): domain Bacteria; kingdom Pseudomonadati; phylum Pseudomonadota; class Gammaproteobacteria; order Enterobacterales; family Enterobacteriaceae; genus Klebsiella; species Klebsiella sp. S69. The sequence continues at coordinate 130,565 of NZ_JACVUU010000001.1, read as the reverse complement.
TTAATTTGCTGTTTGCCCAGCTGCATCATCAATAAAACCAGATCCAGCCGACCATTATGCTCCGGCACCAGCAGAGTACGTACGCTCTCCGGCCACTGCCGTTCATCTTCACGGGTGCGGGCAAACAGCGTTTCGCCCGCCTGCTGCACGATACGGTGCTGCGGCGTGACGCGATTGTGGCTATCAATAACGATGCGTAAAGGCTGGCGCAGATTTTCCTGCGGGTACAGCGCCTGGGTTTCAGCGTTGAGCTCGTCCCAGCGTACGGTCAGCGCCGGATCGTCCGCCAGCACCGTCGCGCTGCTGGTCAGAATAGCGTGGCTTTGCGCGCGCAGGCGCTGGACATCACGCCGCGCCTGCGGTGAGGTGATCCACTGGCTCTCTCCGCTGGCCATCGCCGTGCGGCCGTCCAGCGATGCGCCCATTTTTAGCTGGATCCACGGAAAGCCGGTGCGCATGCGCTTGAGAAAACCTTTATTCAGCGCTTCGGCTTCATTCATCATCAGCCCGTGGCTGACGTCAACGCCATCCTGCTGCAAGCGGTACAGACCGCGCCCCGCGACCTGGGGATTGGGGTCCTGCATTGCGGCAACGACGCGGGTTACCCCTGCGGCAATTAGCGCTTCGCAGCACGGCGGCGTACGCCCGTGATGGCTACAGGGTTCCAGCGTCACGTACGCCGTCGCGCCCTGGGCTTTTTCGCCCGCCATGCGCAGCGCATGCACCTCCGCGTGCGGTTCACCGGCGCGATAGTGAAAACCTTCGCCGACGATCTCGCCATCTTTGACAATCACGCAGCCGACATTCGGATTTGGGTGAGTCGTGAAGCGTCCGCGCGCAGCCAGCTTCAGCGCTCGCGCCATGTATATTTCGTCCTGCATGGATCAGTCCTGTAAGCGGGCGATCTCTTCGCCAAACTCTTTGATATCTTCGAAACTGCGATAGACGGAAGCGAAGCGGATATAGGCCACTTTATCGAGCTTTTTCAGCTGTTCCATCACCAGATTGCCGATCATTTTGCTCGGCACTTCACGTTCGCCGGTTCCGCGCAGGTGGGTTTTAATGTGGTTAAGCGCCATTTCGACGTCATCTGAGCTGACCGGACGCTTTTCCAGTGCTTTTAGCATGCCGCTGCGCAGTTTGTCCTCATTAAAAGGCTCGCGCACGTCGTTGCTTTTTACGACTCGCGGCATCACCAGCTCCGCCACTTCAAACGTCGTAAAGCGTTCGTTGCAGACCAGACACTGGCGGCGACGACGCACGGAAGAGCCTTCGCCCACCAGACGTGAGTCGATAACCTTGGTATCTACGGCGAAACAGAAAGGGCAATGCATAGCGCGTCCTGACAAGTAGTTAAACTAACAGGTAGTTTACCGCGAAGTGACCCGACAACAAAGAAAGAGCTTTTGAGACAAAGGATCTATAGTGCGTTTAGCCGAACGATCTACCATTAAGCATCCTCTGTTAACGGAATCTCGACTATGACAAGACGTTATTTAAAGCTGGCCATTGTGGGTAGCATTTTCACCCTTAGCGCCTGCGCGCAGCAAAGCGAAATTCGCCAGATGAACCAGAGCGTGAGCACTCTGAGCAAAGAGATGACCCAGCTCAATCAGCAAACGGTAAAAATTACTCAGCAAAACGTTCTGAACGCGAAATCAAACAGCGGCGTATACCTGCTGCCGGAGGCGAACACGCCAGCTCGCCTGAAAAGCCAGATTGGTACCCTGCGCATGTCGCTGCTCAATATCGCCCCGGATGGCGACGGTACCCGCCTCACCCTGCGCATTCAGGGGGAATCAAACGATCCGCTGCCGGCCTTTAGCGCGACGGTCGCCTCCGGGCAGATCAGCGGCACAACCGATAGCTACCAGGAGGTTAATGTACAAAATCAGCTCATTAGCGCTCCGGCAAGCGTCCTGGCGCCGAGCGATGTCGACATTCCGCTGCGCCTGAATGGCGTGACGCCAGAGCAGGTTGGCTTCGTTCGCATCCACGATATTCAGCCCGCCAGTATGCAGTAATGCCGTCTGCCGGATGCGTTCAACATCCGGCTTTTTTTCCGCTGTGCAAATCCACTTACAGATTTCCCGATCGGTTCACTAAAAATTGACAGGAATTATGAATTTCGGTGGCATTTCGTCAAGAAATGCATAAAATCGTGAACGCAATCGATTACCTATGTCTTCGTTATGTGAAACAACACATATTTTTGTGAGCAATGATTCCTATAATAGACGCCACAGAAATACGAAATATTTAGAAACGCTACGGCGATTCTTTTAACGCCTTCAGGCTTAATTTAAACAGTGGCATCATTATGAAAAAAACATTACTGGCAGCTGGCGCAGCTCTGGCGCTCTCCGCATCTTTCTCTGCCAGCGCGGCAGAAAACGACAAACCGCAATATCTGTCTGATTGGTGGCACCAGAGTGTGAACGTGGTGGGCAGCTACCACACTCGTTTTGGGCCGCAGATTCGTAACGATACTTATCTGGAATATGAAGCGTTCGCTAAGAAAGACTGGTTTGATTTCTATGGCTATATGGATGCGCCGGTATTCTTCGGCGGCAACACCGACGCGAAAGGTATCTGGAACCACGGTTCTCCGCTGTTTATGGAAATTGAGCCGCGCTTCTCTATCGATAAACTGACCGGTACCGACCTCAGCTTCGGCCCGTTCAAAGAGTGGTATTTCGCCAACAACTATATCTACGACATGGGCCGCAACAAATCCGGTCGTCAGAGCACCTGGTATATGGGTCTGGGTACCGATATCGATACCGGCCTGCCGATGAGCCTCTCCCTGAACGTCTATGCGAAATATCAGTGGCAAAACTATGGCGCATCTAACGAGAACGAATGGGACGGTTACCGTTTCAAAGTGAAATACTTTGTGCCGCTGACCGATCTGTGGGGCGGTTCACTGAGCTATATCGGCTTCACCAACTTTGACTGGGGCTCCGATCTGGGCGATGACAACTCTTATGATTTGAACGGTAAGCATTCACGCACCAGCAACTCCATCGCTTCCAGCCATATCCTGGCGCTGAACTACGATCACTGGCACTACTCCGTCGTGGCGCGTTACTTCCACAACGGCGGCCAGTGGGCGGATGACGCGAAACTGAACTTCGGCGACGGCGACTTTAACGTCCGCTCTACCGGCTGGGGTGGTTATTTCGTGGTCGGTTACAACTTCTAATCGGCCCGATTATCCCCGGCAAATGCGCCGGGGATAATTAAAGCTAACGCTCTTCGCACCTTACCTTACGCAAGAAATCACTCAATGAACGATCGGCTCGTTCGCTGAAATGACGCCCGGTGGCGGAAATCTCCAGACAGCGATCGAGACGGAAACAGCGATAATCCTCACGCAGCTCGCACCAGGTCACCAGCAGCCAGCGCTCGCCCCAGAAAAAAAGCCCCAGCGGCAGCACTTCTCGCTGCGACTGATTTCCCGCTTCATCACGATAGCGCAGCGCGAGCGCCTGCTGAGCGGAGACCGCCCGATGCACCAAATCAAACTGATCTTTGCTATAGCCCTGGGAACCAAAGTCCGGTGCGAACAGCCGCGACTGCTCGGCCTTACGTCGGCTCTCCGAGGGCAATATCGCCAGCACCTTTTCCTGCGCCGATTCCAGCGCCCGGGACAGCGACGCGCCGCCCCAGGTTTGCAGTAGCCGAATAGCGGCTATCAGCGCTTCCGATTCCTGGGTTGTCAGCATTAACGGCGGTAGATCATAGCCCGCCAGCAGCCGATAGCCGCTTCCGGCCTCTCCCTCAACCGGAACCCCGGAAAGCGAGAGATCGCGAATGTCGCGGTAAATAGTGCGCTCTGACACGCCAAGCCGCTCAGCCAACAATCCGGCGGTGGTTAATCTCCTCCCCCGCAGGATCTGCACGATTTGAAAAAGACGGTCGGCGCGTCGGCTCATTTTTGTTATCTCATTTATGCGGGTTGATGCAAACCAATCCGATTCCCCTCACTATCGATAAACAGGGCAATCGTGCCGATATCGTCCGCCAGCTCAAAGGGGCCAAAAACGCAGCTTCCGCCCGCAGAGTTGACGCGTTCTAGCGTGGCCGTCAGATTATCGGTATGCAGATAGATAATGCATCCCTGATCGGAGGGCTTTACGCTATCAAACTTTGCCAGCGCGCCGCCGGGAGCCGGGTCCTGATAAGGAAATACGGCCATTTCGGCACACTCCATATTTTCCCGTTTCAGCGTGACCTGCATCACCGGCTCGTAAAACGCCACGGCACGATCCATATCGGCAACCGGGATCTCAAACCAGTTAATGACGTTGTTCATACTTCCTCCTGTCCATTGTTTGGGTTCAGGAGGAGTGTATGACAGGCCTACTGACAGCATTGTGTCAGCATGGTGCGCAGACCAGCGCGCGCTCCGGGCTAAGCAGCCACGGACGCAGGTAGCCGACGGTACTGGAGAAAGGCAGCACCTCTTCAGGAAGCGCAATGCCAAGCCGATTGCCGATATACGATCGTCTGGCGACAATGCGCTGCCAGAGCTCGGGGTAACTTTGCGCCAGCTCCCGACGCAGCGCGCTGTCGGCAAGCGCCACGGTATCTTCAATGCTTGCGCCGCCGTAGCCCGCTCGGGAAGGAATAATGTCGATCTGCAATATCATTCCGCTTTGCAGACAGGCGGCTGAATGGGGGCCAATGGGCGAGCAGAGCCACTCTTCATCCGCGACCAGATGTCCCGGATTCAGGTGCCAGTGATATTCCGCCTTCGGCAATACTCGCTCGATCAGGGCATACATATCGCCGCCGCGCATGCCGATGCGCAGATTTTCCAGCCAGTTCACCACCGCGTTGAAATAGGGCTTCGCCACTACGTCCAGATAATCAGCCACCTCAGGCGCCAGTTCACTCTCATCGGCCACCACGTAGGCTGCGCGGCTGCTCAGGCCGCCTTTAAAACTGGTGGTGAGCGAGAATTTATCTCCGCGCTGGATAGCTTTATCGCTGGGGTAGAGATTCGCTCCGGCAAAGCGATCGCCGGTGGCGGCAATCATCACCACGCTATTCGCTTGCCCTTCCGCCGCCAGCAGCGCGCCGATTTGCTTTTCCGTTTTTCCCGGCGCAATGGCGTTAAGCGCGGTCAGAATCGCGGTTGAGGCGAGATTAGCACCGTACTCATAGTGCGCCAGCTCGTTGGCATTATTGGTGATTCGCGCTCCGCTTGCCGGGTCGATAAAAATGCCGGTGGCGTTGGTTATACTTGCCTGCGGCCCGGCTGCCTCGCGAATAGCGTCAACGATAAAGGCGGGCAGATCGAACATCCGCGCGCGGTCATCAACCGCGCCGGTAAAGAGCTTCCAGCCCGCGAGGCCAACTCTTTTTCCCCCCGCAACGCCCGCCTCCTGAAACAGCTGAGCCAGCGTTTTGCGGGGTTCCATCGGTTGATTGGGCAGCGAAAACCACGGGGCGTGAATCACACGATTTTCCAGCCGCGCGTAGCTTGCCAGCTTCAGGTTCTCGTTACCCAGTACCAGCACCGCCTCACCGTCCCGATGCACTACCAGTAGCGCCTCTTCGAAACGGGGAATAAAACCGGTGAGATACTCAAAGTTGCCGCCGTGCTCTTTATCGGCATAGATGATAAGCGTATCCAGCCCTTGCTGCCGCATATTCGCCAGCACCTTCGCTTTGCGCTGGCGCAGCGTGTCGTCGTTAAGCGTGACGGAAGGCACATCGTACCAGAGCGGGGGTTGAGGAACGGTGGAAAGAGTTACGACAGCCATCGGCATTTCTCCATGTCATTTAGCGCTGATACGGGAGAGTAACCAAAATCCGGCCGGTTGTAATAAAAAAAATCCCGGCCTTGCGACCGGGATTCGTTTATCAATGCACGATTGCCTTACGGCAGAATTGACGGCTGATCCGCCCCTTCTTTCTCGACTTTCTGCTGCAGCATGTGCTCGCGCTTCATGCCCAGCTTGAGCGCCAGCGCGGACGCAACGTAGATAGAAGAAGCCGTACCGATGGAGACACCGATCAGCATGGTCAGCGAGAAGCCTTCCAGAATCGGGCCACCGAAGAGATACAGCATCAGGATAACCATCAAGGTCGTCCCGGAGGTGATCAAAGTACGGTGCAGGGTCTGCGTCAACGACACGTTAAAGATTTCGTACGGCGTACCGCGGCGAATCTTGCGGAAGTTTTCACGAATACGGTCAGATACCACGATACTGTCGTTCAGCGAGTAGCCGATAACCGACATCAACGAGGCCACAATGGTCAGGTCGATCTCGATATGCAGTAGCGACAGCACGCCCATGGTGATCACCACGTCGTGCGCCAGCGCGATAACAACCCCTGCCGCCAGGCGCCACTCAAAGCGGAACCCTACGTAGATCAGGATACACACCAGCGCGGCTATCAGCGCCAGCGCGCCGGTCTGCGCCAGGTCTGCGCCGACGCTCGGCCCCACAAACTCAATACGCTTGACCGTCGCATTCTGGCTGGTCGATTCGTTAATCACGTTAACGACCTTGCTGCCCAGCTCCTGGCTGCCGTTGGCGTCATGTACCGGCGGCATACGCACCATGATGTCGCGGCTGCTGCCAAAGTTTTGCAGCTGCGGCTCTTCGAAGCCCGCCTTCTGCAGCGACTGGCGCACCTGATCCATATCAACAGGCTTTTCGAGGGTGATCTCAATCACCGTACCGCCGGTGAAATCCAGACCCCAGTTAAACCCGCGCACGCCAATGATAATAATGGACAGAATCAGCAAAAAACCTGAAATGCCGAAGGCCCAGTAGTCCCAGCGCATAAAGTCCCAGACTTTACGGCCGTGGTTCAATTGTTCAACAGTATATTCCTGTGCCACAACGCACTCCTCAGATAGACAGCTTTTTAACGCGCTTGCCGCCGTACAGCAGGTTCACGATGGCACGGGTGCCGACGATAGCGGTAAACATTGAGGTCGCAATACCGATACCGGTGGTAATCGCAAACCCTTTAATGGCACCGGTACCGACCGCGTACAGGATAATGACTTTGATAAGCGTCGTAATGTTGGCATCAAAGATGGAGCTAAACGCGCCGCGATAACCTTCGTCAATCGCCTGCTGCACGGAACGCCCGTTGCTCAGCTCTTCTTTAATACGTTCGTTAATCAGAACGTTCGCATCGACCGCTACCGCAAGGGTTAACACGATCCCCGCAATCCCCGGCATAGTCAGCGTCGCCCCCGGAATCAGGGACATAATGCCGACAATCAGCACCAGGTTGGCAATCAGCGCCGAGGTCGCAATCAGGCCGAACTTCTTGTAGAAGAAGATCATAAACAGAATAGAGACCACCAGACCGGCCAGGCAAGCTTCCAGGCCCTGTTTGATGTTCTGCATCCCCAGGGTTGGGCCGATAGTCCGTTCTTCAACAATCTGAATCGGCGCAATCAGCGCACCTGCGCGCAGCAGCAGAGAGAGCTGACGCGCTTCGGTCGCATTGCTGATGCCGGTAATACGGAAGCTGTTACCCAGACGAGACTGGATATTGGCGATGTTAATCACCTCTTCCTCTTTCGCCAGAATCGCACGACCGTTGGCATCTTTCTTACCGCTGTCTTTGTACTCCACGAACAGGGTCGCCATCGGTTTACCGATGTTGTCCTTGGTGAAGTTAGACATGATGTTGCCGCCAGCGCTATCGAGGGAGATGTTAACCTGCGCCTGGTTGTACTCATCCATACTCGATGTCGAGTCGGTGATGTGGTCACCGGTGAGGATCACGCGCTTGTACAGCACAACCGGCTGGCCTTCGCGGGTATATTTCACTTCAGAGTCGCCCGGAACGCGACCGGAAGCCGCTGCGGCGCTATCAACGTTAGTGTTAACCAGACGGAACTCCAGCGTCGCGGTCGCGCCAAGAATCTCTTTGGCTCGCGCCGTGTCCTGGATACCCGGCAGTTCAACCACAATACGGTCGGCGCCCTGACGCTGAACCAGAGGTTCGGCAACGCCCAGCTGGTTTACACGGTTACGCAGGATATTGATGTTCTGCTGTACGGCGTATTCGCGGGCTTCTTTCAGACGGTCGTCGGTCATCACGGCTTTCAGGCCAGTGCTGCCCTGAGCGGAAATAACCAGATCGCGATGACGAGGGCTAAGGTAGGAGATAGCCTGGTCGCGCGCGGCGCTATCGCGGAAGGCGATGCTCAGGCCGTAGTTGTCTTCTTTACGCACGGTCGCGTAAGGAATGCCTTTATCACGCAGTTCGCTGCGCAGGCTGTCGATGTTTTGTTCCTGCAGCTTGCTCAGCGCGGTATCCATGTCGACTTCCATCAGGAAGTGCACGCCGCCGCGCAGGTCAAGACCCAGCTTCATCGGCTCGGCATACAGGGCCGCCAGCCAGCGCGGGGTTGCCGGAGCAAGGTTAAGCGCCACGACGTATTTGTCACCCAGCACGCCCATCAGCGCTTCGCGCGCGCGCAGCTGGATATCAGTGGTGTCGAAGCGCGCAAGAATTGCGCCCTCTTCCAGTGCCACAGACTTCGCGGTAATTTTTTCTTCTTGTAGTGTTTTCTGGACCTGGATCAGCGTTTGCTCACTGGCGGCGACGCCGCGCGCGCCAGTGATTTGAACGGCCGGATCCTCACCATACAGGTTGGGAAGCGCATACACTAAGCCGACGACAATAACGACGACCAGCATGACGTACTTCCACAAAGGATAACGGTTTAACACGGCAGTTCCCTTAGGGAAAATGGGTAATTACAGCGCCTTCATGGTGCCTTTCGGCAGAACGGCAGCTACGAAGTCACGTTTGATAACCACTTCAGTGGTGTCGTTCAGTGCGATAGCGATGTATCCGCTTTCGGCAACTTTAGTGACGCGCCCAACCAGGCCACCGTTCGTCAGCACTTCATCGCCTTTAGCGATGGAGTTCATCAGGTTTTTATGTTCTTTGGTGCGTTTCTGCTGTGGACGCAGGATCATGAAGTAAAAAATCAGACCAAACACCACCAGCATCAGGATCAGAGACATCGGGCTGCCCTGCGCCGCGCCACCGGTTGCTGCTACCGCATCAGAAATAAAAAAGCTCATTGAAATTCCCTCATTATTAAAATTAGTCAACGTTCAAAGGTGGAACGGTTCGACCCTGACGTTGGTAAAAATCGGTCACGAAGCTCTCTAATTTACCCTCTTCGATAGCCTTGCGTAAACCAGCCATTAAGCGCTGATAGTATCGCAGGTTATGAATGGTATTGAGACGCGCGCCCAATATTTCGTTGCAACGGTCGAGATGATGCAAGTAAGCGCGTGAATAGTTGCGACACGTGTAGCAATCGCACTCCGCATCCAGCGGCGAAGTATCGCTCTTATGCTTCGCGTTGCGGATTTTCACCACGCCGTCGGTGACGAACAGGTGGCCGTTGCGCGCGTTGCGCGTCGGCATGACGCAGTCGAACATATCGATCCCGCGGCGCACCCCTTCGACCAAATCTTCCGGCTTACCGACGCCCATCAGGTATCGCGGTTTGTCGGCCGGGATTTGCGGGCAGACGTGCTCCAGAATACGATGCATATCTGCCTTCGGCTCACCGACAGCCAAACCGCCGACAGCGTAGCCATCAAAGCCAATCTCTACCAGACCTTTAACAGAGATATCACGTAAATCTTCGTAAACGCTGCCCTGAATGATACCAAACAGCGCGTTTTTGTTGCCGAGGCCGTCAAAACGGTCGCGGCTGCGCTTCGCCCAGCGCAGGGACATTTCCATTGAGCGCTTCGCGTAGTCCCAGTCCGCCGGATATGGCGTACATTCGTCGAAGATCATCACGATGTCGGAGCCGAGATCGTACTGAATCTCCATTGATTTTTCCGGATCGAGGAAAATCGGATCGCCGTTGATCGGGTTACGGAAGTGCACGCCCTGCTCGGTGATTTTGCGAATATCGCCAAGGCTGAAGACCTGGAAGCCGCCGGAGTCGGTGAGGATCGGCCCTTTCCACTGCATAAAGTCGTGCAGATCGCCGTGCAGCTTCATGATCTCCTGACCAGGACGCAGCCACAGATGGAAAGTATTACCGAGGATGATTTGCGCGCCGGTCGCTTCGACTTCCTCCGGCGTCATCCCTTTTACGGTGCCGTAGGTGCCAACCGGCATAAAGGCTGGCGTTTCAACGACGCCGCGCTCAAACACAAGACGGCCGCGACGCGCGCGACCATCGGTAGTATCTAACTCAAATTTCATTATCACTCCTGCGTCAGAAAAACAGTCTGACGTTTAACGATTCGCTACGGAATGATTCCATAGCTAATAAATTCCTGAAGGCGTCATCGGCGCAGCCAGTTTGCAATCGCTCAGCGCACAGCCACCGGAGCGTACGCCATGTCCGTGAGAATGGCGATTACTGCCTGGCGTCAAAATGGCGAGTGAGATCGCCTTCTTAGGGACGCTCAAAAATAGCCTGCGGATTGTACGTGATAAACATCGCGTCCCCGTAGCTAAAAAAGCGATATTTTTGTTCTACCGCAGCCTTATAGGCGTTCATCGTATGCTGATAGCCAGCAAAAGCAGAGACCAGCATAATCAGCGTCGATTCAGGCAGATGGAAGTTGGTCACCAGCGCATCGATGACTTTGTACTGATAGCCCGGGTAGATGAAAATCTGCGTATCGTTGAAGAAAGGCTCAATCAGGTCGTTTTTTGCCGCCTGCGCCGCGCTTTCCAGCGAACGCACCGACGTCGTCCCGACGGCAATCACCCGGTTGCCGCGCGCTTTTGCCGCCAGCACCGCATCGACCACCTCCTGCGGCACTTCGGCATATTCAGAGTGCATGATGTGATCTTCAATGCTGTCTACGCGCACCGGCTGGAAGGTTCCGGCACCAACGTGCAGCGTGACGAAGGCCATCTCCACGCCTTTTTCACGAAGCTTCGCCAGCAGGGGCTCATCAAAGTGCAGGCCGGCGGTTGGCGCGGCAACGGCCCCCGGTTTTTCGCTATAGACGGTCTGATACAGCTCGCGGTCGGCGTCTTCGTCAGGACGATCGATATACGGCGGCAGCGGCATATGGCCGATAGCGTTGAGAATATCCAGCACGCTGCGCGCGTCATCGAACTCAACTTCAAACAGCGCGTCGTGACGTGCAACCATGGTCGCTTTAATACTTTCATCGTCGCCGAGCAGCAGTTCTGCGCCCGGTTTCGGCGCTTTCGAAGCGCGAATATGTGCCAGAATACGCTTATCATCGAGCATGCGCTCAACCAGCACTTCAATCTTGCCGCCGCTGGCTTTACGGCCAAACAGACGGGCCGGGATCACGCGGGTATTATTAAATACCAGCAGATCGCCAGGGTTGAGCTTATCGAGTAAATCAGTGAAAGTACCGTGCGTCAGCGCGCCTGTCGGCCCGTCTAAAGACAGCAAGCGGCAGCTGCTGCGCTCAGGCATCGGATAGTGGGCAATCAGGGATTCAGGTAATTCAAAGGAAAAATCGGCAACGCGCATGACGGTAACTCAGACTTAATAAAGAGGCGGGTAGTCTAGTGCCGTGAGGTTATCCCTGCAACCTTTACCCCTCGGGATGAATAACATAATCTATACACAAAATCATTCAAGATGCATCGAAACAGCAACTGAGTGAGTGACAAGTCTGTCAGGAACAGATTTGAACGCCGCGCAGCGGCGGCCCGTAAGGGCCAGTCTCATGGATGAGACGAGTAACTCAGCAGCCAACAAAGAGGCAGTTTGAAGGATGAAGTTTATATGAATTTTCTCGCGCACCTGCATCTTGCTCATCTCGCCGATAGCTCCCTTTCCGGCAATTTGCTGGCCGATTTCGTTCGCGGCAACCCCGCTGATGAGTGGCCGGCTGACGTCGTGGAGGGCATCTTTATGCACCGCCGGATCGATGTGCTGACCGATAACCTGCCGGAAGTCACCGAAGCCAAGGCGTGGTTCCGCGCCGAAACGCGCCGGGTTGCCCCCATTACGCTGGATGTGATGTGGGACCATTTTTTGTCACGCCACTGGGCGCAGCTGTCGCCGGAACTGCCGCTGCCGGAGTTTATCCGCTACGCTCACGCCCAGGTCACGCCGATCCTCCCAGCCTCCCCGCCGCGCTTTATCAATCTCAATGAATATCTGTGGTCGGAGCGCTGGCTTGAACGTTACCGGGATATGGATTTTATTCAGCGCGTGCTGAACGGGATGGCCAGCCGCCGCCCGCGACTCGATGCCCTGCGCGACTCCTGGCAGGATCTGGATACCCACTACGATCGCCTTGAGCGGCAGTTCTGGCGCTTTTACCCGCAGATGATGACGCAGGCGGAAAAACGCGAACTATAAATGATTGCGCTTTTGGCGGAAAAGGCTATTCTGAAAAGCGCTTTTAAATAACGATTGATAGGCAAAAACTATCTCAGCGATTGTCAGCGTCGCGTTGAGTTCACCCGCCCCTCTCCCTATACTTGCCCGCGTTGCGTTCCAATTAACCTTAGTATTAACAGGAGAATCATATGGTTCTGGTTACTCGTCAGGCTCCGGACTTCACCGCGGCAGCAGTTTTAGGTAACGGCGAAATCGTTGAGAAATTCAACTTCAAACAGCACACCAGCGGTAAAGCGACCGTTCTGTTCTTCTGGCCGATGGACTTCACTTTCGTTTGCCCGTCCGAACTGATCGCTTTTGACAAACGCTACGAAGAATTCCAGAAACGCGGCGTCGAAGTGGTTGGCGTTTCTTTTGACTCCGAGTTCGTCCATAACGCATGGCGTAATACTCCAGTGGACCAGGGCGGCATCGGCCCGGTGAAATACGCGATGGTTGCGGACATCAAACGCGAAATCCAGAAAGCGTACGGTATCGAGCACCCGGACGAAGGCGTTGCCCTGCGCGGTTCCTTCCTGATCGATGCCAACGGCGTTGTTCGCCACCAGGTCGTTAACGACCTGCCGCTGGGCCGTAACATCGACGAAATGCTGCGCATGGTTGACGCACTGCAGTTCCACGAAGAGCACGGCGAAGTTTGCCCGGCGCAGTGGGAAAAAGGAAAAGAAGGGATGGCCGCTTCTCCGGAAGGCGTGGCTAAATACCTGACCGAGAACGTTTCCAGCCTGTAATCGGCAAACGTTCAGTAAAAGGCTCGCAGATGCGGGCCTTTTTTGTTTTTACCGCCTGGAGTTACCCGCTCGCCACAGCTTTTTAACTCATCAGCATACAAATATTGATGTCACGAATAAGTAAGATCCTCCGTCAGGGCTTTTTTTGCTATCTCGCTCAAACTTTGTAAAAAAAACCGCCCAATATTTGTGATGAGTATTACATTTCTTCATTTTAAATTCAGCGATTTAACCATTGGCTCCTGCTCCCATTTTCTTACCTGCAAAAAGAAAAAACACAACCAATTGATATTAAACAAGATAATAAAAAACCTCAGAACCGATAAAGTAATTCACTTTTGCCGTCAGTGTGATCGACTTCAATATTTAAAAATCCATCTGTGATCTAACCCATAATTTTTATTGATATATTTGGTCATGATCGAGTTCAAGAATATGAACCCAGTAAGGATCGGATGATGGATATTATTTTTAACGCTGAACTGGTTGCGCTTAAGCAGGATATTTCCAACGCCGTACAGGGTATCGAATTCGCCGGAAAGCTGCTGACTCAACAAAATATATGTCATCCGGAATATGTGAATGAAATGGTCGAGGTCTATCAGGATTTTGGTCCCGCCATTGTTATCGACTACGGCCTGGCGATGCCTCATGCCCGGCCAGAAAAAGGCGCCTTGCGCACGGGCTTCTCTTTAGTCACCAGCAGGCAGCCAATCGTCTTTGGCCATGAGGAGTTTGATCCGGTTAACGTCATCATCGCCATCGCCGGCGCGGATGCCGATAGCCACATAAAAATGATTCAGCTAATAGCCTCGCTGATTGAGTCTGACATTGTGACCTTCCTTCAGCAGGCCAATGATATCGATTCAGTATTACATTTCATCCAACAACAAATGGAGTAGTCATTATGTTAGTTATCAGAACAGTTTGTGGTAACGGTATTGGCAGTTCATTAATGGCTGCGAATAATGTCAAAAAGATCTGTGATGAATTGGGTATTAAAGCCGACGTCGCCTCCGTTGATTTTGCCAACGCTGTTGGAGAAAAAGCTGACCTTTACGTCACAATTAAAGAGCTGGCAAACCAATTTCCTGCGCATTGTAATGTCGCCATTATTCGCAGCTACGTGCATAAAGCGAAAATCGCCGAGGATATTACCGAAGCACTCACCAAAATTGCTGCGACTCACTCTTAATCATTGTTGAGGGAACGATCATGCAGGCTATTCTTAGTTTCTTATCGGAAATATTTAGTCAACCCGCATTTCTGATGGGGATTATCGCATTTGTCGGTTTAGTGGCGCTGCGCTCCCCCGGAAATAAATTACTCACCGGCACCTTAAAGCCCATCCTGGGCTATTTAATGCTAAGCGCCGGCGCAGGGGTTATCGTTGCTAACCTCAATCCGCTGGGCGGGATTATCGAAGCCGGGTTTAATATCCGTGGCGTTATTCCTAACAACGAGGCCATTGTCTCCGTCGCCCAGAAGGTGCTGGGCGTAGAAACCATGAGTATTCTGCTGTTAGGTTTTATTTTTAACCTGCTTATTGCCCGCTGCACTAAGTATAAATATATCTTCCTTACCGGCCATCACTCTTTCTTCCTCGCCTGTCTGTTCTCAGCGGTGCTACAGGCGGCGGAATTCCGCGGCTGGATGCTGGTGCTCATCGGTGGATTCCTGCTCGGCTCATGGTCGGCGATTTCGCCGGCCATTGGCCAGCGCTATACCAAGCAGGTCACCGAAGATGGCGGTATTGCGATGGGACATTTTGGTTCTCTGGGCTACTACATTTCAGCGTGGATCGCCACCAAAACCGGCAACCCGGCGAACTCGTTCGCCGATACCGAAATCTCAGAGAAATGGGGCTTTCTGCGCGATACCACGGTCACCACCGGGATCGTCATGTTCGTCATCTACTTTGTATGCAGCGCCGTCGCCGGTAGCGAGTATCTCAGCACCATTACGGATCAAAATATGCTGATCTTCTCTGTCCTGACCGGCCTGCAGTTTGCGGTTGGCGTCGCTATCGTCTACAACGGCGTGCGGCTGATCCTCGGCGATCTGGTACCGGCGTTCCAGGGAATTAGCCAGAAGCTGATCCCCAACTCCATCCCCGCCGTTGACTGCGCGGTATTCTTCACCTTTAGCCCGACCGCGGTCGTCGTCGGCTTTATCAGCTCGTTCATTGGCGGACTGGTCGGCATGCTTTTTCTTGGCGGATTGGGTATGGCGCTGATTATTCCGGGCATGGTGCCGCACTTCTTCTGCGGCGGCACCTCCGGTGTTTTCGCCGATAAGCTGGGCGGTAAACGCGGCTGCATCATCGCCTCATTTATCGGCGGTATCTTCCTTGCATTCCTTCCGGCGATGCTGCTGCCGGCGCTGGGTAATCTGGGCTTTGAAAATAGCACCTTCGCCGACTTCGACTTCGCGGTTTGGGGCATCATCATCGGCAACGCTTTCACCCAGTTTGGCCAGATTACTATCTATTTGATTTGTCTGGCACTGATCGTCGCACTGCTGGTGCCATTCTGCTTTCGTTCAGTTCGCGTGGTCGGTGACACGCTCAGCTATGAGGAGCTCACTGCGGATAAGAAAAATGAATAAGCGGTTTCATTTTTCCCTGCGGGAAGGAACCTCTCTTCCCGCAGCTGACAAAATAATCAGGAGTGGTTATGGCTATCTTGTCCATCGGGTTTTCATGTTTTGATCAGTTTTTCTTTTTAAATGAATGGCCGCAGGAGAATACCAAAAATTTCTGTCACGATTTTATTGAAAGCGGCGGCGGGCCGGCAGCGAATGCGGCATGGCTGTTGGGGCTATGGGGGGAGGATGTCTATTACATCGGCCATCTGAATCAGGATCTTTACGGCCAGCGAATTATTGCTGAATTTGCCGAAGCGGGCGTTGATACCAGTCAGGTGGTCTTTTCTGATGAAATGATCACCCCCCTGGCTTCGGTGCTGGTCAATCGCCTGACGGGTTCGCGGACGATCATCACCCGTAAAATGCAGACGCCGCCGTCGCTGACCTACGATCAGAAGCTCAAGCTCGATGATTTAGCCGAACGGCTCATCGCCGCTGAAGAACCGGTAACGCTATTAGTGGATGGCCATGAAGCCGAGATCAGCGAGTATTTAATTAAGAAACTGCCAAACGCTCGGGTAGTCATGGATGGCGGCTCACTACGCGCCAGTAATATTAAGCTGGCGGCCTGGACCGATTATTTTGTGGTCAGTGAACATTTTGCCCGGGACTATATGGGATATCGCGCCCTGAGTACAGAAGCAGAAATTAAGGCGGCGCTCATTGAGCTTAATAAAATTTGCCGCGGCGAAGCCTTTATTACCCTTGGTGAAAAAGGCTGCGCATTTTTAAAGAGCGGGATGCTGCAAATAGTTCCCTCCTGGCTGTGCAATGCTGTTGATACCACCGGCGCGGGAGACGTATTCCATGGCGCTTTTACCTACGGCGTTCACTACTCCTGGCACATTGACAATATTATTTTATTCGCCAGCCTCACCGCCGCTATTTCTATTGAGAAAAAAGGTGTACGTGAATCGATGCCGGATCTTGCCGTCGTCCACAATTCTTTAAATAGCTATGAAAGAAACTTAAAGCAATATTTTGATGAATGATTGCTATTAATTAATAACACGAGGTGACTATGTTAGTTTCTATGAAGGACATGCTTCAGCATGCCCTACGGGACGGTTATGCCGTAGGGCAATTCAATATTAATAATCTTGAGTGGGTCGGCGCTGTATTAAGTACCGGACAACAGCTGCGCTCGCCCATTATTTTAGGCGTTTCCGGCGGTACGGTGAAACATATGCTGGGATTAAAATGTATTCATGACATCGTGGTCAATGCCATGGATTATTTACATATTGATATTCCGGTGGCTTTGCATCTGGACCACGGTACCACCCGCGAGGCCTGCGAGGCGGCTATCGAGGCCGGATTCAGCTCCATTATGTTTGACGGCTCGCATCTGCCGTTCAGCGAAAACCTCGCCATCACTCGCCATCTGGTTGCGCTGGCGCACAGCAAAGGCATCTCCGTCGAGGCGGAGCTAGGGACGATTGCCGGAAGCGAAGATGGCATCGTCAATTCGGCGGTCATCTACGCCGATCCTGAGGAGTGCTACACCCTGGTGAAAGAAACTCAGGTTGACTGCCTGGCGGCGGCGCTGGGTTCGACCCATGGACTGTATAAAGGCAAAGCCAAACTGGGTTTTACGGAGATGAAAGCCATTTCTGAGCGAGTCAATGTTCCGCTGGTCCTGCACGGCGGTACCGGTATTGCCGATGACGACATGCGTAAAGCCATCGCCTGCGGTACGGCCAAAATCAACGTCAATACCGAAAATATGTACGCCTGGTGTCAGGAGGTGAAAGCCCTGTTTGCCGCCGATACCGGTCATGACGTGAACGACCCGCGCAAAGTGATTAATCAGGGACTGAAACCGGTACGCGAAATGATTGCGCGGCGCATCGCGCTTTTTGGTTCACAGAACCGCTATTAAAAAACGGAAAGACAAGCGCTTTCGTCAGGAAGGGAACCCGCCGCCGGACAATACCGGGGCGGGTTGAGATGGTGCTAAAACGCAAAGCAGGAGCAGCCGAGTACGCCCCAGAACGCCTGCTCATCGGCAACCGGAATCGCCGACTGGCGCGCAATATCATGCTGATGCCCGTGTACGCCGCAGCTGCCGCAGCACTGATGCATCTGAACTATCGCGCCGATTTTCGCGGCGGTCGGCGGCGCGGAACGGTAATGACCCGGCACCTTCACCACCGGTGACCACTCTGGCAGCACCGGAATGGGCGGCGGCGCCAGCGGCGAAAAGTGTCCGGCGGCGTACACCACCTTGCCGTCAACGACCGTCAGTACCGACTCGATCCCCTTAATTTCCTCTTCCGCGACGCTGAAATAGTCTTTCGACAGCACCACCAGATCGGCAAGCTGGCCTTGTTCAATGCGCCCTTTCTTACCCTGCTCGCTTGAGAACCACGCGCTTCCCGCCGTCCACAGCTCCAGCGCCACGTCGCGCGGCAGGCGGTTGCTGTCGTCGTACATCGCCATTCCGCCGACGGTACGTCCGGAAACCAGCCAGTAGAGCGCGGTCCACGGATTGTAGCTCGCCACGCGGGTAGCATCCGTCCCCAGTCCCACCGGAACGTCCAGCTCGAGCATTTTCGCCACCGGCGGCGTATGTTTGACCGCATCTTTACCGTAGCGGTCGACAAAATATTCGCCCTGGAAAGCCATACGGTGCTGAACCGCTATGCCGCCGCCCAGCGCTTTGACGCGTTCGATATTGCGTTCGGTGATGGTTTCCGCATGATCGAAGAACCAGTGCAGACCATTGAACGGAATTTCGCGATTTACCTTCTCGAAGACGTCGAGCATCCGGCTGATGGATTGATCGTAGGTGGCGTGCAGGCGAAACGGCCAGCGGTGCTCTACCAGGTGGCGCACCACCCGCTCCAGCTCATCTTCCATTCCCTCCGGGAGGTCCGGACGCGGCTGCAGGAAATCTTCAAAATCCGCCGCCGAGAAAACCAGCATCTCCCCGGCGCCGTTGGCGCGGTAAAAGTCGGTGCCCTGTCCCGGCTTGAGCATATCGGTCCAGCGCTCAAAATCTTCCAGCTCCTGCTTAGGTCGCTGGGTAAACAGGTTATAGGCGATCCGCACGGTCATCTGCTCTTTGGCGTGCAGCTGTTCAATAATTTCATAATCTTCCGGGTAGTTCTGGAAACCGCCTCCAGCATCGATAGCGCTGGTTAGCCCCAGACGATTCAGCTCGCGCATAAACTGGCGCGTTGAGTTGACCTGCAGTTCCAGCGGTAGCTTCGGCCCTTTGGCCAGCGTTGAGTAGAGGATCATCGCGTTGGGTTTGGCAATCAACATGCCGGTAGGATTACCGTTGCCGTCGCGAACGATCTCGCCGCCCGTCGGATCCGGCGTCTCTTTGGTGTAGCCCACCGCCTTCAGCGCCGCGCGGTTCAGCAGCGCGCGATCGTACAGGTGCAGGACAAATACCGGGGTATCCGGCGCCGCATCGTTAAGCTCCTCGAGCGTCGGCATCCGCCGTTCGGCGAACTGAAATTCGCTCCAGCCGCCGACCACCCGCACCCACTGCGGCGACGGTGTGCGATCGGCCTGATCTTTCAGCATCCGCAGCGCATCCGCCAGCGAGGGAACCCCCTCCCAGCGTAGCTCCAGGTTGTAGTTCAGACCGCCGCGGATCAGGTGCAGGTGGGAGTCGTTAAGACCGGGGATCACCGTATGACCTTTAAGATCGATAATTTGCGTCCCTTCCGCGGCAAAGCTCATGATCCGATCGTGGCTACCGGCGGCGAGGATTTTACCGTCAGCGATCGCCACCGCATCGGCCAGGGGGTTTTGACGATCGAGAGTATGAACCCGACCGTGGGTCAGGATCAGTGTGGCAGTTTGCGACATAACGTTCTCCTACAGGAGGCTGGCTCAGTTTTTCTTTAACCAGCCAGCAAACAGACGGGTCACGATGGGCATCCAGAACCAGACCACCAGCGCGACCACACAGGCATCATTGATGAGGTGCAGCAGCAGGCTTCCCTTCAGCGAGGGCAACAGCATTCCGGTTATCGACGGCACCAGGTTAGTACTGGGGAAAATCACCAGCAGGGTGATTAAAAATTGCTTCCAGCGTCGCGGCTGGCGCACATTCGCCGCAGGCGGCGTAAACCAGAAGGCCGGTTCAGTCCGGACTTCGGTACGATCGCCTTCGCTCAGCAGCGGTGCGATTTCCGCCACCAGTTCGCGCCGGGTTTCCGACTGGGTCCAGGCGTAAAGATGCTCAATGGTGTCGAAGCGAATGATAATGCTCCATAAATTCTGCCCGGGAGCCGGGCGAATCACGTTTGCGCCAAGATGACCGGGAAATTCAGCCGCAATCGGCATAATTTTGCCCAGCCACGCTTCATACCGTTGGCCATGCTCCGGGTCGAGCACATGACTGATAACCAGGGTCACCGATTTCTGCTGCGCCATTAAGAGTTCCTTGCTTCAGGGGAATGGCGGGATATCCCCGCCATTAGCCATAAACAACAATGCACAAAATCGTTCATGCTGCCTCGAGGCGGGCAAACGAAGCCAACAAAGAGGCAGCTTGAAGGATGAAGTGTATTTAAGCTTTACGCTCTGGCGCGCCGTGCACCATCGTATAAGCGTAATCCACGCCCATGCCGTAAGCGCCGCTATGCTCGCGCACTAGATCCATCACCGCGTCATAGGTCTCTTTACGCGACCAGTCGCGCTGGTACTCAAGCAGCACCTGCTGCCAGGTCACCGGCACCGCACCGGCCTGCACCATACGGTCAATGGAGCGTTCGTGGGCATCAACCGAGGTGCCGCCGGAGGTATCGGTCACCACGTAAACTTCATAGCCCGCATCCAGCGCCATCAGCGCCGGGAACGTCAGGCAGACTTCAGTCCACAGAGCAGAAATAATCAGTTTCTTGCGTCCGGTCGCCTTTACCGCTTCAACAAAAGCCGCGTCTTCCCAGGAGTTCATCGAGGTACGTTCAATGGGTTTCACATCAGGATGGACGGCCAGCAATTCCGGCCAGATATAGCCGCTGAAGCTTTTGGTTTCGACGGAAGTATAAATTACCGGGACATTAAAAATTTTGCCTGCTTTGGCTAAAGCAACCGTATTATTTTTCAGGGTCTGGCGGTCAATATTTGCCACGCCAAAAGCCATTTGTGGCTGGTGGTCAATAAAAATAAGCGCCGAGTTAGAGGGATCGATCAGTTCACGAATAGACATAACATATCCTGTTAATCAATGAGTTAAAAAGATACTACCGTTGCCGTTGAGCTGTCTGGATCCTGACTGATAAAACATGGTGAGTATAGTCAGTAATTTCTAACGAGTTATTAAAGATTTTTTTCTAATTTATTTCCAAAGCGAAAAGTTATGGCGATTAGATTAACCATTACAAAACGAGCAAAATTATGTTTATCAAATTTTTACGGTTAACCGTTCTAAATTATTCACTGGAATTGAACAGAGCACTCCGGTAAAACGGGGGCACTCATTTTTACCGGAATCTGACGCATGCGCCTGAACCTTGATGTCCTGTTAATTCTCGACGCGCTGGACAAACATGGCTCTTTTGCCACCGCCGCCGAATCGCTATTTAAGACCCCAGCGGCGCTGAGCTACATGATCCAAAAGCTGGAAAACGATCTGAATATCACGCTGCTGGATCGCTCCGGCCACCGGGCTAAATTTACCGATACGGGCAGAATGATGCTGGAGAAGGGGCGATTGCTGCTGAATGCCGCTAAGGATCTGGAAAAGCAGGCGGTGCAGCTCAGCGCCGGTTGGGAGCGGGATCTGGCTATCGCGCTGGATGACTCTTTCCCGTTTAGCGCGCTGCTGCCGCTGATCGATGCTTTCTACGCCCAGCACCCGCAAACCCGGCTTAACTTTACCCACCATACCCTCGCGGGCTCGTGGGAAGAGCTCACCCACAACGGCGCGGATATTATTCTTGGGGCGATCAATGAACCGCCAACCTCCGCCGAGTGGTCGTGGAAAATGCTCGGCGCCATGGACAATATTTTCGTCATCGCGCCGGGGCACCCGCTGGCGCAAACGACCCAACCGCTGACCAACAAGCAGCTCAGCCTGCACCGCGCGGTCGTGATCAGCGACAGCGCCCGCTACTGTCATCCGCTCAACAGCAACCTGCTCGACGAACAGCCGCAAATCCGCGTGGATGATTTCGCCAGTAAAGTTGAACTCTTACGCGCCGGGCTGGGCTGCGGCTTTTTACCGCGCCATATTGCCCGGCGGTGGCTGGAAAGCGGCGAGCTGGTCGAAAAGGCCGTCATCTCGTGCCGCGAGAAAGATATTACCTATATGGCCTGGCGCAGCGGTAATGACGGACTGGCCCAGCGCTGGTGGCGCGAGGCCATTTTGCAGAGCGAGAGCCTGAGCCAGCTCTATGACTAACGGCTAAACCACACGCTGGCGGAGATCGCCGGCAGCGTTAGCAGGCTCTCGTACAGCTCACCGGCGCCCTCTTTCAACTGCCAGCCGTGAACGTCCAGCAGCGGCGAATCTTCTACCACCACCTCGCAGGCCGCGCCGCGGTTAATCGCCACCAGCACACGCTGTTGCTTATAGACTCGCACGAACACCACCACGTTCTCTTCGGCATAGATAACCTGACAGCCGCCGTAGCGTAGCGCCTGATTAGCCTTACGCAGTTTGCTCATGCGCTTGTACAGATCGAGCAGTTCGCCATCCTGCAAAGCCGGATCCCACGGGAAGGGTTTACGGCAGAACGGATCGTTATTGCCGTCCACGCCCACTTCATCGCCGTAGTAGATGCACGGTACCCCAGGCCAGCTGAACAGCCACACCACCGCCAACGGCAGACGCGCAACATCTTTACCCAACAGAGACTTAAAGCGCGCAGTGTCGTGGCTATCAAGCTGGTTGAACATCCGCAGCTGCTGCTGATGCGACAGTCCGGCACGATAGTTGTCCATCCACGCCATGCAGGTTTGCGCATCGATTTTCTGCGGGTCGTAGGAGATATCGGTATTGGCGAGAAAGCCCCATAGCGGGAAGGTAAAGCCGCGGTAGTTCATCGCCGAGTCTTCCACGTCGGCCTGTAGCCACTGGCGCGCGTCGCCGAAATGCTCCCCGAACACGAAGGCTTCCGGCCGCTCCTGCTTCGCTGCCTGGGTAATGCCGGCGATATGGCGCAGGTTATTACGCGCCCCGCCGTCTTCACCGAGCATATGCACGACATCCAGCCGCCAGCCGTCCATGCTCCACGGCGCTTTCAGCCAGTGGCGCACCACGCTATCTTCTCCACCATAGATCTCATCGATCAGCGTCGCCGACCGGTAGTCGAGCTTAGGCAGACTGGCATATCCCAGCCAATCGTGGGCAATGCCCTCGGGAGAAAAATTATACCAGTCGCGCCACGGCGAATCGGCGTTGTGGCAGGCGCCGCCGCTACCGCGCTGATGGCGGTCGAACCAGGCATGCGAATCGCCGCTGTGGTTGAACACGCCGTCCAGGATCAGGCGTATCCCCTCTTTTTGCGTGTTGTGACGCAGGCGCAGCAGCGCCGCATCGCCGCCAAACTGCGGGTCAACGCGACGGTAATCCTCGGTATCGTATTTATGCACGCTGGGAGCGACAAATACCGGGTTCAGATAAAGCGCCGTGACGCCAAGCTGCTTCAGGTACGGCAGTTTTTCGCTGATCCCATCGAGATCGCCGCCGTAGAAGGTAGAGCCGCCCGCCTCGCCGGTTAGCGGCTCATCCCACGCCTTGCGCACAATATCGTGACCGGCGGCATGGTGGTAATAAACGTTATCCTGCCCGGCGTCGCGTGACTGGCTGCGGGCGAAGCGGTCAGGGAAGATTTGGTAAAACACCTGATCGGCCACCCACTGCGGCCCGCTGTCCGGCATATCAACCGCAAACTGCTCCAGCCGCGCCGGCGGAAAGCGATTGAACCCCTGCGGTGTGAACCACAGCTGGCGGTCGGCCCACAGCAGCTTGAAACTGTAGCGGCGACGCGGTAGCCCGTTGACGAGGCTGATTTCCCCGCGCCATGCCACCACGCCCGGATGCGGTTCCTGCCGCAGGCGGCGCATCGGCAGCGACAGCTCCTCGTTATCTTCTTCCGCGCGTAGCGTGACCCGCGGCGGCAGATCCTCGCCGCTTAACCATAGCGTGATAATCAGTCGTTCCGGCTGCTCCTTAATAAACGGAGCAACCGGGAGGTGCCATGCCTTCAACATCATTATTCCTCTCTTTGCAGAATGGGCACACCTTGCCATAGCGTACTGGCGTATGACTCATCGTCGGCAGAATTATTGGGGGAGGATGGCGGGGGTGGAGGAACGGCTTGCCGGATAGCCCGTGCGTATCCGGCAAGAAGAGAACGAAAAGGACTAGGCTTTCGCCAGCTTACGCTCGCGGCGAGTTTTAAACTGCCAGCCAATCAGTAACAGAATAATCCACGCAAAGCCCACGTACAGCGAGATGCGCGTGTCAGGATGGTAGCCAATCAGACCGATAATAAAGACCAGGAATAGCAGGCCAATCACCGTGGTCGTTACTCCACCTGGCACCTTAAACTTCAGCACCTTCGCCTCTTCCGGCGGCAGACGGCGACGGAAGGCGATCTGCGACAGCAGGATCATAATCCACACCCAGACGGTGGCGAATGTCGCCAGGGAGGCGATCACCAGAAAGACGTTCTCCGGCATAATGTAGTTAAGGTAAACGGCGAACAGCAGCGCGATAGTCATTACCATCACGGTAACCCACGGCACCCCGCGACGGGACGTTTTGGTAAACATCTTCGGTGCGCTGCCCTGCTCCGCCATACCGTGCAGCATACGCCCCACGCCAAAGACATCGGAGTTAATCGCCGACAGCGAAGCGGTCAGCACCACAAAGTTCAGGATGCTGGCGGCAAAGGTAATACCCAGATGCTGGAAGGTCAGAACGAAAGGACTGCCGTTGGTTCCGACCTGGTTCCACGGATAGATAGACATAATCACGAACAGCGTACCGACGTAAAACACGAGGATACGCATCGGCACCGAGTTAATGGCGCGCGGAATGGATTTCTCCGGATCTTTCGCTTCACCGGCGGTGATGCCGATAATTTCAATCCCACCGTAGGCGAACATCACCATCTGCAGCGACATCACCATCCCCAGCCAGCCGTTGCTGAAGAAGCCGCCGTTGCTCCACAGGTTGTGGATACCCGTCGGCTGCCCGCCGTTGCCGATCCCCCAGATAATGATGCCGAAACCGGCGAGGATCATGATGATAATAGTGGCGACTTTGAAGAAGGAGAACCAAAACTCCAGCTCGCCGAAGACCTTGACGCTCATCAGGTTGACGGCGCAGATAATCAGCACCACGCTGAGTACCCAGATCCAGTGCGGCACCGCCGGGAACCAGACCCCCATATAGATGCCGAAGGCCGTGACGTCGGCTATGGCGACAATCAGGATTTCAAAACAGTAGGTCCAGCCGGTGATATAGCCCGCCAGCGGGCCAAGGTAATCCTGGGCATAGCGCGAGAACGAACTGGCGGCCGGGTTGTGTACCGACATTTCGCCCAGCGCGCGCATAATAATGTAGGCCGCGACGCCGCCGATAATATAAGCCAACAGAACGCTCGGCCCCGCCATTTTAATCGCGTCAGCCGAACCATAGAAAAGGCCGGTACCGATTGCCGACCCCAGCGCCATAAAACGAATATGCCGGGTACTTAGCCCGCGCTTAAGCTTGTTACTACTTTCCATCGTGTTCCATGCCGTTTTTCTCCTCTGGCCTTCGCGGGGGCAAAGCACCGGGGAGGATGACCAAAAAAACAAAAAACCACGGGACCTGAAGTCCCGTGGTTAAACACCTGTGTAAAGCGTCGGTTAGTGCGCGCTGGAGGCCACCTGACGCCCTGCTGCGCGATCCCAGATAACGGCCAGAATCACCATCACGGCGGTTGGCATCAGCCACGCCAGCCCTTGCTCCGCCAGCGGCAGACGCGCGGTCCAGGATGGCAAAATCTCTGCAAACGCCGACGCTTTAATGCCGTCAATGATACCAAACATCAGGCTGATAAACATTGCCGGGGCAATAACGCGGGACGAATTATGCCACCAACTACGGGTAAAGCTTAATACCACGAGTGCGATACACGGCGGATAGATAGCCGTCAGCACCGGAATTGAAATCTGAATCAGGTGGCTCAGGCCAAGGTTGGAAACCGCCATCGAAAACAGGCCAAGGATAAAGACCAGCGTACGATAGGAGAACGGCAGATACTGGGCAAAAAACTCCGCACAGGCGCAGGTCAGGCCTACCGCCGTCACCAGGCAAGCGATGAAGATCAGCGCTGCCAGCAGGAAGCTCCCCGCGCCGCCGAAGGTGTGCTGGACATAAGCGTGCAGAATCGCCGCGCCGTTAGCGGACTGCTCCACCAGCGTGCCGCTATCGGAACCTAAACGGAACAACGCCAGATACAGCAGCGTCAGGCCCACGCCGGCCATCAGGCCAGCCCAGACGGTGTAACGGGTCAGCAGGCGGGCTTCGGTCACGCCGCGAGAACGCGCCGCGTTGACAATCACGATCCCAAAGACCATCGCCCCAAGGGTGTCCATGGTCAGATAGCCGTTGACGAAGCCGTTGGAGAATGGCGCGGTACGGTAGGCTTCCATCGCGTGGCTCAGCGGACCGGCTGGCCAGACGATCGCCGCAACGGCGAGAATAATCAGAGCGATGATTTTCAACGGCGCGAGGAAATTCCCGACGGTGTCCAGCAGCTTGCCCGGATAGAGCGAAACGAGGATCACCAGGGCAAAATAGATAACGCTGTAAATCAGCAGCGGCAGCGGGCCGTCGCCGGTCAGCGGAGCAATCCCCACTTCAAAAGAGACGGTGGCGGTACGCGGAGTCGCAAACAGCGGCCCAACGGCAAGATAGCAAACCACCGCCAGCAGGATACCGGCAATTTTACCAATCGGCGTGCTCAGGCTCTCTACGCCGCCACCGACTTTCGCCAGCGCCACAACCGTTAGCACCGGCAGACCCACGGCGGTAATCAGAAAGCCAATAGCCGCGGTCCAGACGTGTTCGCCGGCCTGTAAGCCAACCATCGGAGGAAAGATAATATTGCCTGCGCCGACGAACAGCGCGAAGGTCATAAAGCCCAACGCAATGATGTCGCGAGATTTTAACTGATGGGTCATAAATTCATTACAGCCTGTGGATGTGGTGTTGTAAAAACGGATAAATACCGCGCCTTTCCCCTGGGGATGATACAGCGGCCATTGTCAGTAAACTCAGCGGGATATGCTCCCAAAGCGGCGTGGAAAAGAATTGTTTTTTGAATTACCACGCAAAAACAGTCTGTCTGCGACCGTAGGGGGGCAATTTAAACGCTTATAACGTTTTAAAGCAAGGAGGGATCGCAAAAGCAGATGATTATGCTGACTCTATTTTAATGCGTAGAATTATTTACCTGATGGATGGAAAACATCTGGCTTATCATGCGAACAAAAAAGCAGCTAACGTTCGTTAATTACTCAACTTCGATTTTACTGCAAACGAAAATGACCAGCCGAAGCTGGTCATTGGCAAGTTATGCTGACACCCACATGCAGGCGTTCAATTTTTGGCAATTAAACGTTCCGGTAACAGGAAGCTAAAGCGGGTGCCTTTACCCAGCGTACTCTCAATTTCGAGGCGGCTATCGTGATGGCTGACCGCATGTTTGACAATCGCCAGCCCCAGACCGCTGCCGCCGGTCTGTCTCGAGCGCGCTTTATCCACCCGATAGAAACGCTCGGTCAGGCGCGGAATATGTTCCGGCGCGATGCCCGGCCCGTTATCTTCGACGCTGAACATTGCCCCGTGCGGCGCTCGCTGCCAGCTTACGGTAATATCCGTTCCCGGCGGCGTATGATTGATCGCGTTATACACCAGGTTGGAAATCGCGCTGCGCAGCTGTTCTTCATTACCCAGCACTTTCAGCGATTCATCAACCGAAAAATGCAGCGCATGCTTCTGCTGGCTTAGCGTTTGCGCTTCGCGCTCAACGACCCGCAGCATCATCGGCACATCGATTTTATCGTTCATCGCCAGAACCGGCGCGGCTTCGATTCGCGACAGCGTCAGCAATTGTTTCACCAGGCCTTCCATTCGCTGGGTTTGCTCGCGCATGGTGTGCAACGCTTTTTCGCGCGTCCCCCCTTCCAGCACCTGCTCCTGCATCATCTCCAGATACCCCTGCAGCACCGTCAGCGGCGTACGCAGCTCATGGCTGACGTTAGCGAAAAAGTTTCTCCGCGCCCCTTCCAGCTGGTGCATCTGCGTAACATCGCGCGCAACCATCAGCAGCTGTTTATCGCTGTAGGGCATCACGCGAATCTCCAGATGGCGACCGTTATTCAGTACCAGGTTGAGCGGTTTAGAAAAATCCCTGTATTTCAGGTAATTGGCAAATTCAGGATAGCGCAAGAGGTTAAGGATGTTCTGCCCGTTATCGTCAGGCCAGCGCAGATTCAGGATCTGCTGCGCCAGGCCGTTACACCAGAACATCGCGCCTTCTTCGGTGGTCAGCACTACCGCATCCGGCAGAGACTCCGCCCCGCTGCGAAAGCGCTTAATCAGGTTGCCCAGCTCACGGCGACGCTTTTTATTACGCATCTGCATTTGATGCAGTCCGTACAGCAGCGGCTCCCAGCTGCCGCTACCCGGCGGAGGCGTCATGCTGCGGTCAACCCACAGCCACCATGACAGGCGCATCAGATTCCAGAAATGCCAGATAAGAAGACCGGTCACTGCCGCCAATAAAAACCACGGCAGATGACCTAAAAACGCCCCGAGGATCAGGGCCGGGATACAACACAAGAAAAGCTCAAGCGCCAGCCTTTTCCATGACAGCCGTTCCAGCACGGTTCACACTCCTGTCAACATTCAGAATCGGGCGGAGAAACGATATCCCGTACCGCGAACCGTTTGTACCATCCGGTCATGGCCGCTATGTTCCAGCGCTTTGCGCAGACGGCGAATATGCACGTCTACCGTTCTGTCTTCGACATAAACGTTGGTTCCCCAGACGTGATTCAGCAGCTGTTCGCGGCTATAAACCCGTTCCGGGTGGGTCATAAAGAAGTGTAATAATTTAAACTCCGTCGGCCCCATATCCAGCGGATTTTCACCGGTCATGACCCGATGCGAAGAGGGGTCCAGGCTCAGCCCCTGCATTTCAATCACCTCTTCCACCGCCATCGGCGAAATGCGCCGCATCACGGCTTTAATTCGCGCCACCAGCTCTTTCGGGGAAAACGGCTTAGTGATGTAGTCATCGGCGCCGGTCTCCAGACCGCGGACGCGATCTTCCTCTTCGCCGCGGGCGGTGAGCATCACCACGGGAATATCGCGGGTCATCGCTTCACGCTTGAGCTGTTTAATAAACTGCAGACCCGACCCACCCGGCAGCATCCAGTCGAGGAGGATCAAATCCGGCCAGGGTTCATTGAGCTGATTAACCGCGCTGTCAAAATCTTCCGCCTCGACGGGCTGAAAGCCGTTTTGCTCCAGAACAAAGCAAACCATCTCGCGGATTGGAGCTTCATCTTCAACGACCAGAATTCTTCTCGCCATTATTTACCCTGTATTTTTTAGCCATCAGTATAGAAGTGCGCGGCCATTATGCGTCAGATTTATGACAGATTTATGAAAAAAATGACCGCCGGATGAACGCGGATTTCGAATTGTGACACGGACTTATCGCGCCTGAGAGCAGTCTTATCCCCGTAATAATTCGGCTTGCTTAAAGGCAGCAAGGGCGTAAGTCCCAAAAAAGAGATAACGATGCGACTGGGTGGGCGCGGGTAGCCAACGCATAAGCAACTTGAAGTATGACGGGTATATAATGCCGCTTTCGCTTTTACGCTATGGAACAACTATGCGCATCCTTCATACCTCTGACTGGCATCTTGGGCAAAATTTTTACAGTAAAAGTCGCGCCGCCGAACATCAGGCGTTTCTCGACTGGCTGCTGGCCAGCGCGCAGGAACATGACGTCGATGCCATTATTGTCGCGGGCGATATTTTTGATACCGGCTCCCCGCCGAGCTACGCGCGCGAGCTGTATAACCGGTTTGTCGTTCAGCTGCAGCAAACCGGCTGTCGGCTGGTGGTGCTGGCGGGCAACCATGATTCGGTCGCCACCCTCAACGAGTCGCGAGACATTCTTGCGTTCCTGAAAACCACGGTCGTGGCCAATGCCGGCCACGCCCCCTTTATTCTGCCGCTGCGCGACGGTTCGCCGGGGGCGATTTTTTGCCCGGTGCCGTTCCTGCGCCCGCGTGAACTGGTAACCAGCCAGGCCGGGCACTCCAGCGGCGAAAAGCAGCAGCAGCTCCTGAGCGCCATCAGCGACTATTACCAGCAGCAGTACCAGCAGGCCTGCGAACTGCGCGGCGACCGGGCGCTACCGATTATCGCCAGCGGCCATTTAACCACCGTCGGCGCCAGCAAAAGCGACGCGGTGCGCGAAATCTATATCGGTACGCTGGACGCCTTTCCGGCGAGCCGTTTTCCGCCTGCCGACTATATTGCGCTCGGCCATATTCACCGTGCGCAGGTGGTGGGCGGCTGCGAGCATATCCGCTACAGCGGCTCCCCCATCCCGCTGAGCTTTGATGAAACAGGGAAAAATAAAAGCGTCAATCTGGTCACTTTTACCCACGGGCGTCTGGCGGATGTCACGCCGCTTATCGTTCCCGTCACCCAGCCGCTGGCGGTGCTAAAGGGCGATTTCGCCAGCATTAGCGGGCAGCTAAACCAATGGCAGGATAGCGCCCTGCAGCCCGCAGTGTGGCTGGATATCGAAATCACCAGCGACGAATATATGCATGATATCCAGCGTAAAATTCAGGCGCAGACCGAAACGCTGCCGGTGGAAGTCCTGCTGGTGCGCCGCAGTCGCGCCCAGCGCAACCGCATTCTGGCCGGCGCTCAGCGAGAGACCCTCAGCGAACTGCAGGTGGAGGATGTCTTCGCCCGCCGTCTGGCGCTGGAAACGCTGGAAGCCGCGCAGCAGCAGCGCCTGGAACAGCTTTTTAATGAAACGCTGCATAGCCTGAACGGTGAGGATCGCCTGTGAAAATACTCAGCTTACGCCTGAAAAATCTCAATTCACTGAAAGGTGAATGGAAAATTGATTTCACCGCTGAGCCGTTCGCCAGCAACGGTCTGTTCGCGATTACCGGGCCGACCGGCGCCGGAAAAACCACGCTGCTGGATGCTATCTGCCTCGCGCTCTATCACGAAACCCCGCGCCTGAGCAGCGTGTCGCAATCACAAAACGATCTGATGACTCGCGACACCGCCGAATGTCTGGCGGAAGTGGAGTTCGAAGTCAAAGGCATCGCCTATCGCGCCTTCTGGAGTCAGAACCGGGCGCGAAACCAGCCGGACGGCAACCTGCAGGTGCCGCGCGTCGAGCTGGCGCGCTGCGAGGATGGCAAAATCCTCGCCGATAAGATCAAAGACAAGCTGGAAATGACCGCCTCGCTCACCGGCCTGGACTATGGCCGCTTCACCCGCTCGATGCTGCTATCGCAGGGGCAGTTCGCCGCCTTCCTGAATGCTAAACCGAAAGAGCGCGCCGAGCTGCTGGAAGAGCTGACCGGTACCGAAATTTACGGCCAGATTTCCGCGCAGGTCTTTGAAAAGCATAAGCAGGCCCGCGTCGAGCTGGAGAAAATCCAGGCTCAGGCTTCCGGCGTCCTGCTGCTAAGCGACGACCAGCAGCAGGCGCTACAGCAAAGTTTGCAAGCGCTTACTGATGAAGAAAAACAGAAGGTTAGCGAACAAAGCCGTCTGCAAAATGCCCGTCAGTGGCTGGTACGCCGCGCAGAGCTGACAGCAGAAGATCTGCAGGCGCAGAGCGCGCTACGCGAAGCCCAATCTGCGCTGGAGCAGGCGCAGCCGCAGCTGACCGTGCTGCTGAATGCCCAGCCTGCAGAGCACTTACGTCCACAGTGGACGCGTCAGCAGGAACAAACCACCGCGCTGGCGCAAACCCGTCGCCTGAGAGAAGAAGTAAATACTCGCTTACATGAAAGGCTGCGACGGCGAGCGGGGATTCGCCTCGCCGCCCGCCAGCAGTCTGAACGCCTGCAGAGCCACCAGCAAACGCTCTCCGCATGGCTAAAAGAGCATGACCGTTTTCAGCGGTGGGGCAATGCGCTGGCGGGCTGGCGGGCGGCTTTCCAGCAGCAGACTCGCGATACCCAGCAGCAAGCCGCCCTGCAGCAACGTCTGGCGGAAACCCGTCGCAGACTGGCAGACCTGCCGCCCGCCGGGCTGACGCTGGATGCCGAACAGGTCAGCGCCGGGCTGGCGCAGCACGCCGCGGCTCGCGCCCTGCGCCAGCAGCTCTCAGCGCTACATAGTCAACTTCAGCCTCTGGGCCAGCGCCTGATGCAGCTCAACGCCGCCGGGCAGGCCACCAGGCAGGAGCAGGAAAAACTGGAAGCGATGCTGGCTCAGCGCCGTCAGGCTTATAAAGAGAAGAATCAGCAGCTGAGCGATGTGAAAGCCCTGTGCGAAATGGAAGCGCGCATTGCCGGTCTTGAGGCCGAGCGTGCTCGCCTGCAGCCCGGTACCCCTTGTCCGCTCTGCGGTTCCGCGCAGCATCCGGCCGTCGCCGAATATCAGGCGCTGGTTCCCGGCGTTAATCAGGCGCGGCGCGATGCGCTGGAGCGCGAAGTTAAACAGCTGGCGGAGGCTGGCGCCCTGGTGCGCGGCGAGCTGGACGCCCTGATTAAGCACCAGCAAAAAGAGGCGGCTGAGAAAGCATCGCTTCTGCAGCAGGAGCAAGCGCTTACATCACGCTGGCAGGAGACGATCGGCGGATTAAATATCGACCTGACGCCAAAGGATGATATTCCGGGCTGGATAAATGCGCAGCAGGAGCATGAACAGCGGCTCTATCAGCATCAGCAGCGTCTGGCCTGGCAGGCTCAGCAGCTGGAGTGCCAGCAGCAGCTTCAGCAGCTACAGCAGGAACAAGAGCAGCGCAGCGCCGCGCTGGCGGCCGAACTGAGCGCCTTTAGCCTGAGCCTACCGGCTGCAGAGCAGACCGCGAGCTGGCTGGCGCAGCGGGAAGAAGAGACCCGCAACTGGCAGGCCAAACAGAATGAACTGCTCGCCCTGCAGGAACAGCTCCAGCAGCTGACCCCGCTTCTGGAGGCCTTACCGGAAACGGACTTAGCGGCAGAACCCGCGCCGCTCGACGGCTGGCGTCAGGTGCACGATGACTGCCTCGCGCTCCAGAGCCAGTGGCAAACTCTGGGGCAGCAGGAGAGCCAGCAGCAGGCTCAGCTAAAAGAGAGCGAAGCGCAGTTCAGCGCAGCGCTGGCCGCCAGCCCCTTCGCGGACCGGCAGGCATTTCTCGCCGCGCTGCTTGATGAGGAAACGCGCCAGCGTCTCGAAAACCTGAAACAGACGCTGGAGAGCAGGCTACAGCAGAATCAGGCGCTGGCGCTGCGGGCTCGCGAAGCGCTCGATAACCACAGCCGGCAGCCGCCGGCGGAAATGGACTTCAGCCAGTCTCTTGAGCAGGTGCAGGAACAGCTTCAGCAGCTAACGACGCTGCTGCGGGAAAACAGCGCCCGTCAGGGAGAGATTCGCCAGCAGCTGAAACAGAATGCAGAAAACCAGCAGCGTCAGCACGCTTTACGCCAGCAGATGGAGCGCACCGCGCAGGAAGTGGAAGACTGGGGATGGCTGAACTCGCTTATCGGCTCCAGGGAGGGCGATAAATTCCGTAAATTTGCCCAGGGCCTGACGCTGGATAATCTGGTGTGGCTGGCCAACCACCAGCTTAATCGCCTGCACGGTCGCTATCTGCTGCAACGTAAAGCCAGCGATGCCCTGGAGCTTGAAGTGGTCGACACCTGGCAAGCGGACGCGGTGCGCGACACCCGGACCCTCTCCGGCGGCGAGAGTTTCCTCGTAAGCCTCGCGCTGGCGCTGGCGCTCTCCGACCTGGTGAGCCATAAGACGCGGATAGACTCGTTGTTTCTTGATGAGGGCTTCGGCACGCTGGATAGCGAAACCCTCGATACCGCGCTGGATGCGCTGGACGCGCTCAACGCCAGCGGCAAGGTTATCGGCGTCATCAGCCACGTCGAGGCGATGAAAGAGCGCATTCCGGTGCAAATTAAAGTTAAAAAGATCAACGGGCTGGGCTATAGCCGCCTGGATAAAACCTTCGCCGTCGAGTAATGTTCTCCCTCCGCACCTGCCTTCAAGACCTCTCCCACGGGAGAGGTCGCTCCGTTGTCCGGGTCAGAAATTCACGATACATCTTGATATCGCACGAACACGCATGATAAGTTCAATTAAATTGCTTTAATGATGAAAATCAGGCTAATTCATGCATGAAAACGCGTTTATTATCGTCATCGCATCATTTCGTGCAAAAACGTGCATCAATAACTTTTCTGACGGGCGAACTGCGGCCTCCGGCAGCATCGTCCCATCCCCTCTGGCCCATTAAGAAGGTCTTAACCATGAAAAATTTACTAATTTTGATTGCCGGCCCGGTACGCAGCGGCACTCACAATCGCGCGGAACTAATCGACGCTAACCTGAACAATATGGCCCAGGTTGCGCTACGCGTTTATCAGAAAGGACATATCCCCGTGGTCGGCGAATGGCTGGCTCTCCCCATTGCCAAAGCCGCGGGCTCCACGGAAATTGGCGATGCGATTAGCGAGGAATATCTCTACCCCGTCGCTCACCGCTTAATTAGCCGCTGTGACGCTATCTTACGCCTGCCGGGCGAATCTCGCGGCGCGGATCTGGATATTGAGGAAGGCAAAAAAATGGGGCTGTCGATTTATTACAGCCTGGAGGAGATCCCGGACCGATAATCCGCAGGGTACCCGCTGCACCGTTCAGGCCGCGCAGCGGGTTGAAGATTACAGCGGCCACAGCCAGGCCGCGCCGCGCACGCCGCTGGAGTCCCCGTGCACCGCCCGGCGAATCGGCGTCTCGCATTCACCGCCGAATACCCATGGTTTTAGCAGATTCGGCACCGTTTGATAGAGACGATCAACGTTGCTCATTCCCCCGCCAAGCACAATGATGTCCGGATCGAGAATGTTGACCACGTGAGCCAACGACTTCGCCAGCCGCATCTCGTAGCGGCTCAGCGCCAGTTCCGCCACCGGATCCCGCTCGCCGACGCGCTGCATAATCTCGCTGCCCTTTAGCTGGTGGCCGCTTAACCGCTTGTAATCGATAGCAAAGCCGGTGCCGGAAATAAAGGTTTCGATACAGCCCTGTTTACCGCAGTAGCACGGTACTTCAGCGCGATAGCGCAGTTCATCCTCATCCATCCACGGCAGCGGATTGTGTCCCCACTCGCCCGCCGTGCCGTTGCCGCCAATATGGGCGCGTCCGTTAAGCGCCACGCCTGAACCGCAGCCGGTGCCAATGATCACCGCGAATACCGTTTGTGCCCCGGCCGCCGCGCCGTCGACCGCTTCCGACACCGCGAGGCAGTTGGCATCGTTGGCCAGACGCACTTCACGTTGCAGGCGCTGGCAAAGGTCTTTATCAAACGGCTGGCCGTTGAGCCACGTTGAGTTGGCATTTTTAACTACGCCGGTATAAGGCGAAATCGAACCGGGGATGCCGACGCCGACCGTGCCGCTCTGCCCGGTAGCCTGCTCGGCCATCTCGACCAGCGAGGCTATCGTCTCTATCGTCTGGCGATAATCCCCCCCTGGCGTAGGCAGGCGGTGGCGAAATAGCTGCTCTCCCTGGTCGCTCAGCGCGATGACTTCCGTTTTGGTCCCGCCTAAATCAATCCCAATGCGCACTGTGAATTCCTCTCCCGATTAACAATGCAAGCATAGCGACAATTCGCTATCATGCCCGCTGGATTTAACGACAAAGCCGTGGAAATTATCATGCTGTGGTTCAAAAATTTAATGGTTTATCGTCTCAGCCGCGACATTTCCCTGCGCGCCGAGGAGATGGAAAAACAGCTGGCCGAGCTGACATTTACCCCATGCGGCAGCCAGGATATGGCCAAAACCGGTTGGGTTCCGCCGATGGGCTCGCACAGTGATGCGCTGACCCATACGGCAAATGGCCAGATAGTTATCTGCGCGCGTAAAGAAGAGAAGATCCTGCCGTCTCCGGTGATCAAACAGGCGCTGGAAGCAAAGATCTTCAAGCTGGAAGCCGAACAGGGCCGTAAGCTGAAAAAAACGGAAAAAGATTCGCTGAAGGATGAAGTGCTTCATTCCCTGCTGCCGCGCGCCTTTAGCCGCTTCAGCCAGACCATGATGTGGATCGATACCGTCAACGGGTTGATCATGGTGGACTGCGCCAGCGCCAAAAAAGCGGAAGATACGCTGGCGCTGCTGCGTAAAACCCTGGGCTCGCTGCCGGTTGTTCCGC
The DNA here is from genome assembly GCF_016516145.1 of Klebsiella sp. S69. Taxonomy (NCBI): domain Bacteria; kingdom Pseudomonadati; phylum Pseudomonadota; class Gammaproteobacteria; order Enterobacterales; family Enterobacteriaceae; genus Klebsiella; species Klebsiella sp. S69. The sequence goes on along the minus strand of NZ_JACVUU010000001.1, from coordinate 94,420 downwards.
TGGCGCTGGAAACCCCGATCGAACTGACGCTGACCGAGTGGGTGCGTTCCGGTACCGTGGCTCAGGGCTTCCAGCTGCTGGATGAAGCCGAGCTGAAAGCGATGCTGGAAGATGGCGGCGTGATCCGCGCGAAAAAACAGGATCTGGTCAGCGATGAGATCGCTGTGCACATTGAGGCTGGTAAGGTGGTGACCAAGCTGGCGCTCGACTGGCAACAGCGCATTCAGTTCTTAATGTGCGATGATGGTTCGATTAAACGTCTGAAGTTCTGCGACGAGCTGCGGGACCAGAATGAAGATATCGACCGGGAAGATTTCGCTCAGCGCTTTGACGCGGACTTTATTCTGATGACCGGCGAACTGGCCGCGCTGATTCAGAATCTGGTAGAAGGGTTAGGCGGCGAAGCGCAGCGCTAATCGGGTAAATTCCTTCCTGCCTGCGCAGGAAGGAAACGAACGTTACAGATAGCGGCACAGATAAGAGGTCGGCTCAGCCACCTGCAGATTAAACTCGCTATTCCCCGGAACGTTGAATACTTCCCCGGCGGCATAGACTTTCCACTCGGTTTCTCCCGGCAGAAGAACGTTCAGCGCGCCGCTGACTACGGTCATCTCTTCCGGCTGCGCGGTCCCGAAGGTGTATTCCCCTTCCGCCATAACGCCCACGCTCGCACGACCGGTGCTGCTGCTGGTGAAGCCAATGGATTTTACTTTTCCGTCAAAGTATTCATTGCTTTGAAGCATAAACTCGCCCTTATGATCTTGTGTTGAAGGCACAATATAGGGGGCGCTCCTTGCCCCTGTCACGTAAAATTAACGTGTTACAACAGGTTAAACTAATAGTTCTGCCGCCAGCCGTGAAATCAGTATATTTGACAATAAAACCGGAATATCCAGCGCTTTTTGTAATATATCGCGATGCTGCTGGTGGTAACAAAGACAATCCAGCATTAATACGTCAGCGCCTTGTTCAATCAACTCCCTGCCCGCGGCCAGCAGCTGTTCTTTACTACCGTTAACCGGACTGCAGATAGCATAAAAAGGAGTATGCGTTAACACCTGCCATTTATCCCGCTGCAGCGGCAGCATCTCTTCCACCGGAACAATTACTCCCACCTGATGGCCGTCAACAATCGACGCGACCAGCGGCGGAATGATCCTTTGCGGCTCGAGCAGGATTGCATTATTTGCTTTAAATCCGCTAAAAGGATGGGTACTCATCAGTAAAATAAGGTCGTAATTTTGTTTATCGAGCATCGCAATGACGCTATGTAAATCACGTTCAACTTTCTGCCGCGAGACTTGCGCGATTTGATTATCATTGAGCAAGGTTAACAGCGCTTCATCGCCGGGTTCCACGCAGTAATCGCGCATAACCTCTTCGCGCGCCATTTTGCCTAACAGGCTAATATGATTAATCTGATCTTCCCTGATATGTTCAGTTAAAAGCGGCAACATCTCCGCCACCGGTACCACCCCAATGGTCAAAATTGCCATCGATGCACTACTCATATCATTTACCTTTGTCACAACCGCTGTTTCAAAACAGGCTTCTATTTACGACTTCTGCCCCCTGGTGACCAAAATCAACCGTCGTGAAGCGTAGCAGGTTACGGCTAATATGGAATGTAAAGATTCCAGAAGCGCTTAAAACGCTCCTGAAAATCCGTATCTTAGTTAATCATTAGTACTGTTAATTAATTAAAAATGTGATATATGCCCGGTTACGACTTTTTCAGAGCGAATCCCGGACATTTATTGGGGAATTATGACTTGTCAGGATCTTCGTAACGCCGTTTAGCGTCCAGCGCTTCCTGTTCTGTAGGGTGCTCACTGATAAGCGAGTTAGGCGTCGGATGGTCAGCGCGCAGTTCATACCAGGTCACCGTTTGCCCCTCGGGGCCTTTCTCAACGGCGACAACGCGCGCTTCCCTTGGATATGGAGGTCTGGTCGGCATAGCATTTCCTTTTTTTACCTTAAGAGATTTAAAGTATAGGCGCTGCCGATCCGTTTACCCCAGGTAAAGTCTTAACTGGTATAGGTCTCACCGCAGACGGTCGTCATAATCTGTTCAACGACTTCATCCGGCGGGACGGTCGCGTTGATAATATGATGCGCGGCGGCCCGATACAGCGCTTCCCTCTGTGCCAGCACCTCCCCCACTTCATCGCGGATCGGCTTTCCGGTCAGCGTAGGGCGCTGTTCCGCCTTCGGATAGGCTTCAAGACGACCAATCAGGGCAGAAACCGTGGCCTCAAGATAGATCACGACGCCATTTTCCCGCATAAACTGACGATTGTATTCGCTGAGAATAATGCCGCCGCCGGTAGCGATGATCGTTGCGGGTTGAGCGACGCGTTCCAGCGCCTGCGTTTCCAGAGCGCGAAAGCGTTCCCAGCCTTCCTGCTGAACGATAGTCGCCACGCTGCGTTGTTCATGCTCCTGAAGCTCATGATCCGTATCGGCGAACTGGAAACCGCGAGCTTCCGCCAGCGCATGACCGATCGTCGTTTTACCGCAGCCGCGAGGCCCGACAAGAAAAATTAGCTGTGTCATTACCGAAGACCCCTTGGTTCCGCGTTTTGCGGATAAATGAAAGCGAAAAGAGAAACAATGGTACCGCAAACTTACCCGACGATAACCGTAAAATAAACGTTACACACCATCTGCAAACCCTTTCACCTTAGTATTAGAAAGGACTTTAAATGTAAACTTATCATTGCATGTGGTGTTATGCCAGCTTTACTTTTGTACAAAAGTTATTTTTTGTTCGCAGTCTGGCGTAAACAGTAACACATTTCTGCACAGCTTTACGCAGCCACATATTTACAACATCCGTGCTTCGGAGCGAATCTGAGGCTAATCAATCAGTATGACAGAGGTATGTAGTATGCAATCTGAAGAGCAACGCCTTATCGATGGACTGTTTTCCCGGTTAAAAGAGGCCGAGAGCCGCAGCGCATCGCGCGATTCCAGCGCCGAGGAGCGGATTGCCGGGCACATTAAAGAACAACCGTTCGCCCCTTACTATATGGCGCAAACGATTCTGATTCAGGAAGCGGCAATCAAGCAGCTCAACGAGCGGATTCAGGCGCTGGAAAGTCAGGTCAGCCAGCTGCAGGCCGCGAAGCCGAGCAGCGGTGGCTTTCTCTCTGGTCTGTTTGGCGGCGGTCAGTCTCGCGGTTCCGATCCCATTCCTGGGGCCGAGCAGTATGGTCGCCCTCAGGCCAGCGTCCAGCCTCAGTATGCTCCGCAGACGCAACAGCAGAGCTATGCGCCTCAGGGCGCCCGCAGCGGCGGCGGTTTTATGGCCGGTGCGCTGCAAACCGCGGCGGGCGTTGCGGGCGGGGTGGTGCTGGGAAACATGCTCACCAATATGTTTAGCGGCTCGCATCCGCAGGAGATCGTTAATATCATCGAAGAGAAACCGCAGCCGGATCTCAGCCAGGCGCAGGACAATAGCGTCGCTGACGATACCTTCCGCCAGGATGACAGTCAGTTCCTTGCCGACAACAACGACTATGATGCCGACTTCGACGCCGGTTTTGGCAACGATGATTTCGGCAGCGACGACGACAGCTGGGTTTAACCCTGCTGGCGCTTGACGTCCAGCAGCCATTTCTCCAGCGCGGCGGCAAACTGCTGTCGATCGCGCTGGGATAAGCTATCCGGGCCGCCGGTCTGCACGCCGCTGGCCCGCATCGTTTCCATAAAATCGCGCATCGTGAGGCGTTCGCGTATCGTCGCCTCACTGTAGCGTTCGCCGCGCGGGTTCAGCGCCGCCCCACCCTTCGCCAGCACTTCCGCCGCCAGCGGGATATCGGCGGTAATAACCAGATCCCCCGGTTCACATAAACGTACGATTTCGTTATCCGCCACGTCAAAACCCTGCGCCACGCGCAGCGTGCGGATAAAGCGCGACGGCGGGACGCGCAGCGGCTGGTTAGCGACCAGCGTCAGCGAGATTTGCGTACGCTCGGCGGCGCGGAACAAAATATCTTTAATGACGTTCGGACACGCGTCCGCATCAACCCAAATAGCCATTGCGGCTCCTGTCGATGAAAAAGAGATAGCGTATTGTCGCCTGCTTTGGCCTTCCGCGAAAGCAACAAGATGATAAGCTATGTCGCTAACGATAAAACAAACAAGGGGATTGGTGATGGAAAAGAAAATCGGCTTTATCGGCTGCGGCAACATGGGCAAGGCCATTCTCGGCGGCCTGATCGCCAGCGGACAGGTTCAGCCGGGACAAATCTGGGTCTACACCCCGTCGCCGGATAAAGTGGCGGCCCTGCACGACCAGTACGGCATAAATGCGGCGCAAAGCGCGCAGGAAGTGGCTCAGGTAGCGGATATTATCTTTGGCGCCGTTAAGCCGGGCGTAATGGTGAAAGTCCTCAGCGACGTTGCCTCCAGCCTGAATAAAGACTCTCTGGTGGTTTCCATTGCCGCTGGCGTCACCCTCGACCAACTGGCGCGCGCTCTGGGCCACGATCGTAAAATAGTCCGCGCGATGCCCAATACGCCTTCGCTGGTTAATGCGGGCATGACGTCGGTTACGCCAAACGCGCTGGTTAGCGCCGAAGAGACCGCGGATATCCTGACCATCTTCCGTTGCTTTGGCCAGGCGGAAATTATTGCTGAGCCGATGATCCACCCGGTGGTAGGCGTCAGCGGCTCCGCGCCGGCTTACGTCTTTATGTTTATCGAAGCAATGGCTGATGCCGCCGTACTCGGCGGAATGCCGCGCGCTCAGGCATATAAATTCGCAGCCCAGGCGGTGATGGGCTCGGCCAAAATGGTGCTCGAAAGCGGGGAACATCCGGGCGCGCTGAAGGATATGGTGTGCTCGCCGGGCGGCACGACGATCGAGGCCGTGCGCGTGCTGGAAGAGAAGGGTTTCCGTTCCGCCGTTATCGAAGCCATGGCGAAATGCATGGAAAAATCAGAGCAGCTGAGCCGTTCCTGATATCCACATCGGACAGCGGGTGGGGTATCCCTCACCCGCTCATTTTCTACACCTGTTTTTTCAGGCACGCGCTCATAAATTTGCTGCGATCGTCACCTTTCAGCGACTGCTGGGTCGCCTGACCGTTGCACTCGCGCATTTTTAGCTGCTGAGGCGTTAACCCCTTACCGTCCTGGGCCGCGCCCTCTTTCTTCAGGCAGCTGCTCATAAACGTTTTACGCTCATCCCCTTTTAGCGACTTCGCTGATGCTTCTTTATTGCAGACGCTCATCTTTTGCTGCTGGGGGGTCAACTCTTTTTCCGCGGCACTCACCGCTGTCATAAATACCAGGCCAAAAAGTAGGGTCACAAGTAATGTTATTTTCATCGCACCATCCTCTATGAGTGGAACACTGTAAGTCTGGTCGCTGATGGAGAAAAAACCAGCCGGTAACGAAAATTCATCACCGGCGTCCGGTTATTTCAGATTAAGTGCGGCTTTCATGGTGTAAAACAGGTCGGTCTGATCGGTTAAGCCCACCACGTTAGCCGCATGCGGGCCATAGGCGGCGATACGCAGCTGAGTACCGGTATGCTCCATCGACTCTTCTTCAGAGTTGCCGTAGCTCATCACCATCACCGAGCCATCTTTGGTGTTCAGCGCCTGCGTCAGGCCCGGCGCTTTGGTATCGGCGGGGATAATCTGGCTGGCGTGAGCGTGGTCGGCGGTGACGATAACCAGGGTGTTGCCCTCTTTTTTGGCAAATTCCAGCGCCTTCTGTACCGCTTCATCCAGATCGACGGTCTCGCCAATCTGGCCGCACGGATTCGCCGCATGATCCTGTTTATCGATGGAAGCGCCTTCCACCTGCAGGAAGAAGCCTTTCTCATTGCTGCTCAGCAGATCGATGGCTTTTTCAGTCATCTGCGCCAGCGTCGGCACCGATGCATCGCGTTTCGGGTTCGGAGTACAGGTTACTGCCGCCTTATCGATATTGCCGTGATAAGACGCCTTTGGGCCTTCCCAACGCACCGGCATATTGCCTTCCGCGAAGAGACCGAGCAGCGGTTTATCCTGATTTGCCTGGCTAATGGCGGCCAGTGAGCTGGCGTCGGTAACGATCTGGTAGCCGCGCGCCACCGCCTGCTCGTGCAGCGTTTTGCCCTGCCATTCGCCGGCCGTCGCGCTTTCAGCGAAGGTTTTCGCTCCGCCGCCCAGCGTCACGTCGGGACGCGCGTTCAGCAGTTGTTCGGTAATGGAACCTTTCCCGCCCTTTTCCAGCGCATTGCTGGCACATTTTTCGCTGGTCACGCTCGGGCCGTAGCATTTACGCGAAGTGACGTGCGCCACCAGCGCAGCCGGCGTCGCGTCCTGCAGTTCCGCCGTTGAGACGTTACCGGTGGCTAAACCCGCCGCTTTCGCCAGCTCAAGGATAGTCTGATGATCTTTTTCATGGATATCGACGCCCAGCGCGCCGTTATAGCTTTTTACGCCGGTGGTCCATGCGGTAGCGGAAGCGGCGGAGTCGGTCACATAATTCGGCTTGCCGGTTTTCTTATCCAGCGAATAGTGGGTGTACTGGCCAGTCAGCGGCAGCGCGTCAATCCCTTTAAAAAATCCGCCCGCCCCTTCTGCATAATTTCGCGCGGCGGTAATTTCAGAATCCCCCATCCCGTCGCCAATCAGCAAAATAATATTTTTAGCCGGTTTATTGATTAACGAAGCGCGCAGCGCCTCGGTCCGATCGCCGCTTAAACGACGCGCGCCGCCCGGCGTGGTGATATCGCCCTGGGCGGCGCGATTTTCCAGAACCGGTGCGGTTGTTGTTTCTGCGTGAATAATCGGGGAGCCCAGCAGAGGTAGCAGGGCAATAAACAGGGCGCTTAATTTCACTTTTATCGTCTCCATGTAAAAAATACTTTAAAAAACAAAACGAGGGAGACTGTATAAAAGCGATGTGACAGTAAAATGACAGCATCCATACCTTGTCACGAAACTAACTACGAGGATGCCGTAACAGCTTTTTTATATATTGCTGCAGTAGCTGGGTATCGCGGTCATCGACCAGCGGGCCGGGGCTGGCCTCGTCGATCGCCTGCTCGATATCGCTGATGAGCGCCTGCTGGGCGTCCTGCGCCATATGGCGCAGCAGAGCAGTGACCACCACTTCCAGCGCCTCGACCTGGGCCGTCAGTTCCTTCGATTCTTCTTCCTTTTGGGCGAGTTTTACCAGTAGCTCAGCAATGAGATTCTTCACAGCGCTTTATCCTTATGCGAGGTCCGTAGTCTGCTATTTATGTCATACATTAGCCGTCGGTTGCCACAATTATTTTTTTAAAATGAATCGGCTCATCCATGAATAACAAGCGAAACGTTTTGCTCTTTACACCCCGCCATCCAGGAAATGGCTCAATGACGGATTAATAAGCGACATAACCAAATTTAACAAATAAGAATAAAATGGAATATCGCTATTCTATCGATAACTATAACGTATCGCCATAATATATCTGGTAGGCCAGATTAACGCTGTCCGGCGCGTCTTTTCCGGCCAGACGTGCAATAAGTATTTCGCTCGCAGTTTTACCGATTTCATAACGTGGGGTAATGACGCTGGCGATTTTTTGCAGCCGGGCGCGGCCAATTTCCAGCCCGTGAAAACCGGCAATCGCCATCTCCTGCGGGACGGTTTTTCCCTGAGCCTGGCACTCCAGCAGCACGCCTACCGCCAGATCGTCGTTGGTACAAAAGATTGCATCGATATCCGGCCGCACCTGCTGCATTTGCAGAAACATCTGCCGGCCAAGCGCAACCGAGGAGATGGTGCGCGGCGCCATATGATAGGGCTTCAAACCGTGGGCCGCCAGCGCCAGTTCGGTTCCGTGAAAGCGGCTTAAATCGCGGGGATCGTCCATTGAACCAAAAAAGGCGATCGCCCGTTTACCGCTCTCAAGAAAGGCGTTCGTCATGTCCCACGCCGCCTTTTCGTTATCGAAACCTACCTGGATATCCAGTTGCTGACCGCCAAAATCCATCAGTTCAGCAACAGGAATACCGCTGGCGCGGACGTATTGCACCATGCGATCGCTATGCTGTTTTCCGGTCAAAATCAGCCCGTCAATGTTATAAGAGAGCAGGTTAAGCACCTCGCGCTCTTCACGCTGCGGATCGTATTCGTAGTTGGCAATCAGGGTCTGGTACTGGTGAGCGGAAGTGACGGATTCGATTCCGGCCAGCACATCGGCAAAAATCTGATTGCGAAAAGAGGGAATGAGCACGCCAATCGTTTTGCTGCGGGCATTAAGCAGGATTTCCGGCGCCCGATTAGGAATATAGTTGTTCTCTTCCATGACCTTCGAAATCAGCTCACGGCTGCGCTGGGAAACCTGACCGGGGTCGCGTAAATAACGACTGACCGTCATTTTATTCAACCCCGCCAGGTTGGCGATATCCTGCAATGTCATCCGGTTGTTTTTCATCAGGTTCTCTACGACAAACGACTTATGTCCTTGCAGAGAACCTTACCACAGCAGCGGCGGTTTATGTTAACCGGCGACCTTTTTTGCCGTCACCGAGGAGGTGGCGGGTTGTGGGTTAGCGCGCACGTTGTACATCAGCACGACGGAGGACAACAGCGCGATAGCCATAAAGGTATAGGATACCCCCGGCCCACCGGTAATACCGTTCAGATACCCCACCAGCCACGCGCCGAGGAAAGCGCCGAGCGCGCCGAAGCTGTTGATCAGGCCCATCGATACCCCGGAGACGTTACGCGGCAACAGTTCAGGAATGAGCGCGAAGAACGGGCCATAGGGCGCGTACATGCACGCTGCGGCAATCACCAGCAGCAGGTAAGAGAGCCAGAACGCCTGGTTGCCCACCATCCACGAACCAAAGAAAGCGATAGCGGCAATCAGTAATAATGGCCAAATAAACAGCTTTCGATTCTGAAACTTATCCGACAGCCAGGAGACCGTCAGCATCAGGATGATTGCCGCCAGGTACGGCACCGCCGCCAGCCAGCCCACCGCCACGATATCCATCTGCGCGGCGTTTTTCAGAATTGACGGCATCCACATCATGAAGCCGTACACACCGATGCTCCACAGCGCATGGACCGCGCAGAGCATAATGACATTGCGCGAGCGCAGCGCTTCACCGTAGTTGCGCACTGGCTTGATATGACTCTGCTCGCTGTCCATCACCTTCTGCAGGGTCTCTTTTTCCTGCTCATTCAGCCAGGAAACCTCGGACGGTTTATCGCGCACCAGAATCCACCAGCATACCGCCCACAGCACCGCCGGAATGCCTTCGATAATAAACATCTCGCGCCAGCCCCACGCCTGAATGAGGTAGCCCGAAACGATCGACATCCACAGCACCGTCACCGGATTTCCGAGGATCAGGAAAGTGTTGGCGCGTGAACGTTCGGTTTTGGTAAACCAGTTACTGATATAAATCAGCATTGCCGGCATCACCGCCGCCTCGACCACGCCCAGCGTAAAGCGAATCGCCATCAGCATCGGAATATTGCTGACGAACCCGGTCGCCGCCGCGCAAAATCCCCATAAAATAAGACTGAAGAAAATCATTTTTCGCACGCTGCGTTTTACCGCATATATCGCACCGGGCACCTGGAAAAAGAAATAGCCGAGAAAAAATAGTGCGCCAATAAGCGATGCCGTTCCTTTCGTAATCCCTAAATCACTTTCAATTCCCGCCGCAGCGGCAAAACCATAATTTGCGCGGTCAAGGTAGGCCAGACTATAGGTAATAAATATAATCGGCATTAAATACCACCAGCGACGCACGGGTAATTTCGCGAGCATTTGCATAAGCCATCCTCAGGTGTTGAATACCATCACACGGGTTTAATAATCCGTCCTTCAGGCAGCGCGTGCGCGCATGCGGTTCGAAGGACGTGAAGTGATTCAGACGGCGGCAAGCATCCCGCCATCCACGAATAACAAATGACCGTTAACAAAGTTTGCCGCTGAAGAAGCCAGATACACCGCGGCGCCAATCAGTTCTTCCGGTTTGCCCCAGCGTGCCGCCGGGGTGCGCTGATACAGCCAGGCGGAAAACGCCTCATCGTTGACCAGGGCGGTGGTCATCTCGGTGGCAAAATATCCCGGTGCGATACCGTTAACCTGAATATTGTATTCCGCCAGCTCAACGCACATGCCGCGGGTCAGCATTTTAACTGCCCCTTTCGAGGCCGCATAAGGCGTAATGGTTTTACGCCCCAGCTCGCTCTGCATTGAGCAAATATTAATTATCTTCCCGGCGCGGCGGCCGATCATATATTTCGCCACCTGCTGCGAAACCAGGAAAACGCCCTTCTGGTTGACCTCAATAACGTTATCCCACTCCTCCTCCGGAAACTCGGTAAAAGGGAAACGTCGTTGAATCCCGGCGTTATTAATTAAAATATCAATGGCGCCGACCTCCGCTTCGATGCGGGCTATCGCCTGCTCGACCTGCGTCGCCTGAGTGACATCAAATGCGTACCCTACCGCGCGGAAGCCCTGCGCCACCAGCGCCTGCGCCGCCTGGTCCGCACGAGCCTGAGTCCGATCGTTGATGATGATTTCTGCCCCATACTCCGCAAGGCCGCCGGCCAGCAAATTGCCTATCCCCTGAGCAGACCCGGTGATCAGCGCGCGCTTCCCTGTCAAATCGAATAAATTTCGCATAAAACCTCTTTTTCAGATAACTGTTACGCGTAACTGTATACGCGTAACAGTTAATAATAGAAGAGGATGAGAGGGGAAAATGATCGTTTTGTGATCGGTGATACATTTGAAGCTGAAGGCGGTCGGCAACCGGCATTGACGCTGTGATGTCAATACCGGCGAAGGAGAACAGAAGGGATTAAGCCGTTGTACGACGGCTGCGACGCAGCATGATGGCCAGCTGCCAGATATTGATCAGGACAATAACCGCCGTCGCGATAAACACCCAGCGGAAGCCGGCCATGGCCGAGACCGATGCGCCGATTAACGGACCGGCCACGTTGCCAAGATACATAAACGACTGGTTATAACCAAAAATCCGCCCGGTCACGCTGTCGCTGCAGTATTTCAGCAGAAGCGTTTGCACCGCCGGCAGCATTGCCCCATCGGCAAAACCGAGCAGAAAACGCAGCACACCAAGCTGGAATGGGGTTGTGACGAACGACATGGCAAAGAACATCACCACCGCGCAGCATAGCGTCGCCAGCAGGATCCGCGAGGTGCCGATCCTGTCACCCAGTTTCCCCAGACGGGGAGCCGAAATCAGCGCCGACACGCCCGGTACGGCGGCGATCATGCCGGCAAGAAAGGCGATGTTATTGCTATCCGGCGCCATCGACTTAATAAAGAGCGCCAGAATCGGGCCAATTGAACCATTGCACAGTTGGATCACCAGGGTGGTGAAAAACAGGCTGATTACCAGACCCGGATAAGGCAGCGAGGCAAACACCGCCTTACCGCTCAGCCGCTCCGCCTTACTCATCTGCGGGCGGACGCCCTCTTTGATCAGAAACAGCGTCACCAGGAAACTCACGGTCAGTAAAACAGCAGTGATGATAAAGACCGCGCGCAAACCGACATGGTCAGCCAGGAAACCGCCGAGCAGCGGCCCACCGATCACGCCGCTGATTTGCGCCGTTGAAAGTGTACTCAGCGCCCAGCCGCTACGCTCGCGCGGAACCTGAGACGCCACCAGCGCCATAGCGTTAGGAATATAGCCGGAGGTCAGCCCCATCACCGCACGCAGGATAAACAGTTGCCAGACGTTGGTGGCAAAGGCCTGGAGTAAAATGGCGATGGCCATCCCCAGCGAGGCGCGCAGCAGCATTAGCTTGCGCCCTTTGCGGTCGGCCAGGCTGCCCCACATCGGCGAGACGATCGCTGACACCAGAAAGGTGACGCTGAAGGTCAGCCCAGACCACATGGATAACGCTTCGTGCGAGGTTACGCCGAGTTGAGAAACGTACAGCGGCAAAAAGGGGAGAATTTGGCTGATAGCCAGTCCGGTAAAAAAACAGCCAAACCAGACGGAGATAAGATTAACCTTCCAGGATTCCATAACTACGCGTATTCATTAATTTTTTGGCAATTATTACCTAGCTTAGCAATTTCCCCGATCCGCCGTACTACCAGAGATGCGCCAGAGGTGAGTTTAGTGTTTTATGACACCATATAGCCCTGTTGCGAATGATTTCGTGGTGAAAGTCGTGGTGTACAGTGAGTTATGCTTAGAAACAGAAACCCTGGCCGCGCATCCCGAAGTGAAAATGGTTGGCATGGGCCGCGTTATAGTCCGGCCCTAAAGCGTTGCCGTAATAGCGGCAACCGCCGGCCAGTAACGCCTGCAGCCAGGGGTGATACTGCGCATCGGGCCACCCTTTCAGCACGCTGACGCGTCGGCCATCGGACAGACGAAAGCCGCTGACATCCAGCGCCTCCGCGGTAGCGTGCTCACTGCGCCGCGCGTTCTGGCGATGGTAAATATTACGGCAGGCATAGCTGCCAAAATGGTCAATCTGGCGGAGCTCTTGCCCCAGCATCCGGCGAGTCAACGGTTTCGCCTGCTGTTGCAGATATAGCGCGCTGCTCAACGCCAGCGGACAACTGGCAAGAAAGCTGCTGCTGAGCTTCACCGTGCCAAAATCACGCACCCGAACCACATTCTGCAGAGGACACGCTCCTCCGCTATCGGCCACCGGCTGGCTGGAAATGAGCTTCCGCCGGTTGGCCTCCTCAAGCAGGCCAGCGCACTCGGCGGGCGTTAATCGCCGCAGTTTATAGTGGCTGAGGAGTCCCGGGGGGTCTTCCAGGCGCAGCGGCGCGAATGGATTGTACTGTGCGGGAAGATAACGATAGCCGTAATATCCGGCCGCCAGCAGCGCCAACAGAACGATAAGACCTTTTCCTTTCACGCGCCGCCTCCCAATGCTTTACCCGGTGAATATTATGGCAGCCAGGGGGCTCTTTCACATGCTATGTTATGCCCTTTGATGTAATCATGATGGAAGTTGAAATGGCTAAGATGAGGGTTGGGATCGTTTTCGGCGGTAAGTCGGCAGAACATGAAGTGTCGCTTCAGTCAGCGAAAAATATCGTGGAAGCGATCGATAAAACGCGCTTCGACGTAGTTTTGCTGGGGATTGATAAGCAGGGGCAATGGCATATTAACGACGCCAGTAACTATCTGCTCAATCCGCAGGATCCTGCCCATATTGCCCTGCGCCCGTCCGATATTACGCTGGCGCAGATTCCCGGACGCGAGGCGCAGCAGCTGATTAACGCCGATAGCGGCCAGCCGCTGGCGGCCATCGACGTCATCTTCCCGATCGTTCACGGCACTCTTGGCGAAGATGGTTCTCTGCAGGGCATGCTGCGGATGGCCAACCTGCCCTTCGTCGGCTCCGACGTCCTCGGCTCCGCCGCCTGCATGGACAAAGACGTCACCAAACGTCTGCTGCGCGATGCCGGGCTGTCGATTGCCCCTTTTATTACCCTGACCCGCGCTAACAGGAATCAGGTAAGCTTTGCCGAGGTGCAGGCGAAGCTGGGCCTGCCGCTGTTTGTTAAACCGGCGAACCAGGGCTCCTCGGTGGGCGTCAGCAAGGTCAACAGCGAAGAGCAGTATCAGCAGGCCGTCGCCCTGGCCTTCGAATTTGACCATAAAGTGGTGGTCGAACAGGGGATTAAAGGGCGTGAGATCGAGTGCGCGGTGCTCGGCAACGATAATCCGCAGGCCAGTACCTGCGGCGAAATCGTTCTTAATAGCGAATTCTACGCCTACGACACCAAGTATATTGACGATCAAGGGGCGAAGGTGGTGGTTCCGGCGGCCATCGATAGCGATGTAAACGACAAAATTCGCGAGATCGCCGTTCGTGCCTATCAGACCCTCGGCTGCAGCGGCATGGCGCGCGTCGATGTGTTCCTGACCGCCGATAACGACGTGGTGATTAACGAAATCAATACGCTGCCGGGTTTCACCAACATCAGCATGTATCCGAAGCTATGGCAGGCCAGCGGCCTGGATTACACCAGCCTGATTAGCCGCCTGATTGAACTGGCGCTGGAGCGTCACGCCGCCGATCGGGCGCTGAAAACATCGATGAATTAATCAAGGTATCGCCCGGTGGCGGCTGGTGCCTTACCGGGCCGGTAGCCCGGACAGATGCGCAGCATCGCCTCCGGGAAACCACATCCAACACGGCTTCAGGTTATCTCCCCGGGGGCGGCGCAAGCGCCTGCCCGGGCTACGGGTTCACCACCTCCGCTTTACGCTTCCTCTGGCGGACGGCGGCGAATAATAAAACCGGCGATCCAGAAGCTAATCACCCACGTCACCAGCCCAACCGCGTAAGAACGCCAGCCTTCGGTTTCATACCCCAACAGCCCGACTACGCCATTCATAATAAAAATTAACCCCAGGGCAACCGCATAGTAGTGCCAGTCGCGGCGGATTTTTTCAGTGAGTTTCATAACAACTCCGACAACAAAAAAAGCATCTTCGCATAGCCATCACCGCCGGTCTGCAGCCGCGTGGAGAATTGTCGCACATTGCGATAGCGGTCTAAATTTCACAAATTTGTAGCAAACTCACAAGCCGATGAAATCAGGAATATTCCTGGGCGGAAATTACCAGCAATCTGATACTGGAATCCCCCCGGGGTTGCCAGAATGACTCGTATGTAGCCGAAGTAAAAAATCGGCAAGAAAGCAAAGTCCGGAGGTCAATATGGCTGAGTTCACCTTTGCAAAGACCGTCAACGGCGGCAAAAAGAGGAGCGCTATTACCAGCAGCAACATCGCCTATGCTCTGTTTGTGCTGTTTTGCTTCTGGGCCGGCGCGCAAATGCTGAGCATGTTAATCCACGCGCCGGGCGTTCTTGAGCACTTGATTCAGATGCAGGACAGTAGCCGCCCCCGGGTCGAAATTGGCCTGCTGGTCGGCACCCTGTTTGGCCTGATTCCCTTCGTGGCGGCCAGCCTGTTAATTGGCATATCAGGGCTGATTTTCCGCTGGCGCAGCCGCCGTTAGCGGCGCGCCATACAGCTGGCCCGTCGGTCGTCAACGCGTTTGGCAAACCAGGCGGTGGTCAGATTACGGGTGATTTTGGGGCTCTCAAGCTGTATACCCGGTAGGACTTCCCGCGGAAGCGTTTTACCGGCTTTCTTATCGGCTATGCGAAATACCTGTTTATAAAGCTCGCTCTCTTCAAACGCCAGCGTGTCGCCTTTCTTTAACTGACGATGGATCTCGTCGTCGCTCATCGCCAGCTGGGAGGATAAGCGGCGCACCGCCAGTTCGGTGGTTCCCGCCTCGTCGCTGTCGTAGCGAATTAAGTCGCCATCCAGCGCCAGCTTCACGCCCGTTGCTTTAGAGACGGCATTCTGGAAGGCGGCATTGCGGCTGGCGTACCATCCGGCGTTAAAATCAGCAAAACGGTACAGCGGTACGCTGTAGTTCGCCGGATAGTTCAGCAGATGATAGGTGCCAAACCACAGACCGCCGCGCAGGCTGAACACCTCCTGGCGCACGGTAACGTCGATTTTCCACGGATAGCCGTCGGTGTGCTGCTCGGCGAAAGCAATGCTGACCTGCATCGGGCCGCCGGTATGTACCGGGTTCAACGAGCCGAACAGCTTCTGTCCCATCGGCACCATGCCGATAAAATCATCGAAAATCGCGCTCAGCTGCTTTTCGGTTTTCACGCTATCCAGACGTTCGCTATAGCTTTTGCCGTTGGGTGATTTGATTTTCAGCGCGGTATGTACCAGAAAAACCGGGATGTGCATTTTTTCCGCCCGGCGGTCTATCTCCTGCCAGGCGATTTTATTCAGCCCCGGCACCGCCGGGTCAGATTGATAGTTGGATTCCTGCTGCGCCACCGCCAGCACCGAACAGACGTTCTCTTCCGTCGGCGCCAGCTTCTGACTGGCAAAGGTTTTGGCGATGGCCTGCGCCCAGGCTTCGCGATCCTTCACGCTGGCGGGCATTTTCTGCCGCACTACCGTGGCGACATCAATCGCCTTTTCGCCCTTTTTCAGCTCCGGCTCCGGTTTGCTGGAGCAGGCGCTGAGGACAATCCCTGCCAGTAGCGTCAGGGTGAGAGAAGTGATTCTGAATTGCGCTACCGGCATGGTTCATCCTTGCGTTGATTAACTTAATGTTTGCGTCACGGTCTGCAGCTCTTTGCCATCCAGCTCGCGCTCGAAGCTGCGCAGACGTTTGTAGATAGACATCAGCTCAACCAGTGTAGTCCATGAGCTGATCAGGTACTGGAACGAACCGCGAACCTGGCCAAAGACGTTGGTTATCTGAGTCATCAGGCCCAGCGTAATCGTACCGGCAACAATCGACGGAAACAGCAGGAACAAACCGAAAACGTTATCCACCTGCAGATAAAGAATACGGGCGATATTGAAATACATATAGTGGAAATAGAGGCGGAAATAGTTGCGGCGCACGGCGCCAAAGAGTTCACGCACCGTCGGCGGCGTCGCGCGGTTAGCGTCATCTTCGCCGTAAACCAGCTCTTTACGATAGGCGGCCTCAACGCGCTGGTTTTTGAACTCCAGGCCGGGCAGCTTGATCCCAACGACCGCCAGCAGGCCGGTACCCATTAACGACCAGACGATGGCGGCAATCACCAGGCCGTAAGGCAGATGACCGACAATCGGTAAATCCGGGACGTGCGCGGAGAGCGTTACCAGCACCGGCAGGAAGGCGATAAGGGTCATCACCGCGTTAAGGAAGCTGACGCCCATGCTCTCCAGCGTGGAAGCAAAGCGCATGGTATCTTCCTGCACGCGCTGCGCGGCGCCTTCGATATGGCGCAAATGCTGCCAGTGCGCCATATAGTGTTCGTTCATCGCGGTACGCCAGCGGAAGACGTAGTGGCTGACGAAGAAGTTGTTCATCACGCCGATCATCACTGCGATTAGCGCAATGCCGAGGAAGATGCCAATTTCATGATAGAACTGGTTAATGCTGACCTTGTGCGGCGTTGCCAGCGCGGCCTGGATAAGATCGTAGAACGGAGCATACCAGGCGTTAATGGCCACCCCAACCTCGACCAGAAACCAGGTAACGAAAATAATCAGCGAGGTACCGAGGATCGACCAGTACTGCCAGCGGTGCGGGCTGTAAATAAACCAGAAAAGGGCGAAAACGCCCACGCAGAATATGTAGAAGGCGTAGAACACCAGGTAGTTGAGGGACCAGAAGCGCGCCGCGCTAATCGCCACATCCTGCGATGCGCCGGTGACCCGCAGCAGCCAGTCGCCGCCGCCCGCCTGCCAAAAGATCACCGCCAGCAGCGACCAGATAAAGGCAGAAATAAAAAACGGCCCCGGTTTGGGGAAAAAGGATTTAAACATCTTGCTCTCCTGCTAACTTCTTTTTCGTTTTGCTGTGCTGTGTACCACAAAAGCGCCCGCCGCAAAGCCGTCGCAGCGAAGCAAAGTGGGCGGATGATGAGACCGGATATCAGCAGCTTAGTTCGCCTGCCATCCGCTAAGAATTGTTTCTGTCGGTTTCACCTGTAAAGGATTGCCGGGAACGGTCAGTGAACGCCACACATCGTTGTAGTGGGCGATCAGCGTGACGGCCGGCGCCGCTGGACGGTTGGCGGTAGTGTGGGCATCTTCCGCGACGGTAATCGCGTAGCCCCGGCTGGCGCCGTTTTTGATGGTGGTATCCACGCAGTAGTCGGTGGCGCAGCCGCAAATCACAAACTGCGTGATGTGATGTTCGCGCAGTACCTCTTCCAGACGGGTACGGTAAAAGGCGTCGCAGGCGGTCTTAGTCACGTACAGGGAGCCTGCGGGTTGGATCAGCTCGGGGAGCAAAGCAAAACCTTCGCTCCCCTCTTCGAGGCCGCCCGCTTCGCAGTGCTGAATGAAAATTACGGTGTCCGCAGCGTTAATCAGGCGGTTAATTTGCGCCGCGCAGCGCTCGCGCTCAACTCGCGGCGTCGCGAAAACGCCGTTTTGCATATCCACTACCATCACTACCCGTTTCGCCGCCATCTTCTCTTGCCACCCCTCTTTAGCCAAAACGATCATCATACGCGCCCGCAGGTGAATGCCGCTATCCGAAAGCAAAAAAAGGATTTTTTACGCCAGGTTACGTTTTTCCGCACAGAATCGTGCTATTAGCGCTTTGCACGGCGGCGCTTCGTAGTATAAATACGCTCTATCTTTTTTCTTCATCATGATGGATGCTCCCGTTGAAACGTAGTCTGCTCATTTTTGCTGCGCTGTGCGCGGCGTCGTTGACATCGGTCCAGGCCGCACAGCCGAGCGTCGACCCGGAATTCGCCGCTGATGTGGTCGATCGTTACGCTAACCATATCTACTACGGCAGCGGCGCAGTCGGTATGGCGCTGGTGGTTATCGACGGAAACCAGCGCGTATTCCGCAGCTTCGGCGAGACGCGCCCGGGCAATAATGAGCACCCGCAGCTCGATTCGGTGATCCGCATTGCCTCTATCAGCAAATTGATGACCAGCGAAATGCTGGTCAAACTTCTCGATCAGGGCGTGGTTAAGCTCAACGATCCGCTAAGCAAATATGCTCCGCCGGGTGCGCGGGTGCCGACTTACCAGGGGGCGCCTATCACGCTGGTGAATCTGGCGACCCATACCAGCGCCCTGCCGCGCGAGCAGCCCGGCGGCGCGGCGCACCGGCCGGTATTTGTCTGGCCAACTCGCCAGCAGCGCTGGAACTGGTTATCCACCGCAACGCTGAAAACCGCTCCCGGCACCCAGGCCGCCTACTCCAATCTGGCATTCGATTTACTCGCCGATGCGCTCTCTACCGCTGCGGGCAAGCCTTATCCACAACTGTTTGAAGAGCAGATCACCCGTCCGCTGGGGATGAAAGACACCACCTTTACGCCTTCGCCCGATCAGTGCCGGCGCCTGATGATTCCGGAGAAAGGAGCCAGCCCGTGCAACAATACGCTGGCGGCTATCGGCAGCGGCGGCGTCTATTCCACGCCGGGCGATATGATGCGCTGGATGCAGCAGTTCCTCTCTTCCGATTTCTTCGCCCGTGGGCAGCAGGCGGACCGGATGCAAACGCTGATTTATCAACGCAGCCAGCTGACGAAGGTGATCGGTATGGACGTGCCGGGTAAAGCCGATGCGCTGGGCCTCGGCTGGGTCTACATGAAGCCGAAAAACGGCCAGCCGGGCATTATTCAGAAGACCGGCGGCGGCGGCGGCTTTATTACTTACATGGCGATGAACCCGCAGGCCAACGTCGGCGCCTTCGTGGTGGTCACCCGCTCTTCATTGACGCGTTTCAACAACATGAGCGACGGGATCAACGAGCTGGTCAGTGAATTAAGCGGCGTCCGCACCGGAATTGAGACCGCCAGCCAGTAACCTGTGGGGATGTTTTGCCGACGATTGATAAGGATCGTTTTGGCGAAACATCCCGCCGCCAATTGAGGTAAACTCACTTTTTTCATTTCACAAAATCAGGCAAACCATGACAGATTTAATCACTCGCCCACGCCGCCTGCGCAAGTCCGCTTCGCTACGTGCCATGTTTGAAGAGACAACACTGAGTTTGAACGACCTGGTGTTGCCGATCTTTGTTGAAGAAGAAATCGACGATTACACGGCCATTGAAGCCATGCCCGGCGTGATGCGTATTCCGGAAAAACACCTGGCGCGCGAAATCGAGCGCATTGCCAACGCCGGCATCCGTTCGGTGATGACCTTCGGCATTTCCCATCATACCGATGCCGTTGGCAGCGATACCTGGAACGAAAACGGCCTGGTGGCGCGCATGTCCCGCATCTGTAAAGAGGCGGTGCCGGAGATGATCGTCATGTCCGACACCTGCTTCTGCGAATACACCTCCCACGGCCACTGCGGTGTGCTGTGCGATCACGGCGTGGATAACGACAAAACCCTTGAGAATCTCGGCAAGCAGGCGGTGGTCGCCGCTGCCGCAGGCGCAGATTTTATCGCGCCTTCCGCCGCGATGGATGGCCAGGTGCAGGCTATTCGCCAGGCGCTGGACGCCGCCGGATTTACCGATACGGCGATTATGTCCTACTCCACCAAATTCGCTTCATCGTTCTATGGCCCGTTCCGCGAAGCCGCGGGTACCGCGCTGAAAGGCGATCGTAAAACCTATCAGATGAGCCCGATGAACCGCCGCGAAGCGATTCGTGAATCGCTGCTGGACGAAGCCCAGGGCGCCGACTGCCTGATGGTCAAACCGGCGGGTCCCTATCTTGATATCCTGCGCGATCTGCGCGAGCGCACCAACCTGCCGATCGGCGCGTACCAGGTGAGCGGTGAATACGCGATGATTAAGTTCGCCGCCCAGGCTGGCGCTATCGATGAAGAGAAAGTGGTGCTGGAAAGTCTCGGCGCAATCAAGCGCGCCGGCGCAGATCTGATCTTCAGCTATTTCGCCCTCGATCTGGCCGAAAAGAAAATCCTGCGTTAATTCGGCTATTACTGCCTCCCCAGTGGCGGCTGTACGACCGGGCTACAGGCTCACAGCTATCTGTGGGTTGGTAGCCCGGACAGGCGCAGCGCGCCGCCTCCGGGAAGTCATTTTAATAACGCTCGCCGCACAATAATTCCTTCACTTCCCCACCCCAATCAACAGGATACAAACTACGGCTTACATCGCGATGAAAGGTTGAATAGGGCCAATCCCGTACCTGCCTTACCCACCCGTGCTTAATCGGATTGATATAAATATAATCAACATGGCTTCGGTAATCCTTCTGGTTGCGAATGGCGTGTTCCCAATATCTCGGTTGCCACACGTTATGCGCGCCTGTTAAACCTGAAAAATGCTTTTTAATTGCTCTCCAGCGCGATGGAAAATCGCTGTCGTTGTCAGGTAAGGTCCAGATGCAATGAAGGTGTTCGGGGAGCACCACCCAGGCATCAATATGAAAAGGTTTCTGTTTGTGGACTATTGCCACCGCCTGTCGTAACGCATCAATATGCTGAACCAGAAATCGACTCTCTCTGTCGCGTAAATTGACGGTGAAAAACCAGCTCCCACCCTTGAGGAAATAACGACGATAATCGACCATCGGATGCTCCCTGCTGAAGATATTTGCCTGTTCCCCAGGTTAAAAGAGGGGGAGACCGAAAGGCAAGAAACCGGAGATCAATCTGGAAAAGCGCTCGCAACTTTTCACCTGTGGCCTTCCCGGAGGCGGCGCTGCGCGCCTGTCCGGGCTACCCGCTCCCGCCAATCCCAAATCTTCACTCAACTGTAATCTGAACGACATCTGCGCCTTCTACTGTCTGGGCAGGACGGAGGAGGTGCCGCTATGTTTAGTCTCGACAATGTCATCGATGACCTGTGGCCTCAGGCAAAGCCAGCGCTCTGGCAGAAAAAGGTGCTGAAAAAGCTCCTGCATGAGGAAGAGTTTCAGCAGTTTGCCGCGCGTCATCATCACCTGAAAGGACTGGATACGGTCGAACAGGTGCTCGAACATCTTAATATCCGCTGCGCTATCCCGGCGCACGATCTCGAACAAATCCCCGAACATGGTCCGCTGGTCATCATCGCCAACCACCCCACCGGTACGCTTGACGGCCTGGCCCTGCTCTATGCGGTGTCCCGCGTGCGCCGCGACGTCAAAGTGGTCACCAACCGCATGCTGACTCACCTTGAACCGCTGAGTTCGCTGTTTATTCCGGTCGATAATATCAATGGCCGTACCGCCAAAGCGGCGTTGCAGCAGATGGACCAGCAGTTGCAAAACGGCGGCGTGCTGATTTTCTTCCCGGCCGGCGAAGTTTCACGCCTCACCCGGCGCGGTATTCGTGATAAAAAATGGCACTCCGGATTTATTAAGCTGGCGGCGAAATACCGCGCCCCGCTGCTGCCAGTGTGGATCCGCGCGCGCAACAGCGCGCTGTTTTACGCCAGTACCCTGATGTCCGAGAATCTGCCGTTACTGCTGCTGATGCAGCAAATGTTCCGTCGCCGCAACAGCAGCCTGCCGGTGAATATTGGTCAACAGATAACCTGGTCAAACTGGTTCAATCCGCAAAGCTCTTCTCGGGAACTGACCGAGCGCTGCTATCGCCACCTGGAGCTACTCGGCAAAGGGCTGCCGGGTATATTCAAAACCGAAAGCGCTATCGCCCGTCCCGAAGACCGCGCCCTGCTCAAGCGCGAGCTGGGGAAGGCTGAAACGCTGGGACGCACAGCGGATGGTAAAGTCATCTATCTCTGGCAGCGCCGCGGCCAGGAAGATGCGCCGATACTGCGCGAGCTGGGCCGTCTGCGGGAAATCGCCTTCCGCGCGGTGGGGGAAGGCAGCGGCAAACGTCGCGACGTTGACGTTTATGACGACGACTATCTGCAGCTGATTCTGTGGGATGAGGAAGATCTTGAGATCGTCGGCGCTTACCGTTTTATGCCAACCGCAATACAGCTGGAAAAGCACGGCCTGAACGGCATCTACAGCTACAGCCTGTTTCATTACGACGCGCGCATGGACGATATTCTGCAACACGGCATTGAACTGGGTCGCAGTTTTATCCAGCCGCGTTACTGGGGCCGCCGCGGGCTGGACTACCTGTGGTCCGGCATTGGCGCGTATCTGGCGCGCTATCCGCACTATCGCTATCTGTTCGGCCCGGTGTCGATTTCCGGCGGGCTACCGCCGTCGGCGCGCGATCTGCTGGTGGCTTTTTATCGGCTGTGGTTCCCGGCGACGCATCCGCTGGCAGAGTCGCGGCGTCCTTATCCGGCCTCGCTGCCCGATGTTCTGGCCCAGTTTGGCGGAGAAGATTACAACGACGACCTGGCGCGGCTAAAGTCCCTGCTCGGCAACCTCGGCTGCGCGATCCCGCCGCTGTATAAGCAGTACTCGGAAGTCTGCGAGCCGGGCGGCGTGCAGTTTATCGATTTCGGCAGCGACCCGGATTTCAACAACTGCGTGGATGGGCTGGTGCTGGTAGATTTGACCTATCTGAAGGCCAACCGCTATCAGCGCTATATTGAGGTACATCTGGACGCGCAAAAATCGGCATAAAAGCCTTTTCCCGGAGGCGGCGCGTTGCGCCTGTCCGGGCTACACGCGCTACACGCGTACTATGCTGCGGTGCGTTTATCGTAGGTTGTTTCCCGGCTTATGGCACATTGCGCCTAAGCCGGGCTATAGAAATTAACCAGCCCGGTAATACGGCTTGTCCCCGAGAATCGTCGCCCGGTGCATAATGCGCCGCTGCGGCAGATAATCGGCGTTGGCGTAGTGCTGGGTGACGCGGTTATCCCAAATCGCCACGTCGTTCGGCTGCCAGCGCCAGCGCACCTGAAAGTCCGGTTTAGTGACGTGAGCAAACAGGAAGCCGAGCAGCGCCTCGCTCTCTTTCTCCGTGACGTCAACGATGCGGGTGGTAAAGCCCTCATTGACAAACAGCGCCTGTTTACCGGTCACCGGATGGGTGCGCACTACCGGATGTAGCAGCGGCGGATTTTTCGCGACCGCCTCCAGCCAGCGCTGATGCTCCTCTTCGCTTTTACGATATTTATACTCCTGAAACGATTTGCGAAAATCATGCTCCGCGTGCAGGCCGCTTAACAGCTGGCGTAAAGGCCCGGAGAGCGCCTCATAGGCCGCAATGCCGCTGGTCCACAGGGTGTCGCCGCCGGTTGACGGCAGCTCTTTTGCCGCGAGGATCGCCCCGGCGGGCGGCGTCTCAATGAAGGTGACATCGGTGTGCCAGTTATCGTTATCCGGCGGGTTATCGTCGTGGGTATCAAGCACGATAATCTCATCGACGCCGGGCGCGTGCGGATAGACCGGATGAATATGCAGGTCGCCAAAGCGCAGGGCGAGATCCCGCTGCTGTTCGGGAGTGATATTCTGCTCGCGCAGGAACACCACCTGGTGACGCAGCACCGCGTGATACAGCTGCTCAAACTGGTTGTCGCTCAGCGGGCGGGTAATATCGACGCCGGATACCTGCGCGCCAATATACGGCCCCAGCGGGGTAATGCTTAAACGTTCGCTCATTGTACTTCTCCATGCCAGGGCGTCAGTCGACGCTGCAGCGCGCGCAGCCCCAGTTCCAGTAAAAAGGCGATGATGGCAATCACCGCGATCCCGGCCAGCACCACGTCGGTGGCGAGGAACTCACCGGCGGACTGCACCATAAAACCTAACCCGCGGGTGGCGGCAATCAGCTCCGCGGCCACTAGCGTCGACCAACCCACGCCGAGCCCAATGCGCAGGCCGGTGAGGATCTCCGGCAGCGCGCCGGGCAGGATCACCAGCCACAGCACCTGCGCCCGGCTGGCCCCTAAAGATTGCGCGGCGCGAATGCGCACCTGCTGGGCGCTCTTTACGCCCGCCAGCGCCGACATCGCCACCGGCGCGAATATCGCCAGGTAGATCAACAGGATCTTCGAGGTCTCGCCGATGCCGAACCAGATCACCATCAGCGGTAAATAGGCCAGCGGCGGCACCGGGCGATATAGCTCGATCAGCGGGTCGAGGATCCCGCGTACCGTGGGGCTCAGCCCCATGGCGATCCCGACCGGCACGCCGAGCAGTACCGCCGCCAGCAGCGCGATAACGATACGCGTCAGGCTCGCCGCCAGGTGCTGCCAGAGGGTGGCGTCCATAAAACCCTGCGGACCGGCAATAGTGATAAGTTTCTGCAATACCTGCCCCGGCGGCGGTAGAAACAGCGGGCTAATCAGCTGCAGGGCGGCAACGGCCCACCAGATAGCCAGCAGTACCGCCAGGGTCGCCGCGCTGAGAGTGAGCTGACGCGAGAACGGCCAGCGCCACTTCAGCCTACGCTGACGCGGTTTATCATTGATGACCACGCTCATGAGAAAGCCTCCCGTTGTTCAAATACCCGGCTGAGGACGTACTCGCGCTGTTCGATAAACCGCGGGTCCGATTTAATGCTGCGGCAGGATTCGCCGGCCACAAAGCGGCGGCCAAAATCGAGCGGCAGCCGTTCGAGCACCCGGCCCGGCCCCGGCGAAAGCAGTATCAGCTCGGTGGCCATAAACACCGCCTCTTCGATATCGTGAGTGATCAGCAGTACCTTCTTGCCGGTCTCATGCCACAGGCTGAGCAGCAGGGTTTGCATCTGCTCGCGGGTAAAGGCATCCAGCGCACCAAACGGCTCGTCGAGAAGCAGCAGCTGCGGATTGGCCGCCAGCGCGCGGGCAATGCCCACCCGCTGACGCTGGCCGCCGGAAAGCTGCCAGATAAAGCGCTTTTCCGCCCCTTCGAGGCCGACTTTTTTCAGCATCCGCGCGGCGGTTGCCCGGCGCTGCGTTTTGTCGACGCCCGCCAGCTGTAGCCCGAGCGCAACGTTATCCTGCACATTGCGCCACGGCAGCAGCCCTTCATTCTGAAAGACCACGCCGCGATCGGCTCCCGGCCCTTCAACCCGCCTGCCTTCAAGAGTGATGCTGCCGTGCTGATAAGGCACGAATCCGGCAATCAGGTTCAGCAGCGTGGTTTTACCGCAGCCGGAAGGCCCGAGGACCACCAGCAGTTCACCGCTGTCCAGCGTCAGGTTGATATCCGCCAGCGCTGGTTTACCGCCGTAGTCGGCGGAAAGATGCGAGATTTGCAGCATCATGACCTCCTTTACTTCACAAAACGGTCGGTAACGTACTGGCTGTAGTCGCTTCCCGCTGCGGGGACTTTACCCTGCTCTTTCAGGAATTTAGCGGTGTCGATGATGGCTTTATTCACCGGCCCGTTCAGCTCCTGCGCCTGCTGGGCGGCGGTCAGATAGGTATTGCCTTTCACCAGCCCCGGCACGTCGGCTTCCGGTACGCCGCTCAGGCGCGCCAGCTTGCTGATGTTTTCCGGCTGCTTCAGCCACTCATCCGGGTTGGCGATATAGGGCTGCTGCGCGTCAATGGCGCTTTTGGCGAAGGCTTTGACAATATCAGGATGCTTTTCGGCAAAGTCTTTGCGCACCACCCACACGTCCAGCGTCGGCGCGCCCCACTCCCCCACCTGCGACGAGTCGGTGAGAACCGTGCCGTCTTTTTCCAGCGCGTTGACCGCCGGCGCCCAGACGTAGGCGCCGTCAATGTCGCCGCGCTGCCAGGCGGCAATAATCGCCGGCGGCTGCAGGTTGAGGATCTGCACCTGCCCCGGTTTAATCCCCCAGTGCTTCAGCGCCGACAGCAGGCTGTAGTGAGTCGTAGAGATAAATGGCACGGCGATGCGTTTGCCAATCAGATCCTGCGGTTTGGTGATGCTCTTTTTGACCACCAGCGCTTCGGAGTTACCGAGCTTTGAGGCCAGCAGAAAGACTTCAATCGGCACCTGCTGGGTGGCGGCGACCGCCAGCGGGCTGGAGCCGAGGTTGCCGATCTGCACGTCGCCGGAAGCCAGCGCCCGCACGATGCTCGCGCCGCTGTCAAACTTGCGCCAGTCGACGGTCGCCCCGCTCGCTTTGGCGAAGGTGTTGTCCGCCTGGGCGACTTTCGCCGGTTCGGCGGAGGTCTGATACGCCACGGTGACGTTCACCGCCTGGGCCTGGAATGCCGCCAGCGCCAGCGCGGCAATGAGTGTGATACGCGATGATAGTGCCATAGTGTCTGCTTCCCATAGTTGTTATGGGTGCAGTATTTCCGGCGCGATGCGTTTGATGAAGTAATTAAAAATTCTTGCTAAGAACAAAGCGTTTTTAGAAAAAAATCGGCAATGCTTATACACAAAATCATTCATGCTGCATCGAGGCGGCAAGGTTGTTCGTCCCCGGGAGCTGACATAAGTCAGTGACCGGGGCGGGCAAACGAAGCCAACAAAGAGGCAGCTTGAAGGATGAAGTGTATTGCGATTTTGTTACATTCATTGCATAACTGCGCCTGATTGATTGCCAGCGCAGCGGCGGCAGGCATCATAGAACCATGATGCGCTAAGAGAGAAGAAACATGATTCGAGTGGTGCTGGTCGATGACCATGTGGTGGTGCGTTCAGGCTTTGCGCAGTTACTCAGCCTCGAAGAGGATCTCGAGGTGGTTGGCCAGTTCAGCAACGCGGCGGAAGCCTGGCCGGCATTATTGCGCGACGACGTCAACGTGGCGGTCATGGATATCGCCATGCCGGATGAGAACGGCCTGAGCCTGCTAAAGCGCCTGCGCGCGCAAAAGCCGCAGTTTCGCGCCATTATTCTCAGCATTTACGACACCCCGGCCTTCGTGCAGAGCGCCCTTGATGCCGGCGCCAGCGGCTATCTGACCAAACGCTGCGGCCCGGAGGAACTCGTGCAGGCGGTGCGTTCCGTCGGTATGGGTGGACACTACCTGTGCGCCGATGCCCTGCGGGCGCTACGCGGCGGAGAGCAACCGGCGCAGGTGCTCGAGGTACTCACCCCGCGTGAACGCGAAGTGTTTGATTTGCTCGTTAAAGGCGACAGCGTCAAGGAAATCGCCTTCAAGCTCGATCTCAGCCACAAGACGGTGCACGTTCATCGCGCCAACGTGCTGGGCAAACTGCAGTGCCACAGCACCATTGATCTGGTCCATTTCGCCCTCGACCACCAGCTGCTGGCGGGTCATTAATGTCGCGCAGCCTTCGTCACAGCGTCATCTCGCTGTTCATCGTGCTGGCCTGGGGAAGCGGTTGGCTGATGCTGTGGACGCTCGGGTTTTACCTGACCCATAACGGCCAGCAGGCGGCGCTGTTCCTGCCTCACGGCGTCTATCTGGCGCTGCTGATCCTGCTTTCGCGCCGCTACTGGCCCGCGCTGGTGCTGCCTCCCGTGTTGATGCTGTTCTGGCTGCACGGCGAACAGCTGCTGAACGGCTATATTCTGCTGGCCGCGCCGTTGATCGGCCTGCTTCCCGCCGGCATCGCCCAACAGTTCTGGCACCGCTTCCCCCTTTACTGGCAGCGGCTGACGCTGCTGCTGGCCACGGTCACCGCCAGCGCGCTGCTCAACACCGCCCTGCTCTCGCCGTTTGTGAAAAGTCCGGCGATGATGCTCGGTCTGGCCTCGTTTACCGGCGGGGTGCTGCTGACGCCGTTTGTCTATCTGATTTTTGAATTCCTGCGCCAGCAGCACCGCTACCACCTGCTGGGGCTGGATACCAATAATCCGCCGCTGCGCACCTCATTGATCATCTGGTGCAGCCTGTTCTTTATTATTGGCATCGGCACCCAAATGGTTCTGTCGCCGGAAATCGAGCGTCTGCTGTTAATTGTGGTGTTTCTGCCCAACGTGGTGATGGCGTGGAAGTTCGGCTGGCAGGGCGGCGTTCTCTCCGGTCTGCTGGGCAGCATGATGATCACCATCGCCCGCCAGGTTGGCGTCGGATTCAGCAACCTGGTGGAGCTGGAGATTTTTCTGGCGACCCAGGCGCTGCTCGGTATCGGGCTGGGGATTGCCATCAGTCGCCAGCAGCACCTGGCGCAAAACCTGCACCACTATCGTCAGCGGCTGGAGGCGGAGCTGGCGGCGCGGCGGGCGCTAACCGAAAAGCTGATCCATACCGAAGAGGATACGCGCAAAAGCCTGGCGCGCGAGCTGCACGACGAAATCGGCCAGAATATTACCGCCATTCAGATCCAGTCGCAGCTGGTGAAGCGAGCGCGCGATCCGGCGCAAACCCAGGCCGCCGCCAGCCAGATTAACGATCTCGCCCGGCGTATTCACCACTCTACCCGCCAGCTGCTGCGCCAGCTACGCCCCCCGGCCCTTGATGAACTGTCGTTTAAAGAGGCGCTGCACCATTTGCTCAATGAGTTTGCCTTTGCCGAGCGCGGTATCCGCTGCCGCTTTGACTACCGGCTCACCGCCACGCCGGAGAGCGAAACGGTACGTTTTACCCTCTATCGGCTGCTACAGGAGCTGCTTAACAACGTCTGTAAACACGCCGACGCCAGCGAGGTTGCCATTGCTCTGTATCAGCAGGGGACGCTGCTGCGCCTGGAGGTCAAGGACAACGGCATCGGTATCAGCCCCGACAAAATGGCCGGCTTCGGCATTCAGGGCATGCGTGAACGGGTCAGCGCCCTGGGCGGAGAGCTGACCCTGGAGTCGCAGCATGGGACGCGGGTAATTGTTAACTTGCCCACAAATTTGCAACAAACAGCCGGCTAACCAGGAAAAAGTCTTAGTCACTCCGGACTTTCTCTCATCCCCTTTCGATTTCACTTTCATATAGTCAGCAAAACGGAGACGGCGATGCGCTCAGCAACCGACATTAATCAACATTACCGGACGCTGCGTCCGCAGCTGCTGATGTACATGGTCATCGGATATGCGGCGTTTTACCTGACGCGCAAAAGCGTCAACTACGTATTGCCGGCGCTGCAAACGGATCTGGGTCTGGATAAAGGCGATATCGGCCTGCTGGGATCGCTGTTTTACCTGACCTACGGTCTGTCGAAGTTTACCGCCGGACTGTGGCACGACAGCCACGGGCAGCGCTGGTTTATGGGCGTGGGCCTGTTCGCCACCGGTCTGCTGAACGTGGTGTTCGCCTTCGGCGAATCGCTGACGCTGCTGCTGGCGGTCTGGACGCTGAACGGATTTTTTCAGGGCTGGGGCTGGCCTCCCTGCGCCCGCCTGCTGACCCACTGGTACTCGCGCAACGAACGCGGCTTCTGGTGGGGCTGCTGGAATATGTCGATCAATATCGGCGGGGCGATTATCCCGCTGATTAGCGCCTTTGCCGCCCACTGGTGGGGCTGGCAGGCGGCGATGCTGGCACCGGGGACGATCAGCATGGCATCAGGCATCTGGTTAACGCTGCACCTGAAAGGAACGCCCCGCGAAGAGGGATTGCCGTCAGTAGGCCGCTGGCGTAACGACCCGCTGGAGCTGCGCCAGGAGCAGCAAAGCCCGCCGATGGGGCTATGGCAGATGCTGCGCACCACGATGCTGAAGAATCCGATGATCTGGCTGCTGGGCGTCTCTTACGTGCTGGTCTATCTGATCCGCATCGCGCTCAACGACTGGGGCAACATCTGGCTGACGGAGAGCCACGGCGTCAATCTGCTCAGCGCCAACGCCACGGTGATGCTGTTTGAAGCGGGCGGTCTGCTCGGGGCGTTGTTCGCCGGATGGGGCTCGGATCTGCTGTTCAGCGGCCAGCGGGCGCCGATGATTTTACTGTTCACGCTGGGGTTGATGGTCTCCGTCGCCGCGCTTTGGCTGGCGCCGGTCCATCACTACGCGCTGCTGGCGGTGTGTTTCTTTACGGTGGGCTTCTTCGTTTTTGGCCCACAAATGCTGATTGGCCTCGCGGCGGTGGAGTGCGGACACAAAGCGGCGGCGGGTTCAATTACCGGATTTCTTGGCCTGTTCGCCTATCTGGGGGCAGCGCTGGCGGGCTGGCCTCTATCGCTGGTCATTGAACGCTACGGCTGGTCGGGCATGTTCAGTTTACTCTCGGTCGCCGCAGTTCTGATGGGTTTATTGCTGATGCCGCTGCTGATGGCGAGCATTACTACCTCTGCTGCTCAAAGGATAAAATAATGAAAAAAACGCTGGTCACTACCCTGATTGCTTCCGGCATTGCGCTGGCGACGTTAAGCGGCGCGGCGCACGCCAAAGGTCGTCTGGTGGTCTATTGCAGCGCCACCAACGAAATGTGTGAGGCGGAAACCAAAGCCTTCGGCGAAAAATATGACGTAAAAACCTCATTTATTCGCAACGGTTCCGGCAGCACGCTGGCGAAGGTCGATGCCGAGAAGAAAAACCCGCAGGCGGATGTCTGGTACGGCGGCACCCTCGACCCGCAGTCCCAGGCCGGTGAAATGGGCCTGCTGCAGCCCTATAAATCGCCCAATCTTGCGCAGGTGATGGAGCAGTTCCGCGATCCGGCGAAGCTGAAAGGCAACTACTCCTCGGCGGTGTACGTTGGCATACTCGGCTTCGGCGTGAACACCCAGCGCCTGAAAGAGAAAAATCTGCCGGTGCCGAAATGCTGGAAAGATCTGACCAAACCGGAATATAAAGGCGAAATTCAGATTGCCGACCCGCAGAGTTCCGGCACCGCCTACACCGCGCTGGCGACCTTCGCCCAGCTGTGGGGGGACGATCAGGCTTTCGATTATCTCAAACAGCTTAACGCTAACGTCTCCCAGTACACGAAGTCCGGTATCGCCCCGGCCCGCAACGCCGCCCGCGGTGAAACGGCCATCGGCATCGGCTTCCTGCACGACTATTCGCTGGAAAAAGAACAGGGCGCGCCGCTGGAGCTGATCTCGCCGTGCGAAGGCACCGGCTATGAAATTGGCGGCGTCAGTATCCTGAAGGGCGCGCGCAACCTCGACAACGCCAAACTGTTTGTCGACTGGGTGCTGTCGAAAGATGCCCAGGAGCTGGCGTGGAAGAAAGGCAAGTCTTATCAGATCCTGACCAACACTACCGCCGACACCTCGCCGAACTCGCTGAAGCTCGACGACCTGAAGCTCATCAACTATGACATGGATAAATACGGCTCAACGGACGTGCGTAAAGCGCTAATCAATAAATGGGTTAGCGAAGTGAAGATGGGTAAATAAGCCCGCATTGCGTTCATTTGCCGGGTGGCGGCATCACTGCCCTACCCGGCCTACGACACCGGAAAACTTATGTCACACACACTTGCACTCCATCCCGTAAAAAAGCGGGATGCGATATTCCTTTGGGTTTTATTCGGCTGGCTGGCGTTTGCCCTGCTGCCGAGCTGGAGCCTGGATTACGGTCTGCTGGAGTCCACGAGCGATGAAATTCTCGCGGCCTACGGCTGGTCACAGTTCAATATCAGCTGGCTGTGGTATCTGTTACCGAGCCTGCTGCTGATTCGTCCCTTTCAGGAAGCCAGGCGGGAGCAGCTCAGCCGCCACTATCTCGATGCTGGCTGGGCGTTCTGCTGTATGGCGTTTATCGTCGTCAGCGCCACCGTGGAAGGCCGCGGATTAGGCTACGCCACCATCGTGCTGTTTGTCGCGCTGGGGGCCATCATGACCCTGGCGCTCACCCGCCTGGAATGGCTGGGGGGCGACCGCTTTGTCATTGGTTCGCTGGTCACCATCGTGGCGTTAATCGGCGTCTTTATCGTCTGGCCGAGCATCGCTATTTTCATCCCGATGTTCACTAACGACGCCGGCGAGTTTGCCCCGCTGGCGTTTATGGCCGTGCTGTCGCAGGCGCATATTGTCCAGGTGATCCTCAACTCCATCGCCCTGTCGATTGCGGTAGGCATCGGCTGCACTTTCTTTGGTCTGGTGCTGGCGATTTACACCACCCGTATCGCCCAGCGCAGCGCGATTATTGGCCGCATTTTCTCGATTCTGCCGATCGTCACCCCGCCGTTTGTCGTCGGTCTCGGCGTTACCCTGATGATGGGCCGTTCCGGCTACGTCACCGAACTGATGGTCGACTGGTTTGGCTTAACCAACACCAACTGGCTGTACGGATTTACCGGCATCTGGCTGGCGCAGGTGCTGGCGTTCACCCCGATGGCGTTTATGATCCTCGACGGCGCGATTAAGACCATTCATCCGTCGCTGGAGGAGGCGTCGTACACCCTGCGCGCCAGCCGCTGGCAGACCTTCAACGGCGTCTTCGTCCCGCTGCTGAAACCGGCGCTGGCGAACGCGTTTTTAATCGTCATCGTTCAGTCGCTGGCCGACTTCAGCAACCCGCTGGTGCTCGGCGGCAACTTCGACGTACTGGCGACGCAAATCTACTTCTATATCACCGGTTCGCAGCTCGATTATCAGGCCGCCAGTACTCTCGGCGCATTCCTGCTGCTGTTCTCGCTGCTGGTGTTCTGCATTCAGTATATGTGGATCGGCAAGCGCTCTTACGTCACGGTTTCCGGCAAGTCCTACCGTGGTGACGTGCAGCCGCTGCCGGTGACCCTGGTGTGGAGCGTGATCGCCATTCTGGCGGTGTGGATCGCCTTCAACGCCCTGCTCTACGGCAGTATTTTCTACGGCAGCTTTACCGTTAACTGGGGCGTGGACTACACCCTGACGCTGGATAACTTTATCAAGCTGTTCGGCCAGGGGATGAGCGACGGCGCCTGGCCTTCGCTGCTCGATACTCTGCTTTACGCCGGGATCGCCGCGCCCATCACCGCCGCTTTCGGCCTGCTGATCGCCTGGATCGTAGTGCGACAGCAGTTTAAAGGCAAAAAGACCATCGAGTTCACCACCATGCTGTGCTTCGCGGTGCCGGGCACCGTGGCGGGCGTCTCCTATATTCTCGCCTTTAACAGCGCGCCGGTGTACCTCACCGGAACGGCGGCGATTGTGATTATCTCGATGGTCATGCGTAACGTGCCGGTGGGCATTCGGGCAGGTATTGCCGGTTTAGGCCAGATCGACAAATCGCTGGACGAAGCGTCGCTCAGTCTGCGCGCGGGTTCCCTGCGCACCATTACGCATATCCTGCTGCCGCTGCTGCGCCCGGCGATCCTCTCGGCGCTGATCTACAGCTTTGTGCGCGCCATTACCACCGTCAGCGCCATTGTGTTCCTCGTGACGCCGGACACCCGCGTCGCTACCGCCTATATCCTCAACCGGGTGGAAGACGGCGAATACGGCGTGGCGATCGCCTACGGATCGATTCTGATCGTCGTGATGCTGGCGATTATTTTTATCTTTGACTGGCTGATCGGGGAAGCGCGTATCTCCCGGTCAAAAGCCAAAAACCAGGCGTAATGGAGCGCACTATGAGTCAGAAAAATTTTGTTGAGCTGCGCAACGTCACCAAGCGATTCGGCAGCAACACGGTTATCGACAATATCAATCTCACCATCCCTCAGGGACAAATGGTGACCCTGCTCGGCCCTTCCGGCTGCGGCAAGACCACCGTTCTGCGCCTGGTCGCCGGGCTGGAAAAACCGAGCGAAGGACAGATTTTCATCGATGGTGAAGACGTTACTCATCGCTCCATTCAGCAGCGCGACATCTGTATGGTATTTCAGTCTTACGCCCTGTTTCCGCATATGTCGCTGGGGGACAACGTCGGCTACGGTCTGAAGATGCTCGGCGTGTCGCGCAGCGACGTGAAAGCGCGGGTGAAGGAGGCGCTGGCGATGGTGGATCTGGAAGGATTCGAAGATCGCTATGTCGATCAGATCTCCGGCGGTCAGCAGCAGCGCGTGGCGCTGGCGCGCGCCCTGATCCTCAAGCCAAAGGTGCTGCTGTTTGATGAGCCCTTAAGCAACCTCGACGCCAACCTGCGGCGCAGCATGCGCGATAAGATCCGCGAGTTACAGAAGCAGTTTGATATCACCTCGCTGTACGTGACCCACGATCAGAGCGAAGCCTTTGCGGTTTCCGATACCGTGCTGGTGATGAATAAGGGACATATCATGCAGATCGGCTCGCCGCAGGATCTTTACCGCCAGCCCGCATCGCGCTTTATGGCGAGCTTTATGGGCGATGCCAACCTGTTCCCGGCCGCCTTTAGCGAGGATTTTGTCGATATTTATGGCTATCGGCTGCCGAGGCCGCCGCATTTTGCCGCCCAGGGCGAGGGCAGCGTCGGCGTGCGCCCGGAGGCGATCACCCTGAGCGATCGCGGCGAGGAGAGCCAGCGCTGCACGATTCGCCACGTGGCCTATATGGGACCGCAGTACGAGGTGACGGTAGAGTGGCACGGGCAGGAAATTTTGCTGCAGGTGAACGCGACGCGGCTGCAGCCGGATGTCGGCGAACACTATTATCTCGAAATCCACCCTTACGGGATGTTTGTGTTAGCGGATGCCGGGTGATTGATGCCGGGTAGCGCTTACGCTTACCCGGCCTACGATTCGTGCAGGTTGTAAGCCGGGTAAGGCATCAGCCGCCACCCGGCGCAAACTCAACGCCGCGCGTTCAGTTCGGCAATATCCTTCGGCGTCGTGCGGCAGCAGCCGCCAATCAGCTTCGCGCCCGCCGCCAGCCACTGGGGTAAATATTCCGCCAGCGTTGCACAGGCTTCGCCGTGGCGATGCCAGGTCTTGGATACCGCGTCATAGTGCTCCCCGGAGTTAGGATAAACCACCAGCGGCAGCGCCGTCAGGCTATGCAGATGCGCCAGCGCGGCGGTGGTGTTTTCCAGCGCGATACAGTTAATGCCCAGCGCCACCACCTGCGGATAGTTTGCCAGCACGGCAACCACTTCCCGCAGCGGCGTGCCGTCGCTGAGATGCTGCGCATCGCGCAGGGTAAACGAGAACCATGCCCGCGCGCGCGGATAGGCAGTCAGCAGCTCCGCCAGCGCCTTCATCTCGGCGAAATTCGGCATCGTTTCACAGGCCAGCAGATCGGCCCCGGCGTCGAGCAGCGCTTCCACGCGCGGACGATGAAATGCCTGAAATTCCTCATCGCTGCGGACATAATCGCCGCGATACTCCGAGCCGTCCGCCAGGAAGGCGCCGTACGGTCCGACCGAACCGGCAACCAGCAACGCGCCCGCCTGCGGGTTTTCCGCCAGATACGCTTCCCGCGCCTTGCGGGCCAGCTCAACGCTTTTGCCGATCAGCGCTTTCGACTGCGCTTCATCAAGGCCGAGGGCAGCAAAACCTGCCGGAGTGGCCTGATAGCTGGCGGTGATCGCCACCTGCGCGCCGGCGCGGAAATAGTCGAGGTGAACTTCGCGGATAAGCTCCGGGTTGTCGACCAGCACTTTCGCCGACCACAGGCTGTCGGCAAGATTGCAGCCGCGCGCTTCCAGCTCCGTCGCCATCGCGCCGTCCAGCAGGATAAAGGGCTTTGCGTCAATGAGGGCGGTTAACGGATTATTCTGCGACATGTTGAGGCTCCTGGGTGAGTTTCCGTGAACGAGTCAGATAATACGCACCATAACACAGTGCCACGAACGGGATCCCGCACCACAGCGCAATCCTCTGACTCGGGTCAAACGCCAGACCCACGCAGGCTACCAGGCAAAGCACAAATCCCAGCACCGGCACCAGCGGATACCACGGCGCGCGATAGTGCAGTTCGCTTAGCGCCTTCCCCTGCTGCAGATGGCGACGGCGGAACATAAAGTGCGAGGCGCAGATGCTCAGCCATACCGCCACCACCGCAAAACCGGAAATCGCCGACAGCGCGACAAACACCGTATCCGGTGCCACGACGCTGGAGAAGAGCGCCAGCACGCCGCCGAGCATGCTGACCGAAATCGCCGTCAGCGGCACCCCGTTTCTGGTCAATTTGGTAAAACAGGACGGCAGCGTTTTTTCATTGGAGAGCGACCACAGCATCCGCCCGGAGGCGTAAAGGCCAGAGTTGGCCGCCGACAGAATCGCCGTCAGAATCACAAAGTTAAAGATATCCGCCGCGTAGGGAATACCGACCTTTTCAAACACCAGCACAAACGGGCTTTTCTCGACTCCCGCCTGCTGCATCGGGATCAGCGCCGCCAGCACGAAGACGGTGCCGATGAAAAAGATAATCAGCCGGGCGATGGTGGTACGAATGGCCACCGGAATGACTTTATGCGGATTCTCCGTTTCCCCCGCCGCGATGCCGATAAGCTCGGTGCCGGAGAAAGCGAAGTTAACCGCCACCATGGTCATCAGGATCGGCAGACCGCCGTGCGGGAACCAGCCTTCGGCGGTGATATTGCGCAGCCCCGGCGCCGGAGAGCCATCCTGCATCGGAATGATGCCAAAGATCGCCGCCCCGCCGAGAATAATAAAGGCGATAATGGTGACCACCTTCACCAGCGAGAACCAGAATTCACCTTCGGCAAAGAAGCGGGTGGAGATAACGTTGAGCGCGAAAATCACCGCGCAGAACACCACGCACCAGGCCCATACCGGCACCTGCGGGAACCAGTACTGCATGCAGAATCCGGCGGCGGTGAAGCTTGAGCCAAGCGCGACGGTCCAGGTCAGCCAGTAGAGCCAGGCGACGGTATACCCGGTCGCCGGGCCGAGATAGCGCGC
Source organism: Klebsiella sp. S69 (assembly GCF_016516145.1). NCBI lineage: Bacteria > Pseudomonadati > Pseudomonadota > Gammaproteobacteria > Enterobacterales > Enterobacteriaceae > Klebsiella > Klebsiella sp. S69. The sequence continues at coordinate 57,585 of NZ_JACVUU010000001.1, read as the reverse complement.
GGCGTAGACGTGAAACGCCCCGGTTTCCGGCATCGCCACCGAAAGTTCGCCCAGACACTGCATCACCAGCCAGACCACCAGCGCGCCAATCAGATAGGCCAGCAGCGTGCCCGCCGCTCCGGTGGTGGAGATGATATAGCCGGTATTAAAAAATAGCCCTGTGCCAATAACGCCACCCAGCGACAGCATGATCAGGTGGCGAGTCTTCATGGTGCGCTTAAGCTGCCCACCTTGTTGTTGTTGTGTTGTTTGCATTTGACCCCATGGGCGTATAGACATCTAAACATCCAGATAAGAGGTTCCTTATACCCCGCCTGTCGCCAAATTGCAAAGCCGCCGGGCCTGTCATCTATGCATTCGCCCAAATCATCATCGCCACTTATGGGCAGAATAACGACAAAAGAGAAACCGTGATCGCCGCCCTCATTAAATCAAAACATTGGTGCTAATTTTACAAAACAACAAACCAAAAAGGATAATGCCATGATACCCCGCGCTTTGCCTCTGTGGGCCGCCGCTGCCGCCGTCGGCCTTCTACCGCTGCACGCCGCTCAGGCCGCGAGTTCCGTGAAGTTTCCCGATAAAGTCTGTGATATCACCCACTACGGCGCAGAAGGCCATCGGCTGCAAATCGCGCTCAACACCGATGCCATTCAAAAAGCGATTGATGACTGCGCCGCCGCCGGAGGGGGAACGGTGCTGGTGCCGAAAGGTAATTTCCTCACCAACCCGCTGTTTCTGAAGAATAATATTCAGCTTAAGCTGGAGAAAGACGCCACCCTGGTGGCCTCAACCGAAGTGGCTGCCTATCGCGGCGATGATAAAACGCAATACGCCGAAGCGGAAAACGGCTGGCTGCCGTTTATTAGCATCGCCGACGCGCAAAACGTGGCCATCGTCGGTGAAGGCACTATCGACGGCCAGGGCGCAGTGTGGTGGGAACGCTGGCGGGAAAATATCCGCGCCACCGGCAAGAAAGGCGGTACCGACCGGCCGCGGCTGATTTATATCACCCGCGCCAGTAACGTGCTTATCGACGGCGTGACCCTCACCCATTCACCCAGCTTCCACGTGGTCACCCGCTACGCGCACGATGTCGATATCAACGGCACGCGTATTCTTTCGCCGTGGCATGCGCCGAACACCGACGCCATCGATCCTATCGATAGCCAGAATATCCGTATTACCAACAACTATATCGACTGTAACGACGACCATATTGCCATCAAGGCGGAGAAAGCCGACCCGCGCTTCCCGGACGGCGTGGTGGATAACATCTATATCGCCAACAACACTCTGAAGCAGGGGCGCGGGATCTCCATCGGCAGCGAGAGCGCAGGCGGCGTGAATAACGTGCTGGTGGAAAACAATACCTTCGAAGGTTCGATGTACGGCATTCGGATTAAAAGCCCGCGTGGCAAAGGCGGCGAGGTAAAAAATATCGTCTACCGCAATACCAGAATGCATAACGTTGAGGTGCCGCTGGTGTTCTCCGCCTATTACAAAGCCGCGCCGATTGTGCAGGCCGAGGTCGATAAGCTGTTGCAGGCAGGCGGCTTTACCCTCGGCGAGCAGATCTATCCGCCGGACAGCGACCCGAAACAGCCGTTCGATAAATACAAGACTCCGCACTTCAGTAACATCACCGTTGAGAATTTAACCTCCACCGGCGACAGCAAAGCGGCGGCCTATATTATCGGTACCCCGGAAGCGCCGCTCAGCGGTTTCCATTTTAGCAACGTCAATATTGAAGCCGACCGCGGCCTGCGCATTCGCAATGCCGAGCTGGAGAGTAAAGGACTTAACCTGCAGGTGAAAGCAGGTCCGGTAATTCAACAAGACGCTGGCGCCATCGTGCACCAGTAACGCCACATTTGCGGGCAGCTGCACCACGGCGACTCTTCCGCCGGGCGCGGTCTGCCCCTTTTTTGATCCTCGTTGGCGTAGAGCCTGGCCCAACAGGCGTAATCGTTGCAGACAGTTTGCACACGGACAGCGCGCAAGAACCGGAGCGTACACGTAGTACGTGAGGATGATTCGCTACGCTCCCCCTGCGGGCCGCCCTGAAGGGCGTTCAACACTCTGTGAGTATTGTCTGAGCACTGCCCAGGGCCAAACTGGCAAATAAGATAGCCCTAATGGGATAGGTTCTTAAACCGCCGCGTTTATCGGTGGTATGCCCTGGCATTCTCTTTGCAACCCTCCCGATATCTTTATCTGGCGAGGCAACGAACATGACAGAGCAAACCACAACGCTTAAAAGAACGCTCGGCAGTTTCCGCTTATGGGGGATCGCCGTTGGGCTGGTTATTTCCGGGGAGTATTTTGGCTGGAGCTACGGCTGGTCCCAGGCCGGGACGCTGGGCTTTCTGATCGTCGCGCTGGCCATCGCCGCGATGTACTGCGCCTTTATTTTTAGCTTCACCGAGCTGACCACCGCCATTCCGCATGCGGGCGGACCTTTTGCCTACGCCTACCGCGCCTTTGGCCCCACCGGCGGGTTTATCGCCGGCTTCGCGACCCTGATTGAATTCGTCTTCGCCCCGCCCGCCATCGCTATGGCCATCGGCGCCTATCTGAACGTGCAGTTTCCGGCGCTCGACCCCAAATGGGTGGCCTGCGGCGCCTATATTATCTTTATGACGCTGAATATTCTCGGCGTGGGGATTGCCGCCACCTTTGAGCTGGTGGTGACGTTATTAGCGATTTTCGAACTGCTGGTGTTTATGGGCGTGGTCGCACCGGGCTTCTCCTGGAGCCATTTTACCGCTAACGGCTGGGCGGGCGCAGAAAGCTTTAGCGGCCTGGCGCTGCCGGGCATGTTTGCCGCCATCCCGTTCGCGATCTGGTTCTTTCTGGCGATTGAAGGCGCATCGATGGCCGCCGAAGAAGCTAAAGATCCGCAGCGCACTATTCCCCGGGCGCTGGGCGGCGGCATCCTGACCCTGACCGTACTGGCAATAGGCGTGATGGTCTTTGCCGGCGGCGTCGGCGACTGGCGAACCCTGGCCAATATCAACGACCCGCTACCGCAGGCGATGAAAATGGTGGTCGGCAACAGCAGCGGCTGGCTGCATATGCTGGTGTGGCTGGGGCTGTTTGGCCTGGTGGCCTCGTTCCACGGGATTATCATGGGCTACTCGCGGCAGATTTACTCTCTGGCGCGCGCGGGCTATCTCCCCGCCGGGCTGGCGACGCTGAACCGCCGCACCCGCACGCCGCATCTGGCGATCCTCGCCGGGGGCGTGGTCGGCATCGCCGCCATTTTCTCCGATTCGCTGATCACCATTAGCGGGATGCCGCTGACCGCCTGTATCGTCACGATGTCGGTATTTGGCGCTATTGTTATGTATATCACCTCGATGGCGGCGCTGTTTAAGCTGCGCCGCAGCGAGCCGAAGCTGATTCGACCGTTCCGCGCGCCGCTCTATCCGTGGGCGCCGGCCTTCGCGCTGGCCATGGCGGTGCTCTGCCTGGTGGCGATGGTCTGGTACAACACGCTGCTGGCGCTGATTTTCGCCGCCATGATGCTCGGCGGCTACCTGTGGTTTCGCAAGACCGCAGCGGCTCGCCAGCGCGCGGCGGTGGATCCGCAGCTGCGTACGGTCTCCTGAGGAGGCGACACATGTATAAAACCACGCTATCGGGCCAGGTATGGCGCTTTGAGAGCCTGAAAACCCTACTGGCGAAGGCCTCCCCTGCGCGTTCCGGCGACGCGCTGGCGGGCGTTATCGCCGGCTCCGCCGAAGAGCGGATGGCGGCAAAAATGGCGCTGGCGGAGGTTCCGCTCACCGAGATTCTCGATAATCCGCTGATTCCCTACGAGCAGGATGAGGTGACCCGGCTGATCCTCGATACCCACGACGCCCGGGGCTTCGCGGCGATTCGCCATCTTACGGTCGGCGATTTTCGCGACTGGCTGCTCGACGACGCCACCGATGAAGCGGCGCTGCGCCAGGTCGCCCGCGCGATAACCCCGGAGATGGCCGCCGCGGTCAGCAAGCTGATGCGCAATCAGGATCTGATCCTCGCCGCCAGCAAATGCCGGGTCGTCACCCGTTTTCGCAACACTATCGGCCTGCCGGGGCGCCTGAGCGTGCGCCTGCAGCCTAATCACCCGACCGATGACCTCAAAGGCATCGCCGCCAGCATGCTCGACGGCCTGCTGTACGGCGCAGGAGACGCGGTGATCGGCATCAATCCGGCCAGCGACAGCCTGCCGGTGCTGGCGCAGCTGAACCATATGCTTGACGATATTATTCAGCGCTTCGCCATCCCCACCCAGTCGTGCATTTTGACCCACGTCACCAACACCCTGCAGCTGATTGAGCGCGGCGCGCCGGTGGATCTGGTGTTCCAGTCGGTGGCCGGTACCGAAGCCGCCAACAGCGGTTTTGGCATTAATCTGGCGCTGCTGCAGGAAGCGCGGGAAGCGGCGCTTAGCCTGAACCGCGGCACGCTGGGCAACAACGTGATGTATTTCGAAACCGGCCAGGGCAGCGCTCTTTCCGCCAACGCCCACCACGGCGTTGATCAGCAGACCTGCGAAGCCCGGGCCTATGCCGTCGCCCGTCATTTTGAGCCGCTGCTGGTCAATACGGTGGTGGGCTTTATCGGCCCGGAGTATCTGTACGATGGTAAGCAGATTATCCGCGCCGGACTGGAAGATCACTTCTGCGGCAAGCTGATGGGGCTGCCCATCGGCTGCGACGTTTGCTACACCAATCACGCCGAAGCGGATCAGGACGATATGGATACCCTGCTGACGCTGCTTTGCGCGGCCGGGCTGACCTTTTTGATCGGCGTACCGGGGGCAGACGATATTATGCTCAACTACCAAAGCACCTCGTTCCACGATGCCCTTTACGCCCGCCGACTGCTGGGTTTACAGCATGCGCCTGAGTTCGCCGACTGGCTGACGAAGATGCAGATTATTGACCGCCACGGCGCGCTGCGTCTGACCGATGCCCGCCATCCGCTGCTTTCCGTCCTGCCGCAAGGAGAACCGGTATGAATCCTCCCGACGCCTGGAACCCGCTGCGTGAGTTTACCGATGCGCGGATTGCGCTGGGGCGCAGCGGCGCCAGCCTGCCGACCCGCGAAGTGCTGAATTTCGGCCTCGCCCACGCCCGGGCGCGCGATGCTATCCACCAACCTTTCGCCAGCGACCAGCTTGTTCAGCCGCTGGCGGAGCTGGGGCTGTCGACGCTGACCGTCCGCAGCGCCGCCAGCGATCGCAATGTCTATCTGAATCGCCCGGATCTGGGGCGACAGCTGAACGAAGAGAGCCGCGCCGACCTCGCCGCCAGCGGCGCGCGCCCCGCCGACCTGCTGCTGGTGATTGGCGACGGGCTGTCGTCGTACGCCGTGCAGCGCCAGGCAGTGCCGCTGATTCGCGCCCTGCTGCCCTATCTGAAAACCCTCGGCCTGAGCCTGGCCCCGGTGGTGCTGGCGCACCAGTCGCGGGTCGCGCTGGGCGATGATATAGGCGAAACGCTGAAGGCCAGAGCGGTGGCGATATTGATTGGCGAACGGCCCGGGCTCTCTTCGCCGGACAGCCTCGGAGTGTATTTAACCTGGCAGCCGCATCGTCAGCGTCTGGAGTCGGAGCGCAACTGTATTTCTAATATCCGTCCGGAAGGGCTGAGCTTTGATGCCGCCGCTTTTAAGCTGGCCTGGCTACTGGAGCAGGCCTTTTTGCGGCGGCTTACCGGAGTGCGCCTGAAAGACGAAAGCGATAATCCTGCACTGCATGGAAAAATAAAACCGTTGAGCCAGCTAAAATAATAAACCAGGCGGACAGCAGAATAGATTTTAATATTACCGGGCGCACCTGGATATTATTTTCGGGTGCGCGCTGGCATTGCGGATTTTGCAGGCCGGGTAAGGCGTCAGCCGCCCCCGGCATAATGCGTTCACCGTACCCAAAACAGGGTTGTCATCAGCCTTATGCCCTTTCCTGGAGGTAATAAGAATATTGCATGAGTAAAAACGAAACGGACGTTGTAAGGTAAATCTGCATACCAAATATATCTCGTTATCTATTCAATATAACAGCCAATAATTCGCCGGATATCCAGGTGAATTATTTCTCAATGTTATGCAGTCATTGATGGTTAAAGATATACCCAAAATAATTCGAGTTGCAGGAAGGCGGCGACGCAGGGAATCCCCAGGAGCTTACTCTAGTAAGTGACTGGGGTGAGCGAGGAAAGCCAACGCACATGCAACTTGAAGTATGAAGGGTATAAATAATCGACCGACGGTGAGGTACAAATGAACAAGTTTTCCGGGAAAGCGTCTTTAATGGCCACGCTGGTTGCCGCGTGGGTCGGTGCCAGCAGCGCGCAGGCGGCTGAAATTAAAATTGGCGTGGTCTTGCCGCTGAGCGGCGCGCTGAGCGGCTACGGACAACCTTCGCAAAAAGGGCTGGATATCATCCAGAACATTACGCCGACGTTAAAAAATGGCGACACCGTGAAGCTTATCGTGATTGACGATAAAAGCGACAAGGTCGAAGCCGCTAACGCCATGCAGCGCCTGGTCTCCAGCGATAAAGTCGACGCGGTGATCGGCGAAGTCACCTCCTCCAATACCCTGGCGATGACCAAAATCGCCGACGACAGTAAAACGCCGCTGGTCTCCTCAACCGCCACCAACGACCGCGTCACCCGCAACCACCCTTACGTCAGTCGGGTCTGCTTCTCCGACAGCTTCCAGGGAGTGGTCGGCGCTAACCTCGCCTCGCGCGATCTGAAGGCTAAAACCGCCGCCATCGTCTTCGACAGCAGCAACGACTACTCCGTTGGCCTGGCGAAAGCCTTCCGCACGCAGTTCCTGAAAAACGGCGGCACCATTCCTATCGAAGTTCAGGCTCCCGGCGGCAGCAAAGACTTTAAGGCCCAGCTGGCCAGCGTGAAGGCGAAGAACGTCGACATGATCTATATGCCGATCTACTACACCGAAGGGGCGCTGATCGCCGTACAGGCGAAGCAGCTGGGGCTGAGCAAGCCGGTGGTCGGCGGCGACGGGCTGGCGGCGGATCAGGTCTTTTTTGACGTCGGCAAAGACGCGGTCAACGGCTATATGACCACCGACTACTACTCGCCGAACGCCAAAGAGCAAACGCCGGCGGGCGAGGTGTTTATCAAAGCCTGGGAAGCCAAATACCAGCAGCCGACCCATACCTGGGGCGCGATGGCGGCGGACGCCTATAACGTCATTATCAACGCCATGAACCAGTGCAGCGACCCGCGCGACCGGGTTTGCGTTAACGAAAAAATTCGCGCTACCAAGGACTTCCAGGGCGTAACCGGTACGCTGACGTTACAAAACGGCGACGCTATCCGCAGCGCGGTCATCAACGAAGTGAAGGATGGCAAGCTGGCGTTTCGTACCGTGGTTAATCCTTAACCCCGTCATACTTCAAGTTGCATGTGCGCTGGCTGTGTTACTCGGCTCATCCATGAGCATCGCCCCTACGGGGCCAGCGCAAGCGCTGTTCAAAACGGTTAACCGTTTTGTCCTGCAACTCGAATTATTTAGGGAAAATAAGAGAGATATCAGATGGATGGTGCCATTTTTCTCCAGCAAGTGGTCAATGGAATGAGCCTTGGGGGCATGTACGCCCTGATTGCCATCGGTTATACGATGGTTTATGGGGTGCTGCGCCTGATCAACTTCGCCCATGCGGACGTGATGATGGTCGGGGCGTTTACCACCCTGTTTTTGTTTTCTTCCATTGGGCTACCCTTCGGGGTAGCCGTTTTCCTGACCCTCGCGCTGTGCGGCCTGTTCGGCATGCTGATCGACCGGGTAGCCTATCGCCCGCTGCGTCAGGCATCAAAAATCTCGATGCTGATCACCGCCATCGGCGTCAGCTTCTTCCTTGAAAACCTGTTCAACGTGCTGTTTGGCGGCAGCTCGCGCTTCTTTTCCGCACCGGAATTTTTCAATAACACTCGCGCCGTTGGTGACGTGATTATCACCAACGTGGCGTGGATTGTGCCGCTGATCACCGTCCTGCTGCTGCTGGCGATCCTCTGGCTGCTGTACCGCACCCGCTACGGGATGGCGATCCGCGCGGTGGCCTTCGACGTTAATACCGTGCGCCTGATGGGCATCGACGCCAACCGCATTATCTCGCTGGTGTTCGCCCTCGGCAGCAGCCTCGCGGCGCTGGGCGGGGTGTTCTACTCCATCAGCTACCCGACCATCGACCCGCTGATGGGCGTGCTGATCGGCCTGAAGGCCTTCGCCGCCGCGGTGCTCGGCGGAATCGGCAGCGTCACCGGCGCGGTGCTTGGCGGCTTTATTCTCGGTTTTACCGAGGTGGTGGCGGTCGCTCTGTTTCCCGAGCTGGGCGGCTACAAAGACGCTTTTGCCTTTATGTTCTTGATTCTGGTCCTCTTATTCCGCCCGGTTGGCATTATGGGCGATGAACGTCTGGAAAGGAGCCGTTTCTGATGCTCAACGCTACGACTACCGCCGGGGCGCAGCTGCGCAACCTGGTCATTATTGCTCTCTGCGTCGCGCTGCTGGCCGGGATCAACGTCGTCTTCAACGACTACATTATTCGCGTCATCAGCACCATTTTCGTCTTTATGATCCTCGCGGTCAGCTATAACCTGATCAACGGCGTGACCGGCCAGCTGTCGCTGGAGCCCAACGGCTTTGTGGCGGTCGGCGCTTACGTCACCGCCCTGTTGATCCTCCCCAGCGACAGCAAGCTGGATATGTTTGAGATGGCCGCGCCCAGCCCGTGGATCCTCGTGCTGCACGCCGGGTTCCTGCCCGCATTGCTCATTAGCGGCCTGTGCGCGGCGGCGCTGGCGGTTTGCCTTGCCCTGCCGGTCTTCCGCGTGCGCGGCGACTACCTGGCGATTGTGACCCTCGGCTTCGGCTTTATCATTAAAATCCTCGCTATCAACAATCCGCAGATCACCAACGGCGCGATTGGCCTCAACGATATTCCGCAGCAGCCGCATCTGCTGTTCTGGTGCGGGCTTTTTGCCCTGCTGGCGACCGGGATGATTTTGCAGCTGGTGTGGTCGAAGTACGGGCGAATGATGAAAGCGGTGCGCGACGACGAAGACGCCGCTATCGCCATGGGCGTGAACACGTTTCGCATTAAAACCTGCGCCTTCGCCACCAGCGCCTTCTTCGAAGGGATCGGCGGCGGCCTGCTGGCCTCGCTGCTGACCACCATCTCGCCGGGCCTGTTCGACTTTATGCTTACCTTTCAGCTACTGATTATTATCGTGCTCGGCGGCCTGGGCAGCACCACCGGCGCGCTGCTCGGCACCGTATTGGTGGTCGGCAGCGGCGAGTGGCTGCGCTTTCTCGACCAGCCGCTCCAGTTCTTCGGTCACGATCTCGGCGCGTATCCGGGCCTGCGGATGGTGGTGTTCTCGCTGCTGCTGCTGATCATCATGCTGTTCGCCCGCGAAGGTCTGCTGGGCAAAAAAGAGATTTGGCAAGTGGGCAAAAGGAGACGCGGCGATGGCGCAAAATAAGGTCATTTTACAGGTGCAGGACGTGACCATGCAGTTCGGTGGCCTGCGGGCTATCGACAGCGTCAGTTTCCACGTCGACGAGGCGGAAATTTTTGGCCTGATTGGCCCCAACGGCGCGGGAAAAACCACGATGTTCAACGTCATCACCGCCAACTATAAACCGACCAGCGGCAGTGTGACCCTCGCGGGAAAATCGCTAAAAGGGCTGAAGCCGAACCGGGTGGTCAACGCCGGGATCGCCCGCACCTTTCAGAATATCCGCCTGTTTAACTCGATGACGGTACTGGAAAACGTGATGGTCGGCCTCGACAGCGCCAGCCGCTATTCGCTGCTGGAAGCGGCGCTGCATATCGGCCGCTACTACCCCGCCGAGCGGGCGGCAAAGGCCAAAGCGATGGCGATTCTGGACGATATCGGTATCGCCCATTTCGCCGACGTGCAGGCCACCAACCTTAGCTACGGCAACCAGCGCAAGGTGGAGATCGCCCGCGCGCTGGCGACCTCGCCAAAATTACTGCTGCTCGACGAACCCGCCGCCGGGATGAACCCGAAGGAGACGGAAGATCTGGCAGACCTGATCTTCCGCATGCGTAACGACTATCAGCTCAGCGTACTGCTGATCGAGCACGATATGCCGTTCGTCAACAAGCTGTGCGAGCGGGTGATGGTGCTGGAGTACGGCAAGCCGCTGTTTAGCGGCCTGATGTCGGAAGCCATTGAGGATCCGGGCGTGATTTCCGCTTACCTGGGAGACGTTCGTTATGCTTAGCGCGCGCGAATTAAACGTGTTTTACGGCGTGATTCAGGGACTAAAAGGCGTTGATATTGATATTTACGACCGGGAGATCGTTACCCTTATCGGCAGCAACGGCGCGGGGAAAACCTCAACCCTCAACGGCATCGTCAACCTGGTGCGCTCCACGGGGCGGGTCAATTTTCTCAACGAGGATATCTCCCGCAGCCAGACGCATCAGATTGTGCGTAAGGGGCTGGCGCTGGTACCCGAAGGACGGCGCATCTTCACCAACCTGACCATCGAAGAAAATCTGCGCATGGGGGCCTACAATAATCTCGCCGGCTTTACCCGCCTGCGCGATCGCATGTACAGCCTGTTTCCCCGCCTCAAGGAGCGGCGTGCTCAGATGGCGGGCACCATGAGCGGCGGCGAGCAGCAGATGCTGGCGATCGCCAGAGCGCTGATGAGCGAACCGGTACTGCTGATGCTCGATGAGCCAAGTCTCGGGCTGGCGCCGAAAATTGTCGGGGAGCTGTTCGCCACGATTAAGCAGCTGCGGGAGGAGAATATTACCGTGCTGCTGGTGGAGCAAAACGCCACGGCGGCGTTGACCATCGCCGATCGCGCGTATGTGCTGGAGAATGGGAAGATTATGCTCTCGGGTCCTGCGCAGGAGGTGCTGGCGAATCCGGAAATCAAGCGGATGTATCTGGGGGGATAAAGCTGTTCAGGGCTGCGGCTTCGCTTCCTGCGTCGCCGCAACCGCAAACAGCCTCGCGCTACACAAAGCACACCTCGTTCCAGTAGGCTTCACGCGTCCTGCGCCGCTCAGTATGTTTTATCATGGCGAAACCACCTTGTTTCAACGTTGCCGAGCTCAATTCCGTAGAGACTGGCGACCGGTAATATTGCCTCCATGATGCGTTGGGTATCCTGCTGCCCGGCTTCACCGTCAGATAAAGAAGCCAGCCAGCCCGTTATGCGTTGCCACAGCACCACTTTCATTTTCTCCTCCGTCAGGAAGCATTTTTGCCTGGGTCTATTTCAACCACAGTTGACGGCGAGCGGGAAATATCAATTCCGGATTAGTAATGCTGTGGGATGCATATTGGGGCCTTTCCCGGATTGCGACGTAAACGTCTTATCCGGGCTACTTTTCCTCGGTTTGGTAGCCCGGACAGGCGCGTCAAGCGCCGCCTCCGGGAGAGTTTCATACAGCAGCGGGGATATTTCTGAAACAACGTGTTATGCAGCGATGCCCTGGCCCCCGCTGAAATCGGCGAACCGGAGGACCGAAGACAAGGGCTGGCCGCCAGGGATGGCGGCCAGAGGCGAATCGAGACAGTGAGGTCGAGTTGAGCCGACCGCAGGCTGAGGTCCGGGAGGTGAGCGCAGTGCGCAGCACCGATTTCTTTGCGGGACCGCGGGGATTGTAAAGGGGGAGACGGTTTTCTCCCCCTTTTCCCGTTCACGTACCTCGATGAGGCATTTTCTGCGACTTGATGGTGAACGGAACCCCTCTACACCCTCCCGGAGGCGGTGCTACGCACCTGTTCGGGCTACTTTTCCCCAGCGTAGTAGCCCATCCGGTTAAACAATACCCACAGTTTTGTTAAGTTCTTTTTTGTTATAGATAAGAACTTTTTCTTCTTTGCCGCCGATGGGCGATTTGTGGGAGCGTGATAAACACAAAACAAAACAGGGATTCAGGGGAATAACAATGCGCATTGCAAAAACAAAAATCGCGCTGGCGCTGGGCATGCTGGTACTCGCCGCGCAGGCTCAGGCCGATCAATTAGCCGATATCAAAGCCGCCGGCGTGGTCAAAGTCGCCACCTTCGACGCCAACCCGCCGTTCGGTTCGGTAGATCCGAAAACGCATAAAATCGTCGGTTACGACGTGGACTTCGCCGAAGCGCTGGCCAAATCTCTCGGCGTTAAGCTGGAGCTGGTCGCCACTAACCCGGCCAACCGCATTCCGCTGCTGCAGTCCGGCAAGGCCGACCTGATCGTCGCCGATATCACCATCACTCCGGAACGTGCACAGGTCATTGATTTCTCAACACCTTACTTTGTGACCGGCCAGCAGTTCCTCGTTCCGGCAAAATCACCGGATAAGCTCGATGATTACAGCAAAGCGCGCATCGGCGCGGTAAAAGGCACCACCGGCGAACAGGCGCTGCATCAGCGTTTCCCGCAATCGCGCGTGCTCTCTTATGATGATATTCCGCTGGCGCTGACCGCCCTGCGCAACGGCAACGTGCAGGCCATCACTCAGGACAGCACCATCCTGGCCGGACTGCTGGCGGAAGCGCCGGACAAAGCTAACTTCAAAATCATCCCCGACCTGCTGAGCAAAGAAGAGATTGGCGTCGGCGTGAAGAAAGGCGAACCGGCCCTGCTGAAAGCGGTCAATGACGAGCTGGTCAATCTGGAGAAATCCGGTGAGGCGGCCAAAATTTACGACGTCTGGTTTGGCCCGAGCACCAAAACCCCGCAGCCGCGCGCCTTTACTATCGAAGCGAAATAAGCAGAGAAAGATGATGTTATCGGCTCTATTTTCACGCTCCGCGGCATCGTCCGCGGATTTTTCGCATCTGCAGCGCGCCAGCATTGAGTTTCGCGATGTTGCCAAAAGCTACGGCGACCATCGGGTGCTGAACGGCGTTAACTTACAGGTTGAACCCGGCGAAGTGGTGGCGATCCTCGGCCCTTCGGGATCGGGCAAATCAACCCTGATCCGCCTGATCAACCAGCTTGAATCACTCAGCGGCGGCGAAATACTGATCGACGGCAAACCGACAGCGCAGCTCACCGGCAGCGCTCTGCGCCAGCTGCGCAGCCGGGTCGGCTTTGTTTTTCAGCAGTTTAATCTCTATGCCCACCTGACGGCGCAGGAGAATATCACCCTCGCGCTGGAACGCGTTCACGGCTGGGGCAAAAGCGCCGCCCGCGAACGCTCGCTGGCGCTGCTCAACCAGGTCGGCCTTGCGGATAAAGCCCGGCAGATGCCGGCCCAGCTCTCGGGGGGCCAGCAGCAGAGGGTGGCGATTGCCCGCGCCCTCGCCTCCTCGCCGCAGATTATTCTGTTCGATGAACCCACGTCGGCGCTCGATCCGGAGATGATCGGCGAAGTACTGCAGGTCATGAAAAATCTCGCCCATAGCGGGATCACCATGGTGGTGGTGACGCATGAGATGCAGTTCGCCCGCGAGATTGCTGACCGGGTGGTGTTTATCGACGGCGGCGATATTCTCGAAGTCGCGCCGCCGGCTGAGTTTTTTGCCCGGCCGCAGCACGCCCGCACCCGCCGTTTCCTGCAAAAGGTGCTCGATCCGCTGCACCAGGAGAGTGAGGCGTGATCCCGCATCTCGACTGGCATGGCGTGCTGAGCGGGCAGCCGCTGCAATGGATCATCTCCGGTTTTCTCACCACCGTCTGGGTCAGCATCGCCGGGATGGTTCTGGCGACCGTGCTGGCCATCCTGCTGCTGGCACTGCGTCTCGGGGGCGGCAGGCCCGGCCGCTGGCTGGTGGCGGCCTGGGTTTCACTGTTCCGCAATACGCCGCTGCTGGTCCAGCTGCTGTTCTGGTATTTTGCCGCCTGGAATCTGCTGCCGCTGGGGGCGCGGGATTTTATTAATGACGATCGCAGCTGGTCGATTCTTCCGGGCAACGTCTGGTGGCTGACGCCGGAGTTTCTCTGCTCAATGTGGGGACTCGGGGTCTTTACCTCGGCCTTTCTGATTGAAGAGATCGCCTCCGGGCTGCGCGCCGTTAGCCACGGTCAGCGGGAAGCGGCGCTGTCGCAGGGGTTTACGCCCTGGCAGGAGCTGCGCCACATTCTGCTGCCGCAGGGGCTGGCTAACGCCTGGCAGCCGATTATCGGCCAGTATCTCAACCTGATGAAGCTCTCTTCGCTGGCGAGCGGTATCGGCTTTGCCGAACTGACCTATCAGGTGCGGCAAATCGAGAGCTACAACGCGCATGCGCTGGAGGCGTTTGCCGTCGGCACCGCGCTGTATCTGGCGCTTGGGGTGCTGATGGGCGTGGCGCTGACGCGTCTCGGTCCGGGAAGAGCTCAGCAAAGGAGAGCCGGTTATGAACGCTAATCTGGCGGTCATCGTTGATAACCTCGATTATCTGCTGTGGGGGCGGCTGGCGGACGGTATCCCCGGCGGCGTGGTGCTGACGCTGCTGATGGCTATCGGCGCCGCCGCGCTGGCGCTGCCGGGCGGCGTTCTGCTGGCAGCTATCGCCTGGCGCTACGAAGGGATCGTGCGGCGGCTGCTATTTTTGTGGGCGGAAATTATTCGCGGCATCCCGCTGATCTTCGTGATTTTCTGGCTGTGGTATCTGCTTCCTATGCTCACCGGCAGCGATCTCCCGGGCGCGGTCACCGTCACGGTGGCGCTGGCGTGGTTTACCGCCGCCTCGGTGATGCATTCAGTGCTGGCGGGCCTGCAATCGCTACCCCGTGGGCAATACGAAGCAGCGCTGACCCAGGGTTTCGCTCCCGGGCAAACGCTGCGCCTGATCCTGCTACCGCAGGCCCTGCGTAACGTTCAGCCGTCGCTGGTTGGGATATTTATCGGCCTGCTCAAAGACACCTCGCTGGCCTTTATCGTCAATGTACCGGAGCTGACTACCGTCGCCGGGCAGGTCAATAACCGGGTGCAGATCTACCCGCTGGCGATTTTTGTTTTTACCGGCGCGGTTTACTATCTGCTGTGCTGCGGACTGAGTCTGCTGGCGAATCGCCGATATGGGAGAGCGACCGGGTAGCCATCGGCCGTGGCGCGGTGAAGGATTATCGCGCCACGCTGCGTTTCCTGAGCAACGCGTCTCTTCTGCGCCGGAGCAAGGCTGCTTGATACTATTTCAGGTAATACATTGATTTATATAATATATATTATTTACGACCCATAACATTTACGCTCGCCCGGCGAAGGGATAAACGGCCGCCGAGCTTAAATCTCAGATGGCTAATTTATTTATTTTAAAATCCAGCTTCACCTCCGCGTTACGCTGATGGGTATAAACCGTTTTGACGCTGCAGTTCTCAATTTTGGCAATAGATTTCGGCTGTATCCCCTGCGCAAGATGACCAATGATTTGCATCTCTTTTCGGGTCATTTTTCCTTTTTTTATATCACTGCGGCGAAAACGACCGTTTATGGCGCGGGTCAGCTCATGGCGAATAGCGTATAAGGATTCCGTATAAACCACGCCTCTGGCCTGACTATTGAAATACCAGTAATTGGCCAGCGCCTCCAGCCTGGTTGCGGCAATTAATATCACCTGTTTTTTCTCGGCGATTTTCAGCCATTGGTGTTCATGGCTGATAAAGTGGCTCATAAATTTAGGGCTAATATTAATAAACATAAACCCGTCGCGTAGTTCATCCAGAGATGGGTAGATCAAATCGCGGATATCAAAAATAATCGTGGATAATCCGTCAACAAAGTAGCGATCTTCTCTCGGCCAGATACATGACCGTAAATCAGTGAGATAGTCCATATATCACGCGCTCCTCATCCATGATTTGCCGCTTTCCTTAACGGGAAGAGTACAAAGGAAGGCGACTCCTCTGCTCAAAAAACGCCACTAAACATATATAAGATGAATAATTCAGATTCTATATAACACAAAATAAAACATACGCATGGCATATAATTTGTATTTAAATGCGCAATCACAATATGAAACAGCCACTTTATGTTTCAGAAGTTATGTGTTTAATTAACACGAGTCAATATGAAGGATGGATGAAATGGCACTTCACAACTAAGAAATTAGAACCCCTAAAATAAAATGATAAAAAAAATTAGAGTACCTTAATTAACTTAAAAACAAGAAATCACAAAAAAACCATTAATTACAATGAGATAGTAAAAACATGGCGCTTGAAAATAATTCTCAATTCATTTGATCCAGGAATTTCCCCACCAGCCATTAGGAACTTTCTTAGGAAAAGCCATATTAATAGAAAAAATTCATAACCGGAACGATAAAGACAATTAGCATGAATTATTTAATGATGGAATATCATATATATTCGGGATACGAAAACATCATTTCATCACGTATCAAAGCGGACATAATGTTGATATTTTTTCGGCGCAAAATAACATCAAAAAAACATAAAAAATCAAAAATAGATCATTCTCAATGATGAATGTTATCCGGATGGCGAGCGCTGCCCGGCTACTTCACCGGACAGTCTTTTGTCATTTTAATAAATTTGTCGTTATAGATAATATAGTGGTTCCCCGGCTGGCGCAGCGAAGCCTTGCGGACAACGTCCCCGGGCCGCAAATACCATGCATCCCCTTCCTCTTCCGTCGTATCGCATCCGGGCTTGATCAGCAGCTTAAACCAGGTATTGCCGGTGTTGCTGACAGTCCCCGCCGCGCGATCGTAAGCCCATTTGAACTGTACCTCGCGCGGGCGAACGACGAGGATAGTGTCCATGACCACCACCGGATCCATACTCACTTCCGTACCGCTTTGATTACGCATTACGTAATTACGGGTCGGAATTTCCCGGAACGATACCCGATAATAGCGCTCGCGGTTATCTTTCGGGCCGTGGTAGTAAAACTTAAAATATTCGCTCTCCCCCGCCTGTAGAGTGAGCTGACGCGGGGCAAACAGCAGCTCGCCGTCCGCCGGACGGGAACGCACCTCTTTGCCGCCGGGGCGGTCGATAGCGACGATAGAGACCCGATACAGCCGGGCGCTTTTATTGTTGTTGATAACCCGCTTAGCAGCGAAATTGTCTTCCGCCGCCAGCGAGAAGGTTAAATTCCCCACCGAGATAGCCTGCGCTGCTGTCGCCAGTCCCAGCGACAGCAGGCAGATCAGCATCCGCAGCAAATTAGTTAATGTTACGCCACGTCGCCTGGACATGAATTTCTCCTGAAGCACTCACTTCACCAAACCAGCCGTTATCATCCACCGTTCGCAGCGATATCGCATTATCCATCGGGATGGAAAACTTCACCGTCGTTTTGTCCATCTGCCCGACATCGCCGGAAATATCCGTCCACGGCGTGGTTAACCACAGAGCATCGGTCATATCGCGCCAGGTATCATCGCATCCGGCATCGTAAGTTTTGGTTGACCCGGTCTGCGTCGTAAACGCCAGCGTCGCCGGGAACGGCACCTTCGCCGTGCCGTCGGATGAACTAAAAATACAGTATGAACGCCCGCCAATAACCTGTGCCGGGCCGGTGACTTTAATCAGCACTTCATCGGCGGCGGTCTTACCGCTGGTCGTCACAATATAGCCGAAATCCAGCGACGGCTCGCCGCTGCCCACGTAGCCCTCGCGGGTCGGCGCCGAGGTGTACTCATCGGAAATAATGCTGATGCTGAAATCACGCGGCTTAATTATCAGGGTGTTAGAGGTTGAAAACTCGTACCAGCCAGACTCGGGCGAGGTGGTGTTATAGAAACGGAAATTAAACAGATCTTTGGTATTCACGTCGCTGATGCCCAGCGTCACCATCTGCTTAAAAAAGTTGCTTGAGAAGAAGACATACACTGAATCTGATGATTTCATCTCATTAAACGTATAGTACTGAGAGATGCCGCTCACCGGCTTCCATGAGTTGCCGTCGAGGCTGAACTGCATATCGTAGCTGCCCACCGCGGAGGCCAGCGCCGAGTTGCTGATAGCCGGGAAAATATGAATTGAGGTATTGCTGAGGCCGTTGGTTTGCAAATTGTAGTTCACCATTTTGCAGCTCAGACCGGAGCGGGTACCGATAGTCTGGGTGCGACAGTCGGCATTGCCTTCGCCCAGCGTCGGAACCCCGTCGCTGTTGATAAACACTTCCGCCAGCGCATGGGTGTTAATCAGCTTCAGGTTTGCCGCTTTAGTATGGGTGACGTTACGCACGTACCAATACCCTGAGGCCTGATCTTTGCAGCGTGCGCCGCTGCTGGCATCGTAGCTCACCGACGTCATGCAGGAGTTGATGGTCATTGAGAAGCTGCTGCCCACCGACATCTGCTGCAGATACTGGTAGAAAGCATCGGACATCATGCCGTGCATCCACTTTTGTCCGCCGGTGGTTACCGTCGCGCCATAGAAGCCGTTGGCATCGGTAGTTTGCGGCAAGATCAGGCTGGTGGCCATATCGCAGCCCGCATACCAGTTGATACAGCGCAGGCCGAGTAAAGGGTGCGAAGCCGGTGAGTTATCCAGCCACATATCGAAGAACCAGTTGGCGTACAGGCCGGTGTTATAGCCGTTGTCGATATAGCCCAGGCTCTGCTGATAAATGGTGCCCGAGCCGTTATATTTCAGTCCGGTCCAGCGGTTAGCCCCGGTCATACGCGGGTCCAGCGCGCCGCCCGGGGTGACAAAGAAGTTATCATCCGAGTTGTTTTCCACGAAAACAAACTGCATGGCCGCCGCATCCGGCCAGGTGGTTTTGGTGACCGCGGCGTTGACCCGCGTCACGCACAGCGCCGCCGTTAACATCACTAAACATGCCAGCCACTTAGCTTTCATTACCTTCTCCTGTCGGCTGCACGCGGGCATAGGTGGAGAGGCCGCTACAGACCACATCGCCCACCCATACCGCGCCGCGCGCCTGGCTTAGCTCCAGCGCCACTTCGCAGCTCTGGTTTTTACCGTAACTGAAATCGATGGTGGGATACTTTTTATCCACGTCCATCACAAACTCACCGTTCTCATCGGTGCGGGTACGACCGATATGGTTATTAATCCGCGCATTGGCCAGTAGCGTGCCATCTTCCGCGCGAATGCGTCCGGAGACCGTGACCATCTGCTTCACTTCCGGCTCAATCACCGCCACGTTCCCCGGATAAAGGGTCAGCTGGCTCTTGCGCCCGGTCACGATGTCATAGCTGTCGAGCGAATTTTTACTGTTCTGCAACTCCACTTCATAGCGGCTGTAGGGCGACAGCGGCAGGTAGTTGCGGTTGCCGGAGAGCTGAACAATGCGACCGTTAACTTTGGCGCTCAGCTTGCCGTCATTTTCCAGTCCGGTGTTGAAAATCACCCCGGCATTGCCGTCGGTGCGGCCGCTGGCGGCGATATTTTTCCCCTGCCAGCCCACGCTGCCGTTGGCGGTCAGGTTGGTGTTCACGTAGCCATCCACGCCGCTGTTCACGTTCAACGTACCGGTGGAGTAGCGGGTATCAAACTGAGCATATGCGCCGCCGCTGAGGGTTTTATCATCGCCTGTGTCGCCGGAAATCGCCCGCGAAACGTTGGCGCCGATGGTACGGATGGTGCTGCCTTCATCAAACTGTTTACGCGCCGACAGGTTGGCCATGGTGTAGCCGTTCTGATGGGTCATCCCGGCGCTGAACCAGTTGCCGAGCGGCAGCGAGAAATCGAGCGCAATATACTTCCCGGTGCTGGCGCTGCTATCGCCGTTATTAAAGCGCTGTATCCCTGCGCGCAGGCCCAGCGATCCCCAGGATCCGGTATAAAGCGTCTGGTAGTAATCCGCCGTGTAGTAGTGGCTGTTATAGCGGCGGTCATCGTTATAGCTGATGCTGAACGTCCCCAGTTTTGACCAGAGTGAATTGAGATTCAGCGTACCGCCGATAGCCCGGTTGTCGGCATTACTGCGCCGAATCCGGTCGCCAATCTGCGTTTTTTCCTGGTTGACCCACACCGAGCTGAAGCCGCCGGGCAGCGTGGCGCTGATGCTGCCGATGCTGCTCCACGAGCTGTCGCTGGCCAGCATATTCTGCAGGTTCACGTTAATGGACTCAGTGATCGGCAGGGTCAGGCGCGTCTCGGCGACGGCGTTGTTATCGTAACCGTAGCCGGTCGCCGCCCAGCTTAAGGTGCTGAGCGAACCGGAGGCCGAGGCGCCCGCCAGCCAGCTGTCTTTAGCCGGAAGCGTCTTTTTACCGCTCTCAGACCAGCGGTCCATATGGAAGCTGCCGCCCCAGAACTGCCAGGCCAGCGGCGCGCCGGCGCCGCGTCCGCGGCTGAACAATTTATTGACCCGCTGGGTACGCTTGCTGACCACCCGGCCGTTCACAATGACTTCAACCTCGACATCGTAAATGCCATACGGCAGGCCGCGCGTGTCCACTTCGTGGTTACCCATGGCAAAGTTCTGCACGCTCATCAGGCGCCCGTCGCGGGTGAGATGCACTTCCCCGGCGGCGGGTAAAAAGGCGACCACCGGCGTCGCCGACTGGGAGTTGTCGAACACCGTTGAACTGGCCTGGTTGCCCCATGAGGCGCCGTAAATCTTCCCTGCCGAAACGGCGGTCATCGGGCCGAGGGACTGTAAATTCCAGGTATCCAGCATCCCGCCCGCAAAACGATGGCCGGCAAAATCGCGTTCATACATCGCTTTATAGACTTCGCTGTCCTGATTGCCGGAGCCTATACCGTACAGCGAGCCGTCGAGCACCACGTGATGCTCGCGCAGCGCGGTGACGTTGTTCAGCGACAGATAGCTGGAGGTGTTGTTGCCGCCGTTGCGCATCTGGTTGTTATATACGCCGAGGTTATAGTTCATCGTGCTGCTGATGGTATTGACGCTGGACTGACCGATATCTTCGCTGCGCGAACGCAGCACGGTACCCAGCGCCTCCTTTCTCACCACCAGCTGCAGCAGCAGCTGGCGCAGGCTGAGCTGTAGCTGCGCATCATCTGTCAGACTAATTTTGAGTTCTTTAGTGAATGCTTCATTGGCCAGCGCGGTCAGCTGCTTGCGGGTCTGTTCACTGACGGTGGCATTGTTATCGTTCTCTTCCAGCTGTATTTGCCGGACGCGCAGTACGCCGTTATCCAGCCAGATAAAAGCGTTGCCGATGCGCTGATCGTCCTGGGTACCGTTGCTGCCTTCGAGGTGAATAAACAGAGGAATGCTCATTCCGTCCTGCAGCGCCTGGCTGAAGGCCTGAGGGATAATGACGCCGCCGATTTGCTGTACTTTGTCAGCCGCGGCGGAAACGCTGAGCGGAACAAGCAAGATGGCCATGCCAGAGGCAAGGAGCACTTTAAGTCCTGGGGCAATCCCTGGTATAAGCATAGTTTTGGTCCGTCAGCACAGTTGTCTATTTCACGGGAACAAACTGCTCGCCCTGCCAGAGCGCGACCCGTCCTTTTTTGTCAGCCACATTGACGCGCGTAAAGCGGCGCTCTTTTCCGGGCATCAGGAAGTAGTTTTCTTTGCAATCCTTACCATCCGCCGGTTTCAGGCACGGGCCATAGGCCAGAATGCGCAGGGTGGCGTTGCCGGTATTGGTCAACGTGCCGTTGGCGTACTGATAGCGGTAATTCACTTTTCTCGGGGCCACCACCAGGATGGTGCCGATGCGTGCCGAAGCCGTGGCTACCGCGCTGCGGGTCGAGCCGTTGCGCTGGGCATCGCTGAGCGCCTGATCGAACCAGACGATGCGGTAATAGCGTTCTTTATCGTCCGCCGGGCCTTTATAGAAAAAGCGAATCACGTCGCTGGCCTTCGCGGGCAGCAGCAGGCTGGCGGGGGTCAGTAAAATCTCGTCCTGCTTATCCATCGGGATCACCTTACCGCCATCCAGCGGCGAAGAGAGGCGTTCCATATGGATGTTGATTAAGCGACCGCTGTCGGTCGTATTTTTGATCTCTTTGCTCAGCGTGCTGCTGTCGCTGTTCATAAACGAAGAGATATCGCCCACATCCAGCGCCAGGGCAGGCGTCATTGTGCTGAGCAACAGGCCGATGGCCAGAATGTGTTTTTTCATATCGTTTCATTCCGTGAAAGAAAGCAGGGGGAGAACCCCCTGCCTGGTGCTACGAGAGGATCAGCTGGTCCAGGTGGCGTCGAACTGTACGCTGACGTCACCGCTCCAGATACCTTCCGGCAGCGTGCTGTAGTCAGTAACGGCAGTTGTGCCGTTGGTGGTGCCGCTGATGATGGAGAACGTGAAGCCGTCCTGAGCGGTGGTGCGACCAGCGGTGTTATAGCCGTTAGACAGCGCGCTGAGGTTGCCGCCCAGGGTGCCCGCAGCGGTGTCGATCATGACGGTGTCAGCCGTTTTTTCGACCGCAGCGCCGTTGTAGTCAACGCCCACGCTCAGAGTGGAACCAGAGGTATCCAGCTGAGTCAGGGTATTGGTGATCAGACGCGAGGTCAGCTTGAATGCGGTCGCGGTGGTGTCACCTTCAATAGCCACATCAAACAGGCCTTTCTGTGAGTTAAAGCCTTTAACCCCTTCAGCATACTGGAAAGCCAGGCTGCCCAGCGGAGTCACAACCAGCTTGCTGGTTGTGTCTTTTTTGGCGGTTGCGGACCAGGTAGCGACTGCCTGAGCAGTAACGTCAGCTGCCTGAGCGACACCCATACCGGCAAACGCGGTTACCAGAGCAATTGCAAGAACCTTTTTTTTCATAGCTTTTTCATCCTGAGTTTATTAAGGGACCTGATGTCCCACGTCTGTGTGCATTCCCGCCATAGTTCAGGCCGCATCATTATTATCTGCGACGCAAATTATTTTGGGTGTTACGACCTGGTGCACAATTTTTAAATACAACGTTTATTACTAATTACAGCGCTAACTTATATATTTTTGAATACAGTTTGGCCTCAGCATTTCGCCGATGGGTATAGACTGTTTTCACACTACAATTCTCAATTTTGGCGATAGATTTCGGATGCATTCCCTGCGCCGTCATACGAATTATCTGCATTTCCCGGTTGGTAATTTTATCTTTCTTTATATCTTTACGTAGAAAACGGCCATTGATAACGTAAGCCAGCTCCTGACGAATATCCTTAGCTAAGTCTACATAGACCACGCCTCGAATGGAGCCATTGTAATACCAGTAATTGGCCAGCGCTTCCGAGCGCCTTGCAGCAATAAGTACAATCTGCTTTCCTTTCATTTCAGCCAACCACTCATTATCGCGGCGGATAAAATAATTCAGCGAACTGGCGCTAAGGTTAATAAATACAAATTCCCGGCGTACCTTTTCTAGTGAAAGATAGATTAAGTCATCGATATCCAGAATAAGCTCAGCGAGACCTTTTAAAAAAAAGCTATCATGCGCTGGCCAGATGCACTGATCTAAAGAATATTTATAATCCATATAGTGTTAAACCCCATAGTCCTGGAAATCTTGAACGTATCACAACACTGCTGATAGCCCAGGCCTGCAAAGTCTAATTCAGCAAATTCCCTCTTATAAATATATCCAATCTAAAAACACAAAATAGTATTGCTTGAGGCAAAGAACACTAAATGACTTGCTTGTTTCTTGTGTCACCAAATTTAGGATTTTTCTCCATGTGTGTCAATAAGTGCGCTGGGGGCTAATTACCGACCAGGTCAATTTAAGCCTGAAGAATAAAAATAAGGATATTGAGTTAAACACAAAAAGCATTTGTTTTCATATGGTTATTGGTGGGATATGCGTCGATTCTTAAGTGAATATTATATGTTCCAGGATCTTAGCTATTAGCTGTTAAGACTATTCTTAACCGCACTTTCATTCGAAAAAGCAAAAAAACCGAAGAAATTCAAAAAATAAGAAGAAAAAACCAACAATCAACACAAAAATAGTGGTTAATTTCATTAATTAGCGTAAATAATGAAATTATGCTCCGCACAAAAGGTATAGTCGCCGACAAAAAATTTAGCGCGGTGAATCGTAAACAAGCACGAAAAGATTATCTATTCGGTTAAATCGACTCAGAAAGAAGATTTGCACGAACATCCTGAGGCATTGCTTTGCGCCAGCGGCAATAAAACCGTTGCGGCTAATGTCGCATAAAACGCGGCATCTCGATCAGATGAAATACGTATCATTCTTAATATCGTATGCATAGCGTATTAAAGGTAGGCTGAGTATTTTCAGACGCCGGATTGCCGATGCAAAAATGTGATCCCTGACGGAATTTTTCGTCATCCGTTACGCTGAATCACCGGATCGTTCACTATTTGTTCGCTTTATTGTCATCTGGCAGTCATATAAAACACCATTAATAGTGCCCAGTTTACTGACGAATCTGGACGCACTTATGAACAGTTCCCTGGCTGCGGTTGCAGAAACCGATTATCAACCGTTTACGCCGCCGTTTATCGACCGGCAACGTAAGGTCCTGAGCGTACGCAACCTGAGCAAAGCCTGGCGCGCGCAGCAAACCGTACTGGATAGCATCAGTTTCGATCTGCATGCGGGCGAATTGGTTGGCGTGATCGGTCGCTCCGGCGCCGGAAAATCGACGCTTTTGCACGTCATTAACGGTACCCATCGCGCCAGCGGCGGCGAAATCCTCAGCTTCCCGGAAGGAGGGACGCCGCAGGACGTATCAAAGCTGTCCGGGCGGGCGATGAACGCCTGGCGTAGCCAGTGCGGTATGATTTTCCAGGATTTTTGCCTGGTTCCGCGTCTCGACGTGTTGACCAACGTGCTGCTGGGACGCCTGAGCCAAACCTCAACCCTGAAATCATTATTCAAAATCTTCCCCGACGCCGACCGCGCCCGCGCTATCTCCCTGCTGGAATGGATGAATATGCTGCCGCATGCGCTGCAGCGAGCGGAAAATCTCTCCGGCGGCCAGATGCAGCGCGTGGCCATTTGCCGGGCCCTGATGCAAAACCCGGGGATTTTGCTGGCCGATGAACCGGTCGCCTCTCTCGACCCGAAAAATACGCAGCGGATCATGAATGTCCTGCGCGAAATTAGCGAACAGGGCATCAGCGTGATGGTAAACCTGCATTCGGTGGAGCTGGTGCGAGAATACTGCACGCGGGTTATCGGCATAGCCAAAGGCAAGATTATTTTTGACGACCATCCCACGCAGCTGAATCAGGATATTCTGCATCGGCTGTATGGCGATGAAATTAGCCAATTGCATTAATTTCACTCACACGGGCAAAATAATGAAAAAGTACATCACTGGCGCAGTTCGTTTATCCGCAGCGTTTGCAGGCATTATGATGGCATGGCAGGCAAGCGCTGCTGAACAACCGAAGGAATTAAACCTGGGTATCCTTGGCGGTCAGAACGCAACGCAGCAAATTGGCGACAACCAGTGCGTTAAGCAATTCCTTGATAAAGAGCTGAAGGTCGATACAAAATTACGTAACTCCTCCGACTATTCCGGCGTCATTCAGGGATTACTGGGTGGCAAAGTTGACGTGGTATTAAGTATGTCGCCGTCTTCTTACGCCTCCGTTTATATTAACAATCCGCAAGCGGTCGATATTGTTGGGATTGCCGTAGATGATAAAGACGGGTCCCGCGGCTACCACTCGGTGGTGATTGTCAAAGCGGACAGCCCGTATAAAAAGTTAGAGGATCTGAAGGGCAAAGCGTTTGGCTTCGCCGACCCGGATTCCACTTCCGGCTTTTTAATTCCGAACCACGCCTTTAAACAGCAGTTCGGCGGCACCGCGGATAATAAATATAATAACTTCTTCTCCAGCGTGACCTTCTCCGGCGGCCACGAGCAGGATATTCTCGGCGTGCTGAACGGTCAGTTTGCCGGTGCGGTGACCTGGACCTCCATGGTCGGTGACTATAATAGCGGCTACAGCGTCGGCGCCTTCAACCGCCTGATTCGCATGGATCACCCGGATTTGATGAAGCAAATCCGCATTATCTGGCAATCGCCGCTGATCCCGAACGGCCCGATCCTGGTCAGCAATTCCCTGCCTGCTGATTTTAAGGCCAAAGTCATTACCGCGATTAAAAAGCTGGATACCGAGGATCACGCCTGCTTTATTAAAGCGATGGGCGGCACGCAGCATATCGGCCCGGGCAGCGTGGCTGATTTTCAGCAGATTATTGATATGAAACGCGAACTGGTTAGCGCGCGTTAATCCCACCCTGACGCTGCCGCCCGGCGAGTGTCGCGGGGGGCAGCGACTCGTTGAAGACACAGCGACGCATGAATAACACCCATACCCAATTCGAACGCTACTATCAGCAGGTACGCTCGCGACAAAAGCGCGATACCTTTAGCGGGTCCCTGCTGCTGCTGGTACTCTATTTTGCCGCCGGCAGCCTGGCCGAGTTTAATCTCCTTACCATCTGGCACTCGCTGCCCAATTTTCTTGATTACCTATTTGAGACGTTGCCCACGCTGCACATCGCCGATCTGTTTGCCGATTCGCATACTAAGGGCTCTCTGGCTTACTGGGGCTATCGCCTGCCGATTCAGCTACCGCTTATCTGGGAAACGCTGCAGCTGGCGCTGGCGTCGACGCTGGTTGCGGTGGTGATTGCCACCCTGCTGGCGTTCGTTGCCGCTAATAATGCCTGGTCCCCTGCTCCCCTGCGTGTTGCCGTCCGCGTGCTGGTGGCTTTTCTGCGCACCATGCCGGAGCTGGCGTGGGCGGTGATTTTCGTGATGGCTTTTGGTATCGGCGCCATCCCCGGCTTCCTGGCATTAATGCTGCACACTATCGGCAGCCTGACCAAGCTGTTCTATGAAGCGGTAGAGAGCGCCCAGGATAAACCGGTGCGCGGCCTGGCCGCCTGCGGCGCGTCGCATCTGCAACGTATCCGCTTTGCCCTGTGGCCGCAGGTCAAACCCATCTTCCTCTCATACGGCTTTATGCGCCTCGAAATTAACTTCCGCTCCTCAACCATCCTTGGGCTGGTGGGTGCGGGCGGCATCGGCCAGGAGCTGATGACCAATATCAAACTGGACCGTTACGATCAGGTCAGCATCACGCTGCTGCTGATTATTCTCGTGGTCTCGCTGCTGGATATGCTGTCCGGCCGCCTGCGGCAGTGGGTTCTGGAGGGGAAAAAATGAGACAGTGGCAAAATCAACCAGATATCGCTGCCAGCCGTCGCCAGCATCGGCATTTGTATCAGGCCCAGGGGCGCTATCTGCGCTATATCGGCCTGCTGACGCTGGCCTGCCTGCTCTACTATGTCTGGTTCTTTATGCAGTTCGGCATCAGCGGCGAGCAGCTCGCCAGCGGACTGGAGCAAATCAGTCGCTATCTGCTGCGAATGTTCGTCTGGCACGACTTTTTTAACTGGCCGTTCCGCTATTACTTCACGCAAATCGCTATTACCCTGGCGATTGTTTTCGCCGGGACGCTTACCGCGACGGTTATCGCCCTTCTGCTCTCTTTCCTGGCGGCGCGCAACATTATGCGCGGCGTGATTCCGGGGACGATTGCCCTGCTGATGCGCCGGTTGTTCGACGTGCTGCGCGGTATCGATATGGCGATCTGGGGGTTGATTTTTGTCCGCGCGGTGGGGCTCGGGCCGCTGGCCGGGGTACTGGCGATAATCATGCAGGATACCGGGCTGCTGGGGCGTCTGTACGCTGAGGGGCACGAAGCGGTTGAGCGCTCGCCGGGACGCGGGCTGACGGCGGTAGGCGCGAACGGGTTACAGAAGCACCGTTTCAGCATTTTCACGCAATCTTTCCCCACTTTCCTGGCGCTGAGCCTGTATCAGATCGAATCGAATACCCGTTCCGCCGCGGTGCTCGGCTTTGTCGGCGCGGGAGGGATCGGCCTGATTTATGCGGAAAATATGCGTCTATGGAACTGGGACGTGGTGATGTTTATTACCCTGCTGCTGGTGGCGGTGGTGATGGCGATGGATACGTTGTCCGCCTGGCTGCGCCGCCGCTATATTGGCGGCAGCGTGGTGCCGCTGTTTAAAGCGGATTAGTTTTTTCCGGATCGCGCTACGCCTCCCCGGGGAAGTCTGATATCACAACATTCCCGGAGGCGGCGCTGCGCAGCTATCCGGTTTACCCAAACTGCACGAAAAAGTAGCCGGGTAAGGCGTTTACGCCGCCCCCCGGGGAAAATCACAGCCGCCACGTCAGTACCGGCCACTGATGCTGCGCATTCGCCGCCGTCAGCTGCGGACACGGGTTGACCAGCCGTACGCGATCGGCGCGCAGGCACAGCGGCAGATCGTTAATCGAATCGGTGTAGAAGGTCACCTCGCCCGAACAGGCGGGATGCGCCGCCAGCCACTGCTCAAGACGCACCACCTTCCCCTGCTGATAGCTCGGCGTACCGGCAATCACTCCGCTATAGCCGCCGTCCACCATCTCAACGTCAATGCCCAGCGCCTGCTCGATGCCCAGCTGCGCCGCGACTGCCTGTACCAGCAGGCTGACCGAGGCTGAGATCACCAGTATCTGCTCGCCCTTTGCCTGTAAAGTCCGAATCAGATCCCAGGCCTGCGGATAAACGCGCGGCAAAATTTCTTCACGCACGCAGCGCGCCAGTAGCGCATCCACGTCCTGCTTTGCCACACCAACCAGCGGCGCCTGAATCAGAGCCACATAATCGGCGATATTCATCTCGCCGCGATCGTAATCGTCCATCAGCATCGCTTCCCGCGCCAGGTAATCGGCATCGTTTACCCACCCTTCGCGCACCATAAAGCGGCTCCACAGCGTACTGCTATCGCCCTTAATCAACGTATTATCCAGATCGAAAATGGTCAGCGTTTTACCCATCGTTTATTTTCCTTTATCGGCCACAGCGCCTCGCGAGAGCATGCGCAAGTAAAATGACAGCAGAATGAACCGAGCATAACGAGTCTCCTCTTCTATGCCAGTTATAACTGTTACCCATGTATCCGGTCTAAAGTGTTACCCATGTTTCCGGTTCATACCCTACGCTTACCCGGGCGACTCTCGGATGGATGCGCAGCGCCGCGTCCCTCATTATCCCCGCACGCTCATCACCAGCAGTACGGCTATCAGCAATAGCGGATAAATTCTCACATGCCAGCGATCCGGTAAACGCGCCAGCCAGCGGGAGGCTATTTTTAATCCCAGCCAGCTTCCCGCCACCAGCTGCGCCGCCGCCGATAGCCAGATGTTGCCGATAAACCCATTCGGTAACGCCACCGGCGACAGCCAGGCGAGCAATAGCCAGGTCAGCGTCGCCGTTGCCGCCAGCGGCAGCGTCAGCACGTTGGCCATCGCCGCTGCTTCGGACATCAGCACGCCGCGACGGCGCATCAGAGGAACGGTCATCACGCTTCCCCCCACGCCGAGAAAAGAGGCGATCAGGCCAATGATGCCGCCAGTCGTGAGCTCGTGTGGCACCGACGGCGCCACCCGGCGGGAGGGCGGAGTCATAAATCCGGCGCGAAGGTAGCAATCGGCAACGGTTGCCAGCAGGTAGATAACGAACAGCCAGCGGATCCACTCCCCGCTCACCTCAAGCGCCAACAGCGCGCCGGCGATGCCGCCAACGGCAATGCCGGTGAGCATGGCCCACAGACGACGCCAGCTCAGGGTGCCGGTACGCACGTGCCGCCAGGTCGCCAGCAGCGCGGAACAAAGCATAACCAGCGCCGAAGTGGCGACCGCGATTTGCATCGCCTGCTGTCCGACTGCGCTTTGCGCTCCCCACGCGCCGGTGACCAGTAAATAGAGCAGCGGGACGGTAACGAAACCGCCGCCGAAACCAAAGAGCCAGGTGGTCACGCCGGATAGTATGCCGCACAGAAAAAGCCAGTCGCTCATTCGAACTCCTCCACAAAAGGAGGTAACGATATAGAATAACCTCATGGCCGGCTTACGCTTTAAAGCCAATCTATTACGAATTTCAGCCAGGGCAAATTTTTATGCGCAACGTTGCGATTAATGACGTCGATCATCTGCCTCGCCGGGTGCTGGCGCTGGGCAGCGACTACCCGCCCAATACGCTGCTGGAGCGCCACAGCCACCGCCGGGCGCAGTTTCTGTACGCGATGAACGGGTTAATGAAGGTCGAAACGGATGACGGCCAGTGGCTGGTCCCGCCGTTCAGCGGAGTATGGATTCCAGCGACAAAACCGCATCGCGTCTGGATGCCCGGCGTCAGCACCCACAGCCTGTATATTGATGCGCAGATCGCCCCGCGTGATAGCGAGCGCTGCGAAGTGTTACAGGTTTCTCCGCTGACCCATCAGCTCCTGCTGGCCGCCTGCCAGCTACCGCTGCTGTATGAAGAGAGCGGGCGCGATGCCGCCCTGATTGCGCTCCTGCTCCATGAACTGGGCGCCGCCGCGCCGCTGCCGATGTTTACCCCGCTCCCGCAGAACAGCCACCTCGCGGCGCTATGCGGCGATTTTCAGCAACAGCCCAGTATCCGCAGCACGCCGCAGCAGTGGGCGCAAAAGCTGAGCAAAAGCGTACGCACCTTTAATCGTCTGTTTCGCCGGGAGACCGGGATGGCGTTTTGCGACTGGCGCCAGCAGGCGTGCCTGATGTACGCCATGACGGCGCTGCGGGAAGGGGATTCGATTACCGAAGTCGCGCTGAGTCTGGGCTATGAGTATCCGGCCGCCTTTACCGCGATGTTCCGCAAAGCGATGGGCTATTCGCCGATGGCCTTTATCCGCCAGATCAACGGCGGACCGGCAAACGCCAGTCCGCAATAATCGCGACTTACTCTGCTGCGCGATTCAGCCAGTCGAACAGATTATCCACCGAAAGCTGCGCGGGCGCGCGCGTTGCTGGCTGCCCCGCTTTAAGCAGCAGCAACGTCGGCAGGCCGCGCACGCCGAGCGTGGTCGCCAGATCCTGATGCTGGTCGGCATCCAGATAGCGCGTATCCAGTTGAGCAATTCGCGAGCTGAGTTTCTCATGCGCCAGCAGTTGCCAGAGCTTGCGGCAGTGCACGCAGCGCTCCGCGCCTACGAACAGCAGCACGGGCCTTTTACTCTCCAGCTCGCTCGCCGCGCTTATCGGCGTGAACGCGCTTTCCGCGACGCGGAACAGCTTCGGACTGCGGCGCAGGGTATCGTTATCGGTTGCCACGCACAGCGCATCGGCGCTCTTACTGTACGGCTGTACGCCCGCCACCCGCACCACGCTTTGCGCCGGTCCCGCTGCCGCCGCGCCGGGCTGGCGCAGGGTTCGTACATCGACCGCCGCAATCGGCGTCTCCTGCGGCTGCGCCAGCTGCGGGATCCAGGCGTAGGGAATGCGGTAGGCGCGATAGACCATATTGTTGTTCAGCGTCTTGCCCCAGAACGGCGAAATATATTCCCAGACAATTTCGTGATCGCGGGTCACTTCAAAAATGCGCCCGTTCGATCCTTCGTTAATCAGGGTATTGCCGTTTTCCAGGCGCTGCATATTGCTGATGTACGGGCTGTAAAAGCGGTACGAATCGGTCGGCTGCGGCAAATCCGCTTCATAAGGCGAATAGCGCCATTCGATATCAAGGGTCAGCGGATTGATCTCCAGGATCCGGGAGTAATCGCGCCAGGCGTTTTTCACTCCGTCCGCCGATGCCGGATTCGGCGCGCCGTATCCGGCCCAGCCGCCGTTATCGAAAATCAGGATATTGCCCGCGCCCGGTAGCCCCTGCGGGATCATATGCGCATGATGCTGGCCGATAATCCAGCCGATGTGTTTCAACTCCGGTTTGCTGTAGTCCGGGCCCAGCTGCCAGACGATCTTGCCGCTCTGTTTGTCGATAATGGCGATAATGTTGGATTCACGGGCGTCCCAGATAATGTTGTCGGGATGAAAACGCGCATCGCCAGCGTCATACCACTTATTCGGCCCCAGCGCCGACATCGAATTGATATGCATCCAGTCGCCCATTCCACCGCCGCTGGCGCGCATATTCGGATTGTTGTAGAGCGCGGTACGCGCCGCGTCGTCGAAACCCAGCTCGTGGAAATGGTCGCTGCAGCGCCACTCCCACACCACGTTGCCTTGCCAGTCGACTTCAATAATGGTGTCGTCCAGCAGCAGCTTGTCGGAGATCGCTTCGTTCAGCAGGTTGGTATGGGCGAGGATCAGGGTATTGCCGCCATCCACCTGCGGCTCCAGCCCCGGCGCGTAATAGCCCACCGGATTGCCTGCCCGCTGATAGTCGTGATGAGCTCGCGCCATCCAGCGCGTTTCATTGCCGGGATCGCTCACCTGCTCATAGCGATCGAATTTCCAGGTCACATTGCCTTCCCAGTCCACCTGGATCAGATCGAGCATATCCTGCATGCCGTAGCGCGGATCGCGCTCGCCGCTGTGGCCAAGGATGGCGCCGCCGGGCAGGATTTTATTGGGAAATCCATGCAGTTCAGGCCATTCGCGTACCACGTGACCGTTCATATCTACCAGCACCGCGCCGTGTTCGGTGGCCTGGAAAAGGGTGTAGCCGCTCCAGGCGCGCTGCGGATCGTAGAGGGTGGCGCCGGTCGGGAAGACGGAGGGGTGTCCCATAAGTTGCTCCTTACATTAAAGAATCAGGCAGAAGTAATCAGATTGCGTATCTGGCGGCAGGCAGCGGTAAACGCGGCATCGTCGCGCTGGCGCGGATGGGGCAGCGCCAGGCTTACCACTTCCCGTATCCGCCCCGGACGCGGCGAGAGCACAACGACCCGGTCGGCCAGGGCGACGGCTTCTTCCACATCGTGCGTCACCAGCAGCGTGGTGGTTCCCGCGCGCTGATGTATCTGTAAAAGTTCCTGCTGCAGGGTATGGCGCGTCAGGGCATCCAGCGCGCCGAAAGGCTCATCGAGCATCAGAATCTGCGGACGGGCCACCAGGCCGCGAGCAATGGCGACCCGCTGGGCCATACCGCCGGAGAGCTGCGCGGGCAGCGCGTTGGCGAATTCGCTGAGCTGCACGCGTTCCAGCATTTCCAGCGCCCGCTGGCGCTTCTCCGCCCGGCTGAGCTTTTCATCCGCCAGACCGAGCATGACGTTGTCGATCACCTTCAGCCACGGAAACAGGCGCGGCTCCTGAAATACGATGCCGCGCTCTTTGCCCACGCCGGTGACCGACTCGCCGTTAATGCGAATTTCGCCCTGGGTCGCTGACTCCAGGCCTACCAGCATCCGCAGCAGCGTCGATTTACCGCAGCCGCTGCTGCCCACCAGCGCCACCAGTTCACCGGCGGCGATATCCAGGCTGAAATTCTGTAGCGCCGTTACCTGTTGCCAGGATTTACGCACGTGGCGAAAAGAGACCAGAGTTGAAGAGGTCATAGCTGCTCCTGTTGACGCCAGCGGGTGGCGCGCATTTCCAGTAAACGTCCGGCTTTATCCAGCGCCGCGCCGGTGATACCGACCAGCACCATGCCGCAGAGAATGGTGGGCATATCCAGCAGCTGCTGGGCGTTGATCATCAGGCTGCCGATGCCGACGCCGGAGGACATGAAATATTCCGCGCCGATATTGCCAAGCCAGGCGTAAATCAGCGCCAGCCGTAGACCGGCGAAGATCCCCGGCGCCGCGCCGGGAAGAATAACCCTGCGCAGGCGCGCTAATTCGCCCAGGCGCAGTACCCTGGCCACTTCATCGAGCTGCGGGTTACGCTGCAGCACGGCCTGCAGCGTGCTGAAGAACATCGGAAAGAACGACGCCAGCGCGATAAAGACGATTTTGCCGCCGTTATCGTTGCCCACCCATGCGGTCAGCAGCGGTAGCCAGGCAAACAGGGCGATATGGCGCAGCACGTTTAACGTGGGCGTGAAGATTTGCCCGGCGTGCGGGCGCAGCGCCAGCAGCAGTCCGCAGAGCAGGCCGCCCGTAACCCCCAGCGCGCCGCCGACAAAGGCCCGTCCAAGACTGGCCAACATCGCCGTAGTCAGCTCCCCGCTCAGGATGCCCTGAATAAAGCGCACCGCTACCGCCAGCGGCGAAGAGAACAAGGCTTCATCAATCCAGCCTGACTGGCTGGCCAGCTGCCACAGCGCCAGCAGAACTAACGGCAGCTGCAGCGCCCGCCAGCTGGCCTGCGGTTTCCACGCCAGGCGTCCGGCGGCAGGCTGCGGCCAGAACACCAGCCGGGAACAGGCCCGGTTCGCCGCCCACTCCATCAGCATGCCGCTCAGGCCAACCACCGCAATGGTGACGAAGACGATATCCAGCTGAAACAGCTGACGACCCCAGACCATCAGGTAGCCAATACCTTCCGAAGAAGCCAGCAGTTCCACGACGATAAGCGACACCCAGGCCTGCGATAGCGCCAGACGCAGGCCGGTAAACCAACCCGGCAGGCTTGCCGGGATCACCAGCCAGCGCAGCCGCTGCCAGCGGGAAAAATTCATTACTCTTGCGGCTTCGCTCAGGGTCAACGGCACGCCGGCCACCGCCTGCTGCGTATTAATGGTCATCGGTACTACGGTGGTTTTGACGATCGCCGCCAGCTTGAGGCCGTTATCGATCCCGAACAGCACCATAAACAGCGGGATCCAGCCGAGCGTCGGGATTTGCGCCAGCGCGTAAAACAGCGGTTCCACCCGCTGCGCGGCGGCCGGCACCAGGCCGAACAGCGCCCCGAGCAGCGTGCCTGCGATGGCGCCCAGCAGCAGGCCAAGCGCCAGATGCTGAAGGCTGAATCCCCACTGTGCCAGTAGATCGCCGCTCAGCAGCGACAGGGCGGTATCGGCAACCACCGACGGCGCGGGCAAAATTTGCTCCGGCATCCATCCCTCGCGCGCGGCGATGTACCACAGCAGCAGCAGTAACGCAGGCAGCAGCCACGGCCAGCCGTTAAGCCTGAACCCCGGCCTGCCGGGAGCATCCGTTCTTAAGATCATCTGCGACATTTCGGTCCACTTTTCAGTCAGTCATGCCGCTATCAAAACGTGCCTCACGCTTCACCGCCATTGCGTAAGGCGAATAATCCCGATGCATCAAATGCATTTCAGCCTGGCGGGCACGCGGCTTCTGATTTAGCTTTTTTTCGGCAATGCTTGGCGAATAAAAGCATTTAACACGTTACCCGTCGGCTCTTTAGGGTGAGAAAAAACTCAAGGGAGCAACACGTTATGATGAAAGCAATATTCAACCGCACCTTGCTGGCGCTGGTCGCGGTCATCGGCCTGGCGTCCAGCGTCCAGGCCGAAACGCTACGCACTATCCGCATCGGCGTGCCGGACCAGAGCGCGGGCAGTAAACCCTTTATTGAGGGGCCGGTCGGCATGGCGTTTATCCGCCATCAGCTGGAAGAGGTGTTTAAGCCGCAGGGCGTGGAAGTGCAGTGGCAGTTTTTCAAAGGCGCCGGTCCGGCAGTAAATGAAGCGTTAGCCAACCGCCAGCTGGATTTTGTCTACCTCGGCGATCTGGCGGCGATTATCGGTAAGGCCAACGGGCTGCCGACGCGCCTGCTGCTGGGCAGCCGGGGTTCGGAATCTTACCTCGCGGTGACCAAAGCTTCCGGGATTAAAACCCTCGCCGATCTGAAAGGCAAACGGGTGGCGGTTTATCGCGGCACGGCGGACCAGCTGGCCTTTGACCGGGCGCTGCAAACCGTCGGCCTCAACGAGCGCAGCCTGCAGGTGATCAACCTCGACTGGAACGCCGGCAAAGCGGCGCTGGCGGCCGGTCGCGTCGATGCGGTGTGGGGCGGCGTTTCGCTGCTGGCGCTACGCGGCGATAAGATTGATGTGGTCGTCAAAAGCGGTGACTCCGGCCGCCAGAACACCACTCAGGCCGGGTTCCTCGGCACGCAGACGTTTATAGACGCCTGGCCGCAGGCGACCCAGCAGATCGTTAACGTGTTGGTGAAGAACGCCGCTGAAATCAGTGACCCGGCCAATCGCGACGCCTGGTCCGCCGAGATGGCGCAGCAGAGCCAGATCCCGCAGGCGCTGTTTCTCGAAGAGCTGCAGCCGCAGGATCTGAACTTTACCACCTCGCCGCGCATCGACCCGTTCCTGACCGCCAGCTTTAGCAGCAGCGTCGGGCAGGCTCACTCGGGCCGCCTGATCCGCAGCGCTTTCGACGTCAGCCAGTGGGTGGACGGCCAGTTTGTCGAGCGGGCGCTGAAAGCCCAGCAGCTGGAAAACCGCTGGCCGCAGTACGATGCCGAAGGCCAGGCGAAAAACGCCGGTTAACTCCCCTCCTCCTGGGCCAGCAGCTGCAGTTGATGCTGACGATCGGTATGGAGGATCATCTCAATCAGCTTCGCAACCAGCGGCGACTGAGCCGCATGAACCGGAGAGATAATGGCAAACCGGGTCTGCATCAGCCGCCACTCTTCGGGCAGATCGCTGAGCTCCAGCTTAACCAGCCGATGGCTGTGCTGGCATAGCGCGAAGCCATCCTCGCTGGCGAAGCTAATCGCATTGGTTCGCGCCAGGGTCGAAAGCAGCGCGTAGATATGGTCGCACTGAATCGCCGGCGTGAAGTCCTGCTGCTGGCTGAGGGTCGCCAGCACCTTGCGCACGCCCGGCGGCAGATAGGGTGCCGCAAAGGGGTAACGCAGCATCGCCTGAATAGAGACCGGACCCTGTTTTGCCAGCGGATGCCCGGCATGGCAGACGAAAAAGCAGCGCTGCGGGCTGAGTGGCTGAACGCGCAGCTGCGGGTCGAGCTCGGCCTGCCAGCTGTCGGCGACGACAAAAGGATAGCTCTGGGAGGTGAGCGCCTGATGCAGAGCCAGCCAGTTATCAATCTGAAAGCGCACCCTCGCCTGTGGCAAAAGACGATGAAACTCGCCGATGGCAGCCGGAATCAGCCTCGCGGCGGGGGCCGGGCCGCAGCCAAAGGCGACCTCGCCGTTTTGCGCATCGTCCGCTTCGCGCAGCTGGCTGCTGAGCTCGACGTTAAGTTCCTGAAAACGGCGGGCGTAGGGCAGCAGCTTTTGCCCGTGCAGAGTGAGCGTCGGTAGCTTGCTCTGCCGGTCAAATAAAGGATGCCCGACGCTCTGCTCCAGCGCCTGGATGCTGCGGCTGAATGCCGACTGCGACAGGCACACCGCCTCGGCCGCGCGATTAAAACTGCCGTACTCAACGAGCGCCACAAAGTTGCGCAGTTGGCGAAAATCCAGATGCATTAGCCCGCCCCACTCTCTCTTTTATCCCTCAAAAGTACTGGAGGGGAGCCTGGCGGCGCAATGGCGGGATGATGAGGATCTTTCACCTTGAAGTGAATCTGCCCGGTTGCGTCACACGCGAATATTTGTGAAATATTGTTTCACGGAGAAAAAAATTATTAATACGATAAGTTCAGGTTGGCGTTAAATAATGCGCGTTATTTTCACTACACGATCCTGCCCCTATTAATTACGTAAGGTTTCGTAAATTTTGCGTTTGGTCATTCTGAGGCCGTAGCGAATCGGCTATAAAATATCACGGCCCGTTTTCAGTGACGAAAAACAATGATATGAAGCCCAGACTCTCTCACGCGCTACTGTTTGTTCCTTTTTTGCTTTTGGCGGGATGTTCATCCTCATCGAAACCGCATAAAACCGCCGCCCAGAGTAGTCACTCGACCATCGACGGAGGTTCAGACGATCTGATCCCGGTGATCGCCGCGCTGCACGATCAAATGCATACCTGGGAGGGAACGCCCTACGAATGGGGCGGGACGGAGCAAAGCGGCGTCGACTGCTCCGGGTTTGTCTGGCGCACGCTCAAAGATCGCTTCAACCTGCCGATGGAGCGCATTACGACGCGCGAGCTTCTGCATATGGGCGAGCGCGTGAGCCCGCGGCAGCTGCGGCCGGGAGATTTAGTCTTCTTCCGTATTAAAGGCGGCATGCACGTCGGTTTCTATGATACCGACCGTAATTTTCTTCATGCCTCCACCAGCCAGGGCGTGATGCGCTCTTCGCTGGATAATCCATACTGGCAATCGGTATTCTACCAGGCTCGCCGCCTGCCGAAGGAATATAACGCCCAGATAACCATGAATAACGATAATCTGCATCTGGCAAAAAATCGTTAATCACTCATAACAAAGCCGCCCTGTCACCACGGCGGCTTTGTTGTCTGTTAGCTGTTAACTTATCAGAACTGATAGGTCATACCGACAGCAACGATATCATCATCGTTAATGCCGAGCTTATTATCGCTCTTCAGCTGGTTGATTTTGTAATCCACAAAGGCATTCATATTTTTGTTGAAGTAATACGTCACGCCAACGTCAATATAGTTGACCAGATCTTCGCTGCCTACGCCTTCAATATCCTTGCCTTTTGACAGCACGTAGCCCAGGGACGGACGCAGCCCGAAATCGAACTGGTACTGCGCCACGGCTTCGAAGTTCTGCGCTTTATTGGCAAAACCGCCGCTGATTGGCGTCATTTTGCGGGTTTCTGAGTACATGGTCGCCAGGTAAATATTGTTGGCGTCATATTTCAGGCCGGTTGCCCAGGCTTCCGCTTTTTTACCCGTACCGCGAGACAGCAGGTTCTGGTCGTTCGTGCGATCGGAGCTGGTATAGGCCGCGCTGACGGCGAAGTCGCTGCCGCCGAAGTCGTAGCTTAGGGCGGTACCGAAACCGTCGCCGTTCTGTTTCTTCGCGTCGCGACCTTCGTTTTTGCCCTGATATTGCAGGGTCAGATTCAGGCCATCTACCACGCCGAAGAAATCGGTGTTGCGCCAGGTGGCCAGGCCGCTGGCGCGTTTGGTCATAAAGTTATCGGTCTGCGCGGAAGAGTCGCCGCCGAATTCCGGGAACATATCGGTCCAGGCTTCGACGTCGTACAGCGCGCCGAGGTTACGACCATAGTCGAATGAGCCGTAGTTTTTCACTTTCACCCCGGCGAACGCCAGACGCGTTTTCTGCGTGGAGTCGCTTTCGGTTTTGTTGCCGGAGAACTCCGATTCCCAACGGCCGTAGCCGGTCAGATCGTCGTTAATCTGCGTTTCA
Organism: Klebsiella sp. S69; assembly: GCF_016516145.1. Lineage (NCBI taxonomy): Bacteria > Pseudomonadati > Pseudomonadota > Gammaproteobacteria > Enterobacterales > Enterobacteriaceae > Klebsiella > Klebsiella sp. S69. The sequence goes on along the minus strand of NZ_JACVUU010000001.1, from coordinate 18,795 downwards.
CCTTTAATGCCGAAACGAACGTAAGTCTGATCGCCATCTTTGCTGTCATAGTCGCTCATATAGTGCATCGCTTTGACTTTGCCGTAGACGTCCAGTTTATTGCCGTTTTTATTATAAACTTCTGCCGCCTGGGTAGCCGAAGAAGCAATAAGACCCATCATCATTAATGCCAGTGAGCTCTTTTTCATTATTCAGTCCTGGTAATTTATTTATACGCGCTAATCAATTCCGGGCGGAAGCCCTGTCAAAAACTGCAGGTTTTTTAACGCTCTAATATTAAAAATTTATGACAACATGGAACTTTTACTTAAAAAGAGTATTAAATTATTTCCGTCATGAATGTGTCATATTTTCTCGCCAGAATGCCCGATCCGCGCAATGAAGTGGTTCGTCCACCACGCCAGGTGTTGGCAAGCGGGCTCACTCCTGTTACAACATCAACTCGATATCGAAACTCCTTTTTGAACGGCAGAGAATCATGAGTGATAGCCAGACGCTGGTGGTAAAACTGGGCACCAGTGTTTTAACGGGCGGATCCCGCCGCCTGAACCGCGCCCATATCGTTGAATTAGTGCGTCAGTGCGCGCAGCTGCACGCGATGGGTCATCGAATTGTGATCGTCACCTCCGGGGCGATAGCCGCCGGACGTGAGCACCTCGGCTACCCGGAACTGCCCGCGACCATTGCGTCGAAACAGCTGCTGGCAGCTGTCGGCCAGAGCCGTCTTATCCAGCTGTGGGAACAGCTTTTTTCTATTTATGGCATTCACGTTGGCCAGATGCTGCTGACCCGCGCCGATATGGAAGACCGCGAACGCTTCCTCAACGCCCGCGATACCCTGCGCGCGCTGCTGGATAACAATATCGTGCCGGTCATTAATGAAAATGACGCCGTGGCGACCGCTGAAATTAAAGTCGGCGATAACGATAATCTTTCGGCGCTGGCGGCAATTCTCGCGGGCGCCGATAAACTGCTGCTGCTGACCGATCAGCAGGGGCTGTTCACCGCCGACCCGCGCAACAACCCGCAGGCCGAGCTGATTAAAGACGTTTACGGCATTGATGACGCCCTGCGCGCTATCGCGGGCGATAGCGTGTCGGGTTTAGGTACCGGCGGTATGGGCACCAAGCTGCAGGCCGCCGACGTCGCCTGCCGCGCGGGTATTGATACGATCATTGCCGCCGGTAGCCGCCCTGGCGTGATTGGCGACGTGATGGAGGGGGTTTCCGTAGGCACCCGCTTCCACGCCCAGGAGTCGCCGCTGGAAAACCGCAAACGCTGGATTTTCGGCGCGCCGCCGGCGGGCGAAATTACCGTTGACGCCGGTGCGACCCAGGCAATTCTTGAACGCGGCAGTTCCCTGCTGCCGAAAGGGATTAAAACCATCACCGGCAACTTCTCGCGCGGCGAAGTGATCCGCATCCGCAGCCTTGAAGGCCGCGATATCGCCCACGGCGTCAGCCGCTATAACAGCGATGCGCTGCGCCGTATCGCCGGGCAGCACTCGCAGCAGATCGATGCCATTCTGGGCTATGAATATGGCCCGGTCGCCGTCCACCGTGACGACATGATTATCCGTTAAGGAGCTGAAAATGCTGGAACAAATGGGCATTGCTGCCAAAGCGGCCTCGTACAAACTCGCGCAGCTTTCAAGCCGCGAAAAAAACCAGGTGCTGGAAAAGATTGCCGACTATCTTGAAGCGCAGACCGACGCGATCCTGCGGGCTAACGCTGAGGATCTGGCGGAAGCGCGCGCTAACGGTTTGAGCGAGGCGCTGCTCGATCGCCTGGCGCTTAACCCGGCGCGCCTGAGCGGGATTGCTCACGATGTTCGTCAGGTCTGCAACCTGGCGGACCCGGTTGGTCAGGTGATCGACGGCGGCCTGCTGGACAGCGGCCTGCGCATTGAGCGCCGCCGCGTGCCGCTGGGCGTGGTCGGCGTGATTTACGAAGCGCGCCCGAACGTGACCGTCGACGTCGCCTCTCTGTGCCTGAAAACCGGCAACGCGGCGATTCTGCGCGGCGGCAAAGAGACCTGGCGCACCAATGCCGCCACGGTGAAAGTGATTCAGCAGGCGCTGCAGGAGTGCGGCTTACCGGCAGCCACCGTCCAGGCGATTGAGAGTCCGGATCGGGCGCTGGTCGGCGAGATGCTGAAGATGGATAAGTATATCGATATGCTGATCCCGCGCGGCGGCGCAGGTTTGCATAAGCTGTGCCGCGAACAGTCGACGATTCCGGTGATCACCGGCGGGATCGGCGTTTGCCATATTTATATCGACCACTCCGCTGACGTTGCCGAAGCGCTGAAAGTGATCGTTAACGCCAAAGTGCAGCGCCCGAGCGCCTGTAACTCGGTCGAAACGCTGCTGGTACATCAGGATATCGCCGAACGCTTCTTGCCCGCGCTGAGCAAGCAGATGGCGGAAAGCGGCGTCAGCCTGCACGCCGATGCGGCCTCCCTGCCCGCGCTGCAAAACGGCCCGGCCAGCGTAGAGCCGGTGAAAGCGGAGCAGTATGACAATGAGTACCTGTCGCTGGATCTGAACGTGAAGGTGGTGGCCGATCAGGATGAAGCGGTAGCGCATATTCGCGAGCACGGTACTCAGCATTCCGACGCCATCCTGACGCGCACCCTGGGCAACGCGAACCGCTTTATCAACGAGGTGGACTCCTCGGCAGTGTACGTCAACGCTTCTACCCGCTTTACCGACGGCGGCCAGTTCGGCCTCGGCGCGGAAGTGGCGGTCAGCACCCAGAAGCTGCACGCGCGCGGCCCGATGGGGCTGGAAGCCCTGACGACCTATAAGTGGATTGGTTTCGGCGACGATACCATTCGTGCTTAATGCGCATTGGGTGATGCAAAAGTAGCCGTTTGATTCACAAGGGCATTGACGCATCACCCACTTAGTTTTAACCTTCTATCCCGTGCTTACGCTCGTCAGCACGTCTTGCAGGGCCGATATAGCTCAGTTGGTAGAGCAGCGCATTCGTAATGCGAAGGTCGTAGGTTCGACTCCTATTATCGGCACCATCACTTAAAAATCATTATTAATCAATTCATTGAGATTAATGCTTCGCCTTTTATTCACCTATAAGAGTCGGTGAGTCATCGCTTATCTCTGTGAAATTGTCCATGAATCCGCCGATATCCAATACCACCTTCTAATATGATTTTTATCCATCAGGACATATGACAGAACTCGCTTTCAAGCACTCATGTTTCAGTTCCCTGTAACCGGTTCAAGAAAAGATTTCATGTTAATAACACCAGCATTATCACTTAAACAATCGGCATGCAGGCAACATCGTTTAGGCAAACAAAGGACCCTTGCAGTTGCATTGATCCTTTGCCGAGGACGAAAAGTATGTGATGTTTATCGATTAAATCTGCTAATGAAATCCTGTAAATCGTTTTCATTAATAGGTTCAGATATCAGGTTTCCCTGATAGCAGGATATACCGGCATCACTCAAAATCGTAACCTTCCCCGCCTCGTCGACCCCTTCAGCAACACAATACCGGTTGGTCAACTTGCAGTAATATGAGAGGCTTTTCACTAAAGCAATAGCTTCCACATCCTGACTCATAGCGTCAACAACACTCATATCCAGTTTGTAACCATTAAATTGAAATTTCCGAACTGGGAAAATAACGCTATTAGATGAAAAACAATCATCAAGGATAATGAAAAATCCTAGTTTTTGTAAATAAGACAGGTTTTTAATAGCTTGTTCATTTTGGTATAGATCGTTCTTTTCATTAATTTCCAATACGAATTTTTCTGTCCAGTCTGGAGAGAGCAACTTCTTTTTTGCCTTTTCCAGCATGCGTACGAGCCCCTCATTATCGATGGTACTGGATGCAACATTAATGGAGAAAAAATATTTCCCTTTATAAAAGTTAATATAGCTCACCGTTTTTTGTATTAAAAAAGCCGTGAGTATTATCCAAACATAAGTAGAGTGCAATTTTGGGAGAAAATCGACTGGCATCAGAACCTGACCGTTACTATACCATCTTATCAGAACCTCAAATCCCTCTAATTCATCCGTGCCCTTAGTTATAGGCTGTAATACAACAAATAACTCATTGCAATATAATGCATGCGCAAACTCTCGCTCAAATGGCGTCAGTGCGTTCAACATTTTGATACCCTCGATCTGCATCTCAGATTTTTCACGAAAACTCCAAAACAGAAAGGGGACTATCCCCACCATTTTCTTTATCCCAGATAATCTCTGGTTATAGACTGTTTTTTTACTTACTCCAAGCAGATCAGCCTGTGAGGTAACGCTATCTCCATTAAAAGCACTAGACATAACTTGTAACTCTTTTTTAGATAATCCATCTTTCTTACTTTGATTTAATATCCCCTCATCTTTTCCAAGAAAAAGGTCTTCGAAAACGGCAACATCTTGTATGAGTGGACACAGAGTCCTTTCGGGCAGTAAAATCTCAGAGAGCTTTTCACATGAGAGATCCGATGGTGCAATATGGATAGAAGAATGTGATATTTTACTTTTCACCACTTGCGATTTGATCACATTCCAAATCCAGAATGATGGAATCCGGCTAAGAATCAGAACCCAAAACATATACCTGGAGTTATTCATTAGAGACACTAAATATTTTAAAGTTGATAGCATCAAATAGGGTTCATCAGGAATAAATACGACTATGCGCTCATCCTTACCAATTTCTAATAATTGTGCATCATTCTGTTTTTCTACATCTAATATAGTAACATCCCTCGGATTATCAAGCATACCAAGCAACCCGCAGGTAGTCATTACACAAGGGGATAAAATATAATCAAAATGTCTATTCCGGACATATTTTATATCTTTAGCACACATCCTTGCCTCATAATTTGCTTTATAAGAAACATTCCTATAAAAATTAGTCATATCAAAATAAATATTTTGTAACTGAATCGATACATTTAAATGAAAATATCATGACAAAAATAAAAAACATAATATTCCATTGACTTCCCCCAAGGAAAACACAAGTGAGAAATTACGAAAAATTAATTTACAGATAATATCCCCATTGGAATAGATTCATCAAAAACTCTAAATTAATGATGATTTCTATGTCACTAAAAATAAAAAATTAACATTTAATTTCATTTTATTTACTTACAAAAAAGATAATAAACCCTCCTTTACATTAATTATAGAAATCCAGGCCAGCCATCAAAATACAAAAAAAGATCCATCCCTGCCTAGGTGGGGATTACCTCTCTGGAATACAAAGATATTCATCGCGTCACGAATGAGTGTAATTTTCATTACATTCCTGACCGACAAAAGCAAGATTAAAACAAGGAGAATACAAGAATCACAACATTGTTAGTTATTTGCACTCAATCGCACAACCTCTGACCATTATGTGCAACAAAATAAAAATAACAAATTTTATAGTGACATTCACGTTTTTTAGGATTCTTCCCAAAGAAGAGCGGCTTGCTGATTCTTTTGGGAAGAATCTGATTTTATAAAAAAAACATCAAAAAAATTAAAGTAACCAATTTTGCAACATATAATGGACCGCATTATTTATAAAGATTGGTTTTAAGCGTTTCAATTCATAAGGAAAAAGCTAATTTTTCGTGTAGATTCATCGTCATAAAAATAATTGTAAGTAGTTGATTTAAAAGACTTTAATAACCATAATGATTTTAATAATTTAAATAGCAGTACCGCAGGCTATAGAAGGACCAAATATCATATGTTATTCAGGTTTTCCATAGACTAACCGCACTCACTCAATATTAATTCACTCACTTTTTAATAATGCTCGAACTGTAAATAACTGCAAAGTACACCTGTCAGGAAAACAAAAGGAAATTCTATGAAAGTCAAACTGTTAGCTATCCCACTAGCGATATTAACCACATCAGCTTTAGCTGCATCCAATAACACCGTTCAGTTTCAGGGCGAAGTTAATGCGCAGACCTGTACGGTTAATATAAATGGCAACTCAACGGCACCTATCGTGTTGTTACCAACGGTATCAACCGCAGATCTTGACACTGCGGCAAAAACAGCTGGTGATACAAAATTTACGGTGAACGTGACGGATTGTGCCTCAAGTGCGGCCACCATCAAAACCGTCTTTGCTGGCAATAACGTGACAGCAGCTGGAAATTTAGGTAACACAGCAACTTCACCTGCCGCAAACAATGTATCCATCCAAATTGTCGACAGTGATGGTTCCACCCCGCTTTCATTTGTCAACGGTTCTACGGTAACGACAACTGCGTTTACCAAAGCGGAAAGTAGTACGACGGGTTCTCAGGAACTGACGGCCAGATACTACGCCGAATCAACGGGTGTTACTGCTGGTAAAGTTGTTGCATCTGCGCAGTACTCCATTTCATACCAATAATAAACAAAAAGGCACACATAATGTGTGCCTTTAAAGAAGACTATGATGATAAAATACCTGCTTCCATTCATATGTACCTTTTGCTTCTCAGTTGAAGCAAGTGTTGTCATGCAAGGAAACCGTGTCATCTATGATGCATCAAAATCTCAAAAACCGGTAACCTTTACCAACAACGATAGCTTTCCATATATTGTTCAGACGTGGGTATCCGCGGCCGAAAATACTACGGCATCAGAAGCTGGAGAGAGTCCTTTTGCTATTTCCCCGGCAGTATTCAAAATAAACCCTCATCAAGATCAAATCATTAGTCTTATCTACACAAACGCACAGAAGAAACTGTCGAAAGAACAAATTTTCTACCTGCATTTTACCCAAGTACCTTCTATACTTGAAGATGAACGTAACAAGAATAAACTGGTACTTATTGTTAACAGTGTTGTCAAGATTTTCTTGCGTCCCGACAACTTGCCAATCTCCTATGAGCAGATGTTCGATTTTGTTAATTATAAAATCACGAACGACTCTCACGGATGTAGTCTGATTATTAGCAACCAGTCTCCATATTATTTAAATAGTATCTCGCTAACTACAACCTTTGGCTCGGCAAATAAAGAGATACCGATGCAAATGATTGCACCAAACTCAACATTTTCGTTGCCGACTAACTGTAATAATACCCAGGTACAGAAAAGCATCAGCGTTAGTTATATCAATGACTACGGCGTTGTTCAAAAACATAAACTTAAAGAATAATAATTTATTTATGAAATACATGCCGGGTAAAACAGCATCAATATTGGTATTTTTAATATTGCCAATCTTTGCCTATGCTGATTCAAGTAGGGCAAATTCTAATGATAATAGCAGTGGCTATGTATTCGATACGACCCTTCTGAAAGGAAGTGGCCTGCCTGTTGATGACGTTATCAACTACGTATCTACTGATAAAATCAAACCCGGTAATTATTCGGTAGATGTGCAGCTAAATGGTCTTTTTTTATTTCATGATAATATTGTTTTTAAGATACACAATGGTTCAACGCAACCCTGTTTTTCAAGAAAACAGATACAGCTCATTCCATTGAAAAACAAGATAAAACAAGAACTCGGTGAATGTAACTTTTTACCTGACATTGTTCCCAACGTATCTATCAACACTGATATGCGAAAAATGTTGGTCGAGATCGGTCTGCCAGAAATTGTTCTGGCAAAAGAGCCCAGGGGCTACGTTTCACCTGATGATTTAGATGACGGTGAAACTATGCTGCTATCTAACTACAGCATCAATCAATATTATTCTCGTTTCACTGAAGCGGGTTCCGGTAGTTACAAATCTACTTGGGTAGGCTTAAATAACGCTATAAACTTTGGTAGATGGCAGCTACATCAACAAGGAACATGGTCACACAGCGATCCCGGTACAACGCAGTGGTCAACAAACCGCGCATATCTGCAGCGGGCAATTTTACCCATAAAAAGTAATTTGATTGTCGGTGATAACTACACCAGCGGTAGTTTTTTCTCAGGCTTTGCCTTTAGGGGAATATCTCTATCCTCCGATGACCGCATGCTGCCACAGTCACAACAAGGCTATGCACCGATTATCAGGGGAGTTGCCAAAAGTAATGCCAAAGTCACTATTAGTCAGGGGAAGGCTGTAATCTATGAAAGCACCGTACCACCTGGTAACTTCGAGATTAATGATCTTTATCCCGTGTCATACTCAGGCGATCTATCCGTCACGATAAAGGAAGCTGATGGTTCAGTGAATGTATTTACGGTCCCCTATGCAGCAGGACCAGAATCTGTGCGAGAAGGAATGTATAAATATTCCGCCATAGCCGGTCATTCTCGCTACGTTGGCGATAGCGATCCATTTGCTGAATTAACCGTACAGTACGGTCTTAGCAACAATATTACGACGAATTTTGGTAGTCGTATCGCTGAAGGTTATCTCTCCGGGGTGATGGGAGGCGTGTACTCCTCTGAATTAGGTGCATTCGGGCTTGATACCACCTTTTCGCAAGCAAACTTGCCAGATGGCGATCAAACAGGCTGGATGTTCCATGCAAGTTACAGCAAACGGATTGTGCCAACCAATACAACAATTGCTATTGCCGGTTACCGCTACTCAACAGCAGGCTATCGAGATCTGTCCGATGTTTTAGGCCTGCGTAAAGCCTGGACCGAGAATAATCTCAACTGGACATCAACAACTTTAAACCAATCCTCCCGATTTGAAATCTCCGTAACTCAGGATATGGATATATTGGGAAGTCTATGGGTATCAGGCTCGACACAAGCGTATCGGGATGGCCGAAGCAATGACAGACAATACCAGTTTGGATACAACAAACAATTCGCCAATGGTATTTCTTTCAATGCTTCTATTGCACGAACCCGCTACAGTGAAGCCCGAAATAATTACATTGATGGTGGCATTGGCTACGATAACTATATCAATAACTATTATTCATCCACTCAGCAAACGTTAAGTTCAGTCTCTATTTCCATCCCCCTTGGACGAAATCAACAAAATACTCTTAGTAGTACTTACACCCAGCAAAACGGAGTAGGATCTACGCTACAATCCACTTTGTCAGGTTTAATGAGCACAAACCAACCAATTAACTATGGTCTGACCTATGCACATGATTACGCTAATAATCAATCCGTTGGCGGGACATTACAAACCTCGACTTCCTTCGGTTCGGTTCAGGGAACGCTTTCCCACGCGAAAAGTTATTCTCAAGGCTCAGCAGGACTGCAAGGAGCAATCGTTCTTCACAAAGATGGAGTGACTCTTGGCCCATACCTGGGAGATACATTTGCCTTAATTGAAGCAAAAGGTGCTCAGGGCGCGAAGGTTGTCGGTAGCCAAAATACGACCGTCGACAGATTTGGCTTTGCATTGAGTCCTTCTATTGCGCCTTATCAGTATAATAACGTTGCCCTTGATTCGTCTGAAATCAATAAAAACGCAGAGATTGTTTCAGGAAGCCAGCGTATCGCACCGATGGTCGGAGCAATGGTAAGAGTCAAGTTCAGCATCTTGCATGGTTACCCGATGTTAATAAATATCAACTATAATAAACCGCTGCCGTTAGGCGCCACCGTTTATAATAATAAGGACAATCCTGTCGGAACCGTCGGACAAAATAATCAAGCATGGGTACGTAATGATAAACTTGAAGACAATTTAATCGTGAAATGGGGGAATAACTATTCCTGCAATTTACATTACCGTATTTCAGATGCAGATAAAGACGATCCAATAATAAAAACACAGGGAGAATGTAAATAATGATTCGCTCAAAATCATTTATATTGACATTATTGATGCTGCTCGGGTTACTTTCATTCACTCAGGCTCATGCAACCTGTACGCGAAAGTCATCTATCGATGCTGGCTGCGATAGTTGTGGTGTGGGGATTGGCCTCGGCAACGTCAACATTACCAGCAGCTACCTTCAACCCGTTGGCACGCCATTAGCGAGTACGGTATTCAGTATTACTACTGCAGTTAGGTATAGCAGTAGTGGAGCTGGAGATCTTGTTTTATATGAATGCGACGCAACTGACGCAGGAAATATCTATGAAGTTTTCGCAACAAACGGTGACGATCGTGTCGGTGGATACTTCGATCTGGGTAAGGATGATTCCCATGAGAACTATTTTGCCACCTATTTCCCCTACGTAGGTATAAAATTAACACATATTAATTCAGGACTTCCATTTACTCGCTACTGGCAGCAATATCCTATTACTAGCTACGCAACAGTGGGTAACAAAATACAAATTCGTGTTAAAGATTTTAGCGCTATTCGCGCAGATCTTATCAGAATAAGCAAACTGCCAGGGCAGGGGAAAAGTAACTACTGCGGTGGTTATGTTGCCAGCTCCCCTTATTCAGGAATGGCGTCACCAACAGGCACGTCTAGCTATACCTGCATACAACCAAATGGCTATGTCACTTTCAAAGGACCGGGTATTGCTAGCGATCCTATCGGTTCCGATTCTGCCGATAACTACACCACATGGGGGACAGGACGTTGGATCGCAATGGGAATGGGAACGTCACCTATATCTACTCTGACCCATACATCTACCTGCGTGGCCCGCAATGTAACGCCTTTAGTACTGCTGCCTACAATTAGCATTCAATCACTCAATAACGGTGGAACATCACAGGCAAATTTCACTGTGTCTATTGAGTGTGATAATGCCGCGGTCTCCGGAATTTCCTCCGGTAGTACAGCATTAGGACTGCAAGTGCCCTATGAAAGTTATTTAACGGCAAAGGAACTTGGGCTGGTAAACGCATCAGGCGGTGTCAGTTATTTACTTTCAGATGGCTATGGGACTAATTCTACAATTGCAACTGGCGTGGGTATTGCCCTAAGCAATACCTCAACCGGCACAGCGATGAATTTCTTAGGATGGGGAGTGTGTACTTCACTCGGTTGCCCAAGCGGTAATGATGTGGGTTGGTATTCTGTTTTAAACGGTGCATCATCTATTGGTAGTGCGGCGTCAGGGTACACCAGTTATAATTCTGTATTCACTGCTACATTGAAGAAAATACCTGGCCAAACGGTGACTGCGGGAAAAGTCAGCGCTAAAGCTTACATCTGGGTGAGGGTTCAGTGATGGGTAAAACAATATTAATAATACTGTTCCTGCTTACGCCAATTAGCCATGCGGGGATGTTGATTGAAAAAACCAGAGTGATTTACCATGAAGGCGATAGCACTCAAAGCGTTAATATCATGAATATTAATCCATATCCAACATTTGTCCAGACATGGGTGGATTCAGGCGAGGTTAACAATTTCAAGCAGAGCGCTTCATCACCATTTGTTCTGATTCCTCCAATATTTAATTTACGCCCTAATGAAATAAAATCAGTTAGAGTTATATTTAATGGCCAAAAATTACCAACAGATAGAGAAAGCCTCTATTGGATAAATATTTATGAAGTTCCAGCCATCAAAGAAATACCTGGAATTGATAAATACTTACTAATGTCAATGAAAACACAACTAAAGCTTATTTATCGCCCAAAAAATCTTACTGGTAGCGTTAATGATGCAGGAAATTCAGTATCATGCTCACTCAAGCAGGATACTCATTTATCCTTGATTTGCCTTAATAATAGCGGTTATGTCTTATCTTATAATGGAATTATTGTTAACACCCAGGGAAGAAATTATAAAGCAACTGCCGATTTGGATCTGATGATAAAGCCATTTTCGGAGAGTTTTTTTTCACTTACACCGATTACAGCTGAACCAATAAAAAACACCAATACCATTCTATTCAAAATTATTAATGATGAAGGTGAGGTGGAAAAAATAACAAAAAGCATGTCTACTTTATAGTAAATAGCTGAAAATCCTAAAAAGGCTAAAAAATTGATAAATCAATACCATCACTCTTGAGTATAATGAGCGTATACCAGACAAGACAATAAAAAGCAATAATGATCAAGGCAAGAGCAACGAGTATATTTACAAAAGGCATATCCCCTTCTGTAAAAAATAACCAGAAAGCATAAAAGAAGATAAGTACCGAGAAAGATATTGCGACTAGCGCACACGATGAAAGCAATGCTTGCATATTGTAGTCCTTTACCAAGAGTCATAATTATAACATGATGGTTATATAATGTCTTTTCATATCTTAAGTTATCACATGATACTTAAGCAGTATTGCACTTCTATCATTTCCAATAATTAAAAATCTTGATAGGATTCATCCTATTTAGGACAAAACGACCAATCAATATATTGAAATTGATGATGATTTATAATTAAATATAGTCTTTGACAAAGACGTCATTATTTATTAATTCAATTAAGGATATACTATGAAAAAACTAAGAACAGTACTAACCTGCCTGACATTCATCGGCGCTTTTTCGTCTTTCAGCACGTATGCTGCAAGTGAATTAAAAGGTTGTGTAGCTAAAGAACAGCAAATCCAACAGCAAATTGACTATGCAACTCAGCACGGTAATAAACACCGGATATCGGGTCTGGAAAAAGCCCTGAGCGAATTACGTCAAAACTGTACTGATGAAAAATTGACCCAGGAACGAAAAAATAAAATTTCTGAAAAAGAGAGAAAAGTTACCGAAAGAATGACTGAACTTAATCAAGCTAAAGAAACTGGTAACGCTGATAAGATAAATAAAAAAGAGAAAAAACTTCAGGAGGCTAAAAGTGAGCTCATTGAAGCACAAAGCGAACTGAATAAATAAATATAGATTCTGAAATAACACTTTCATTCGCTATACAAAAAAATTAGTGCCAGTTATCTGGCACTAATTTTCAGAATTTATCATCCAGATTCATTATTGAATTCTGCGTCTGAATCAATCCTTCAATCTCTTCAAGTCTATGATTAACTTTTATAGGCTCATGAATGTCTTTTATAAAAACAAGTGATTTGTCGCCATGGCTCTGAACCATTCTTATTTCCGTTATTCTGACTATTACGGTTTTGCCTGAGTAGTCCGTTAATTTTATCATTTTTAAATCATATCAACATTTATTATAAATAAATTATGTTCATTGTCACTTTTATTTAAATTGGTTTAGATTTCAATACCAGAGCAGCCAATTCCTCTTCGCTCGCTGGTTGATGAAAGAAATAACCCTGAAAAAGTTCGATACCAAGCCGCTTCAACTTTTCGAAAGTAAAAACATCTTCCACACCTTCAGCAATACATCGCCTTCCTGTCAGCGAGCAATATCCTGATAGAGACGTAATTAACGCTATATCATCTTTACTTGTTAAAACATCATCAATGATGCTTTTATCCAGTTTATACCCATTAAAAGAAAATTTTCTGACAGGAAAAAAAACACTTCCTTCAGAAAAACAGTCATCCAAAAAAAGAATCATGCCCATTCCACTTAGCATATTAAGATTATTCTCTACATCACGTGATGTATAAAAATCTGATTTTTCAGAAAATTCAAGTACAAGCTGACTTTTCCATCGAGTATCTTTCAACTGACGACAAGCTTCTATACACATGTTAACCAGACCAGGGCAGCCAATCAAATCTGGATGTATATTAATAGAAAAAAAATAATCCCCCTCATACCTATTTATTCCATCGATGGCATTTTTGAGGCTCATAGCGGTAAGTAGCAACAGGACGCTTTCAGATTTAAGATCAGGAATGAATTCATTCGGGGGGATTACATACCCTTTTTGACGCCAGCGAGTGAGTATTTCGAAGCCACAAATTTCCCGTGATATATTTATTATTGGCTGATAAACCTGATAAACTTCCTGCATCTCTATACCGGTCACGAAGTCTTTTTCATAAGAAGACATTTCCGTTTGAGCCAATCTTGCCTTCCATCTTTTTGATGCCCCCGGAAGTTTCCCGGCAAGTTCAGCAGAATTCTCAACCATTTTCCTAAGCCCTGATTTTCTCTGATTGTATAAAGTTTTAGATGCTACATTTCTGTTTCTTTCAACAAGCGCGGTATCAGTACCGCTGAACAGGTCAAGAAGGACTTCAGTTTCGCGTGGGGTTAGTCCTTCATTACTCATTCCTCTTCTGTTAACAGTGAAACGATCTCTTGAGGTGAAAGGTAGGTTCTCTCTCACTCGAGTAAAATATTGTTCCAGCCGTTTTACACTCAATTTTGAGGAGATAATCTTCGCACTAAAAACAAATTTTTCCCCACCAGCCATTTGCAGTATATTTTGATGAAGCCAGGAACACGACACACCACTAATGAAAACGAAATCAGTATCTGGATGAACTTTTTTTATTCTCTCAGCTATGTAGATCAACATCAAAAGGAAATAAAAAGATTCCTTAGGTATATAAAATACATACAAACCAGAAGTATCAATTACGTCATCATCCTCAGAATGGGTAGTATCAACACTCGCATCGTTAAGTAATATAACTTTAGTCGCAACCCCTTGATTACTTATCAATTCCTTCAGGCCTGCCGCCGCCATAGCGCAAGGGGAAACAATATAAGCAACAGAATATTCTACTTTTGTTTGCTTAATCATAAACAAAATTTACGCCAATAATTGATTGAACACCACCGGCTATAACCTGACCAGATGTACGAGCATAATTTGCCGTCAGTCCCAAACTTACCGATGAGGTGCCAACAGTCCCCAAAGAAACATTCTGGTTTGCTGGTATGGCGTTTCCATTGCGGAGCAATTGTATACCAACCCCAGAAGCAGTACTGGTTCCAGAATAGGTATTGAGAAATATATCGTTGCTGGTTGCGGTATTGCCAGATAGATAAAAAGAAAGACTCTGGTTAGAACCACAGTGAACTGTCAGAGGTACAGCAACCGCACTTCCAGGATACTCAGGGAGAGTCACTGCAACGTTGCGTGCTGATACATCGCAGCCACCCGTTGGAACTACAACGCTATTATTGGCGTACAGATTCCAGGTAAAAGTTGCTGTTCTGACATTGCCACCATTGGTTTTATCAGAGCCTACTTGATACATGACAAGAGAGGCAAACATCGTCCCGCTTTCGATCGCTATCCCTCCGGCAGCCGAGGCAGCTGAGGTCAGAGGTGTCAAGTAAAGCTGAGTGTTCCACGGAGTATAACTTCCCGATGTAAAATTATGTGTACCGGTAGCTGAATTTAGAGGAAAAGGATAGCTCGAACCATAATATCTCATTGTACCGGTAAAGTTTGTTAATACTCCACCATATGCCGATCCCTTCAGCATGCTGACATTATCATTTCGTGTATTCGGATTATCATTACGACAAAAAATAGAAGACGAAAGGTCGACAACCAAGTTTTGCCCTACCGCTACACTCGGCTGAAGGTTTACATACACATTCGCTGTAGCCGTCACTGCACCACTGTTAAGTGTATTTCCTGTAGCATCATAACAGGTAAATGCGCTGGCACAATTAATCCATGTCAGCTGGGCTACTGATGCAATAATAAAAACTCTCATGAAATATATTAAATGCATTTTCCCCTCACTGATATGTATAAGTCACACTAATTACAGATTCAATACTTCCCTGCGTAGCTCCACCATTCACGGATAGAGCCCTCACCTGTAGAGGAAAGTTGGCAGATAAAGTTGAATCATCAACTGACACTTGTGTTTTCGTACCATTATTCAAATCATTACCTGAAGAATCTTGCAGCTGCAGCTGGATATTGGTCGCGGTTCCCAAATTTTTATAATATCCCGTAGCGTCAGCATTACCGGAAAAAGTTGCGGTTACTGCGGATGTTCCAACGGGACAATTTGTCAGATTGAGTGAAACTTCATGCCACGCTGAAGACGAACCTGCTGATAATAAATTAAACGTATACAAGTCCCCTAAATAGACAGTGACATCCGATGTTGACACCGTGCAGGGTTTAGCCACAACGCTACCGTTGACCGTAATAGTTACATCAGCAGAAAATACAGGGCTAACAAATGCAAAAAGAAATGCAACTAAAAGACTATTTTTTATTTTCACACTCTGCATAATTACCTCAGCTTACTGGTATTCCAGAGTAAATGTTGCTGTACTGTTCGTTAATCCTGCAACGACAGGCATATTTGATGCCATTAATCGCGCATAAAAATTAAGCGTGTTCGATGTATTTGCCGTCAGCGGGGTCCAGCTCAGGGCGCTGCTATCCGCATTTATTGCAATCTGATTTTTATCACTGTCCAGGATTTGAATTCCAACTCCTGAAGCCGCCGTACCTCCGGCATCTATCGCCAGCAAATTGGTATTATATGCATTAGCTATCCCGACAAAACCGACCTTAACGGCAATAACGGATGCGCCACATGGGGCCAGTTCAATGCTGAACGGAATTTCAGGTGTAGTGACTTTTCCGACAGCATAAAGTTGCTTTACCGCATTATTCATTAAGTCAACAGTTATATACTGGGATGAAGGAGCAACGGCACAGGTATTATCTTTTATATTACCCTTGATAGTTATAGTGCTGTCTGCCGCCAGAAGAGTACCCGGGATCATCGTCATTAATATCAGCACAACGGCAGACCACCGGTTAAATTTACCAGTCATGTTATCTCCTCAGCGGCATTCCGCACGATATTCACTGAGCGCCTTGTTCCGGCTTTCCTCAGGCAATGTATAATCCACGCGACACTGTGCATCCGGTGTATCCCCCCAGCTTGCCAGGAGTCGGCCGGTAAGCGGTAAACCGGTGAGATAAACCTGACCACCATCAGCAACGATACTTCCGCTGTTATTGTTTTCGGATGTCACAACCGCACCAAAGGGGACCGGTTTACCTTTAAACAACAAAGTCATCAGTACCTTCAGCCCCACTCTGGGCTCAAAACTGGCGCGCACAACTGCCCCGTGCGTCGGAACAACGCTCACCACGGCTTCATCTAAATCAACATTATCGGCAAGCGTGTTGGTATCCAGCGCAACACGGTTTTCACGATAATCTGAGGCATAAGGCAGTACGGCGTAACCACGCCAGTCCGTTTTTACCCCGGTCTGGTTCTGAATGTTCACATTACCGGCCCCCGGCGCTTTGACCAGAACAACGGTATCGTTCATTGGCTGGCTGAGCGTGAGTCCGTTAGCATGAGCCAGGACACCACCGCTGAGGCCGTAATAAAGCTGGCGATAACCATCGGTATGGCTATAGCCCACATTTGTATTGCCATAGGCACCGCGATAGTTCAGCGCGGCATAACCCGTGCCGGAAGATGCTCCCTGCCCGCCCCCAGCGTAGCCAGTCTGAACGCTGTAGCTCAGATTATTATCTTCCAATAACGTACCGTAGAGTCCGGCTGTATTGGTTGCCCGCCCACGCAGATCATGTGACGCGTTATAACTGGCGCTGGCGTGTCGCCAGACTGATTGACTATCGGAACGCATCCAGTGACTGAAAGGAATGTTGACATTCAGCGCCAGCATCTGATCATTGTTATCCTGCCAGGCATTTTTATTCAGGCTGTAGCTGAGCCCCCATGTGATATCCTGCACCACGGTATTCAGACCAATCTGTAATTGCTGGTCTGATTTATTCGTATCCCAATACGTCTGATGACTACCGTTAATATAAAGAGTGGACTGTCTTCCCAACTGCTGGGTCACGCTTAGCTGGACTTTCCCTCGCTTGTTATAGGACAGGTTGTAGTAGTCAGTAAATTTGGGTTTGATCTGAATAATTCCGTCCTGCGTGACAACGTTATAGCCGGACATCCGTTTGTATGCCGTATCTGCAAGGGTAAAAAATCCTTCAGTGGAATACCGATATCCCACCAGTTGAATATTTGTCCCCAATTCATTCAGCGACTTGTTATACAAAAAACGCAGAGATTGCCCCTGGTGGTCAGTATCATCAGGAAGTTGCGAATTTGCCTGAGTGATGTCGAGCGATACGGCCCCCAGGACCCCCATATTTTTCCCGACACCGGCATTAAATGCCCGGTAACGGGCAGCCAGTTGCGTTCCGCCATACACGGTCCATCCACCGGCCAGGCCCCGCATCACGGTTCCCTGGAAAAAACCCGGATGCTCCTGTAGTCGGTTACCTGAGCGATAATCCCCTGCGGTCAGCGCATAACGGGTATGGCCTTCACGCTGGAGCAATGGCACTGAAGAGTAAGGCACAGTGAATACTTGTGTGGTGCCGTCAGCTTCTTTCACGGTGACCTGCAAGTCACCGCTACTGCCATTCGCATACAGGTCATTAATCACAAAGGGACCGGGTGGAACGTTACTCCGGTAAATTTCATACCCGTTCTGTTTGATTGACACTGACGCCGTGCCGCGTGCGATACCCCGGATAACAGGGGCAAAACCTTTCTGGCTGTCCGGCAACATATTATCGTCCGAGGCAATCCTTGCGCCGCGGAAGTTTATGCTGTCAAAGATATCACCGTCAGTATACCGGTCGCCGAGCGTAAGGCGTGAACGTAACGCCACAATGTCACGCTCTGCATAAGTATTAACATGCTCCCAACGATTCTCATGAACCGTGCCAGAACTGTAGCTCCATGTGGTGTTATCTCGCAGGCGCCAGGCCCCCAGATTCAGACCGCTCTGCAGATTCAGATAAGTATAATTACTGGTGACGCCGTTTTTGCTGCGAGCATTATTTCCCGTCAGGCTATAATTCAGTATCCCGGCATTAATGCCCGGATCCCATAATTCAGGTGATATATAGCCGCGAGCCCGGCTATCCATGTATACCTGCGGAATAGTCATATACAGACGCTGCAGCCCAACATCAAAGCGAACGGTAGCTTCAGGTATCAAAATAGAAAGCGGTGTACAGGCATCTGCTGCCAACACAGACATACCGGGAATGGACAGGGTATTGACCTGATCTTGACCCGCCATCTCCGGACAGCTTTTGTATCTTAAGTTAACGATG